>JAMQPH010000874.1 GCA_023717605.1 Pyrinomonadaceae bacterium
GCGAGCGAAATCCAGCCGAACACGTTGCGCTCGGGCGCGTTGCCCGTCACCCTTCCGTCCCTCTGGGAACCCAGTTTCAGCTCCCTTTCTTTGAGCCGCCCGCATTCCTGACCACGGGAGTTCTTCTGGCCAGTTTCGCCAGTTTTCCAAAAAATTCTGCCGCCGCGCACTTCTTTCTCGAGAAACACGAATACGTGCTCCGTATTCTGAGGGCCGTTGGGGTGCTCCTTGATGAACACTATATCCCCGAGTTCTGGCTCGAGCCCTTGCTGCATCAGATTCGTGCCGATCACTTTGATGAACGGCTCCCGGCCGAGGTTGAAGATACGCGAAATATTCTGGCCGTCCACGTAGGTAAAACCGGGCTCACGGCGGTTGACGATCTTCGCGTCGTTGCAGCCGAGCCGCCACATCAGCCAGTGGCAAAGGAATCCGCAGGTAGTGCCGCCACCTGTGTAATCCTTAGCGATCTGCGCGAATTTGGCATCGCCTGTGTCGCATGGGACATAGGCCCGGACGAGGATTCCGGCATGCGTGCGAATGCCCGCCAGGACTGGGTCTGTGTCGATCGCTTGTCCTTGTTCTTCGAAGTGGAGAAGGTAGTCTCCTGAGTCCCGGCTGTCGTGCGAGGAGCCGGCGGGACAAACCCCGAGGGTTCCGCCCCCATTAAAGAAGAGTCCCTCGCACTTTCGGCACCAGCGCCATTGGTTCTGCCCGTCCAATCCACTGGAGCGGTCGTGCAGGATATAGTTTCCGCTCGTGCTTGCATCATGTGCTTGCCCCGCTGGGCAACGACCCCTTGATGTGTGCCCGTTGAAGAACAGGCCCTGACACTTGCCGCACCAGCGCCAGTTATCCTGGCCGGGAGTGTCGGATTGTTCGAGGTCGACCAAATAGGGTCCACTGCCGGATGGGTCATGGCCCCTCGCGTCTGCAGGACAACGGCCGTTGGTACTATTCCCTGTGAAAAACAGTCCCTGGCACTTGGAACACCAGCGCCACCCCAATTGCCCGAATTCCATGTTTAGATCCTCCTGAGGCGCACTTCCGCCGCAATGTTCGCGATTCAGTGTTTATGTCTCACGCAAAAACGCAAGTCATGATCTTCGAACCTAATACTCCGTCCAGCCGCTGGTGTGGAAAATTTGCACATCAACGTCGGGATAATTCACTGACCCACGCAATCGGAGCCTAAATAAAAATTTATCCTTGTCTTCTCCTTGCGCAAGTACGACTCATCCGTACGCTATCTGTACGCGCATTTCTCACGTAGCCCGCAGCCGAAACATTGTCAGTACGATCTAGGTCGTGTCGCAAGTGAGTCAGCTACCGAATGAGACGCAAAATACTTATGCAAGTGATTGGCCAAGCCTAATGTGAGCCGGGTTCGTGGCAGGTTTTGCACGACACACGATAAAATGGGCATGAGCGAAGACTTGGACTGCCGTCTTTAGGGTTGGGTATATCCGAACAGATACACGTGTGTATACAAAGTTACACAGTTTCGAAATCTCCTCATAAGGGATGAAAGCTCGGTTGCTTGATCACACTTTGTCTTGTATGGAGACGATGCCAAAGGAAGCCTTGCGTGAGAAGGGGACCTGGCTTTACCTTTAGAATACGTCCCATTCGCTGGCGTAACGTCGAACGGTTGATTGAGGATCGAGTGGGCCGAGATAACCGATTGTTATTGCGATCTATTGTGCACGCTGTCCGCCAATTATCCGCCTCTCACGTTTGTGGAGGTGGGCGTCTCAACGAGGAGTCATCAAATGATCGCGAAGCGCCGGGATCGACCTTGCCGCCTCGGGCAATTTTCGCAGAATCATATATCGGAGCAAACGCAAGAGGCTGGAGGCGAGGTTCGTGACCTAGGCCAGCAGCACATGAAAGGCCGCTGTTTTAACGGCAAGTGCACGCGCGGTTATGAAGCCCATGGACCTCAGATTTATTTGTTCTTGGACGGTTGCGCTGAGTCTTCAGAGTGTCCGTTTAGCTGCGTGTCACTGCCTTCGTGGGGCTGTTGAACTTGAGGATCGGTAGCTTCAGGCAGGTTTTGCATTTTTAAGACGTTGCTTCCAGGCGGAGGAGTTTTATTCGAGATCACTAAGTTCCCATGGGGATCTTTATATGTGTAATACTCCTCGGCTTGGCCTTGTGTAGCCAGAGCGAGACCCAAAAACAGGGATAAACAAAATACTAGTCGAATAATAGTGACGGTTTTCACAGGCACGCTCCTTTTTCACGTCGGTGAACCGCAGAATATGTGCCACCACACGATTGACAGCAAGTGTGGTCTACCGCTCCTCAAATGACGCTACCGTGTTGTGCAAATTAGCCCGAAAGAGCGTGTCAAAAATGTATAGCGGGCAGAAAGCTGCGACTGAAAGACCGCGCTCTTTCTCGGTTCACTCGCAGCGGCGGTCATGCAGCGCGTAACGCTGGCAGAATCTCAGATACTCAAGCCGGTTCGCGAACTGCGATTCCTGGTACGGCCCTTTTGGGGGTGTCTTGTTTCTTGCTCACCAGCAGCCGGAAATTCGGGGTGACGAGAGGATACTCGTGACAAGCTGCTTTCTCCCACCTTTCGTTCGACGGGTCAAACGGATTTTTCAATTGACGATTGAGTACTCGATCTCATTCACGAGATATTCCCAGTTCGTCCCACATCCAACTGGAATCATCGGCAATCTTTCCGGCCCGGCGCTGGCGCTCCGAGCGACTTTCCAATTCTTTAAGCAACGCGACCAGCTTGGGGCGAATCGTTTTCAACCGC
>JAMQPH010000745.1 GCA_023717605.1 Pyrinomonadaceae bacterium
GGTCTACCGTGAAAAGGGTTGAGCCAATAAAAGATTGGGTACTGACGCCGGATGCGTTTGACCAACTACTGCGGTGGCTTGATCAAGGCACCAGCTCAAGCGGGGAGAGTTACCTGGAGATGCGACGAAGGCTGGTCGCATACTTCGACCGCAAGCATTGTCCCGCCCCTGATGATCTCGCTGATGAAACTCTGAACCGAGTGGCCCGTCGCCTTAGAGAGGAGGGGACGATTATTACCGATGCGCCGGCCCACTATTGTTACATTGTTGCCCGTTTTGTCCTCCTCGAGTTCTTACGCAAGGAACAACCTGACGTTTCTTTCAATGAAAGGCTCTTGTTCCGACAAGCAGCCGAAATGCGTGATCTGAGCGAAGCACAGGAGGAAAGGGAAAGGCGATGGGACTGCCTGGAGCGATGCATGGCAGGTATGGAGACGGTCACTCGCGAACTGATTGTTGGTTATTATCATGGGGAACAGCGTGCCAAGATTGAGAATCGCCGGGCGATGGCCGTCAAGCTCGGAATTACTGTTAATGCCCTGAGCATTCGGGCTTGTCGTATTCGAGAAAAACTCGAAAATTGCGTCTACAAATGCCTGAGTAGCGGGTGATGAAAGACTTTGGCAGTTTTCTCTAATACCAACGAGGGGAGCTCTCGCCGTGTGCTCTTGAGTATTTGAAATGCCGATTAGCGGGAGAATGAGGACTAGTGCAAAAGCAGCCAGTCGATGAGCGCTTGATGACCGACTATCTTCTGGGGACCCTGTCGGAAACCGAAACGGAACGCCTTGATAAGATGAGTCTGACCGACGGTGAATTCGCTGACCGGCTGTTGGTTTTGGAGGATGATCTAGTTGATTCCTACGCCAGAGGTGAACTTTCGGGGGATTTGCTAAATAGATTCACCTCACACTACCTTGCCCCACCTCGGAGTCGCGAGAAGGTCAAGGTCGCCGAGACACTTCTAATCTTTGCAGACAAGGCGGCAACCGAATCGGCGGTAGCCAGCCGTGTTACCCGCGCGAGTCCCACCCCAGGCGAGGCTGTTCTGCGTCAGGCTTCGCGGCCGGTCTTTTTTGCGATGCCGCGTCTGGCACTTCAGTGGGGGTTCGCAGCGGCCGCTCTGGTGTTTTTGGTGGCCGGTGGGTATCTGGCCTACCAGAATCTGCTACTGCGCCGTGAGATGACGCAGACTAAAACGGAGCGCGCCGCGCTTGAACAGCGTGAACAAGAGTTGCAACGACAGCTCGCCGCTCAGCGTTCGGCCGATGCCGAGACGGAGCAAGAGTTGACGCAGGTGCGTGAACGGCTGGCCCAGCTTGAGGAGCATCAGCCGCCGGACCACTCCCGTCACCCGAAGGTAGTTGCCTTCAACCTTGCGCCGCAAACCAGAGGCGCAGGTCAGGTGGCCGCTATTTCGGTGCCGGCTGAAACTGATACCGTGGCGTTCAAACTGGACGTGGAGGCGATCGGGTTTCCCTCGTACCAGGTGGCGGTGAAAAATTCTGCGACGGCGCAGATTATCTGGCGTGGCGGCAAGCTCAAGGCCAGTGGCCAGGGCACAGTGCTTCGTGTCAGCGTGCCGGCCGGGTTGTTAAAGTCGCAAAACTACGTCCTTGAACTCACAGGTATTTCCGCCGCCGGAGACGCCGGAAACGTCGGCAATTATCCATTCAGGGTGATTAAGCCCTAGTCGAACAACTCACAGCATTGAAGCTGCCTAGGGAGGTTCCTATGTATTTCAGAATGGCGCTTCAGCCAAATTTCAAAAGTTTGATGCCCAAGAGTTTTTGTGGTGGCTTGGTTCTACTTACAGCGCTGTCTTTACTGGTTTCCGCGCATCGGACCCTCAGCGCCCCGCGAACCATGCAGGAAATCATTGTGCTCGAAGCCGGCAAACCGATCGAGCGAGAGTTGTCTGGAGGTCAAAAACACAGCTACCAGATTGCGATCTCTGAAGGGCAATTCGTAAGACTTGAAATTCGACGGCAGGGCATAAGCATAGGTGCATTACTCCAAGGGCCGGACGGCAAGACGATTTCAAGGGTTGGTCATCCCTATACAATCGAACAAGAGCCTACGATAGATGTCGTCGCCGAATCATCGGGAAGCTACCGTCTCGACATTTACGCGGGGGCGAAAGCTCCCACGGGTCGTTATGAGGTTCGCATTGCGCAACTTCACCCTGCCACCGAAGACGATCACAAACTAGAGCAGGCGCGAAAGTTATTCGACGAGTACTTAAGGCTCAATCGTGAGGGAAAACACCTTGAGGCTCGTTCGCTAGTGACGCGCGTGCTTGAGATTCGTGAAAAGGTGTTAGGACCTGATTCCCTTCCCGTCGCCGTTACGCTCGACCATCTATCCGGCAACTTTTCGCTTACGGGTGACTATGCGAGCGCTGTGACGCTACGAGAGCGTGTACTGAGGATTAAGGAGCAAATACAAGGTCCAGAACATCCCGATGTCGCTTACACGCTTCTCAATCTTGGAATTCTGTACCGGGAGAAAAGTGACGATCTCAAAGCAGAGCAGATGCATCAACGAGCTCTCGCCATCTATGAGAAGGCAAACCAAACGGAGAATCTATATGTCACATCTTTGCTGGACAATATAGGGGATACTTACTACTACCGGGACGACTATGAAACCGCCGAAAGGCACTACCAGCGGTCCCGCACGATCAAAGAGAGAATCCTGGGGCCGGATCATTTTCACCTCTCAAGTTCGTTCGCTTCGCTTGGTCTGGTTGCCTATGCGGCTGGCGATTACGCCAGGGCGGAAGCTGTGTTTCAGCGTGCGGTGATGTTGCATGAAAAAACACTCGGGCAGGATCATGTAAGACTTAGCCGACCCCTGAATAACCTCGCCATGGTTTACGCCACCACCGGCGACTACGCAAAGGCAGAGGCACTCTACCAGCGAGCGTTTTCAATTTTGGAGCAGAAGGCAGCGATTGGTAATTTGGATGCTCAAGAAGCTCTGTTCGGACTTGCACGGCTCTATGCGGCGCAGGGGTTGATCCCTGAGGCAGTGAAGTTTCAAACACGAGCCAATGAAATTGAGGAACGTTACGTTGAAATGAATCTGGCTGTCGGGTCCGAGCGCGACAAACGGACCTTGCTCGCCAGTCTTGCTGCGCACGCATTCCGCAACGTCTCTTTGCACACCCGTCTCGCCTCGAATGATCGCGCGGCATTGAACCTGGCTATGACGACTATCTTACAGCGCAAGGGCCGTGCGCTGGATGCGGTGTCTGCCAGCTTTGCTGCGCTGCGCTTCCGCTTCGGCTCCGCAGATCAGAAGCTTCTCGACCAGTTGAACGACGTCACCTCAAAGCTTGCAAATCTGGTCCTCAACGGCCCTCAGAAAGTGACGGTTGCCGAGCACCAGGGAAAGGTCAAGACCCTGGAAGAAGAGAGAGAACGACTCGAAACGGAAGTCAGTCGACGCAGCGCGGGGTTCTATGAGCGCGCTATGCCGGTCGAACTCGGTGCGGTTCAAGCGGCGATTCCTGAGCACGCCGCGCTGATCGAATTCGCCGTGTACGAACCGTTTGATCCGAGAGCGCCGGACTCTTACAAGGCCTATGGCGAGCCTCGCTACGTTGCCTACGTCGCACACTCTAAAGGAGAAGTCCAATGGAAGGACCTCGGCGAGGCGAAGCCTATTGACGAAGCGATTAACGCTCTGCGCCTGGCGTTGCTGAACCCTAAGCGAAACAACGTCCAACAGCTCTCGCGCGCGCTGGACGAGAGAGTCATAAAGCCGATTAGTGCATTCATCGGCGACGCTAAACAACTACTTGTGTCGCCCGATGGCACATTGAATCTGATTCCGTTTGAAGCCTTGGTAGATGAGCACGGGAAGTATCTGATTGAGCAATATTCGATCAGTTACCTGACCAGCGGGCGAGATTTGCTGCGACTGCAGGTTTCGCGAGCGAGCAAGAGTGAACCTGTAGTGATGGGCGATCCCAGGTTTGGAGAACCCGAGGCACAAGAGACCGACACCTCAAAAAGGAAACGGGCAGCCCACGGCAGAAAACGTCAAAGCGTCACGACTGGAAGAGATCTCTCGAATGTGTATTTTGCATCGCTCACAAGCACTGCCGACGAGGCCCGGGCGATCAAATCACTTTTTCCCGAAGCGAAGCTTTTGACTGGAACGCAGGCAACTGAGTTAGCAGTAAAGCAGGCGACTGCGCCCCGTATACTGCATATCGCTACACATGGGTTCTTTTTAACAGATGCCCCTTCTCCAATTAGAAGCGGCACGCGCGCCATCAACGCAAGGGTCCGAATAGAAAACCCCTTGTTGCGGTCCGGCCTGGCTTTGACGGGCGCGAATTTGCGCAACAGCTCTGCGGAAGACGGCATTTTGACAGCGTTGGAGGCCTCTGGCTTGAACTTGTGGGGCACGAAACTAGTTACGCTTTCGGCGTGTGATACCGGACTCGGAGAAGTTAGAAAGGGCGAAGGTGTCTATGGCTTGCGCCGTGCGTTCGTGCTCGCGGGAACAGAAACCCTCGTGATGAGCCTGTGGCCGGTGAGCGACTACGTGACGCGCGAGTTGATGACAGGCTATTACTCAGGTTTGAAGCAAGGCCAGGGGCGCGGCGAAGCGCTACGTCAAATACAGCTTGATATGCTGAAGCGCAAAGAACGCCGGCATCCGTTCTACTGGGCCAGTTTCATCCAATCGGGCGAGTGGGCCAACCTCGACGGCAAGCGTCAATGACGTCGGTATCGTCAACTTCCTCAAAACTCTGCGCCCGGCGCCAACGCCCAATTATCTAACACGTTTCTTGTGGGAGGTGACATGAAACGAATTATCATTGCCAAGCTGATGGTCTTTTGGTTGTTGGGCATAGCTGGGGCTCAAACCCGAAGCGATGTCTGCCATGTTTACGTTGTTGATGTGGCGCAGGCGCGAAAAGCAGCTGAGAGCTTCCGAGAAACCGGAAGTGCCGAAGCTGATGCGAAAGCGCTGTCAGTCGGGCAGACCATCTTTCCAGAGTTCCTGCCAGTCATGGGCGAGGAAGAGCTCACAACCAAAACATATCGCTTGCCAGGAAGTAGTCTTATCATCACAGCCAGTGTCTACTACACGGATGAGTCTATGGCATCATCCGAAGGCTCTGATTCAATGCTGGTTGGTGTTGTCATGTCCCCTCAGCCCCAACAAAATGCGATATCGGCAGAAAGCAATGCCGTGTCGGAAGTGACCTATAATGGCAACCTGGATACAGTAAGGGCAAAGAAGTATGTGAGAGTGAAGGGTCTGCTTTATCTGGTTGGAATCGAGTGTCGGTGTAAGGAAAAGAAGTAAGCGAACCTTAATGAAACATAAACCAATTCATCTGATCTTCCTGGCTGCGGCGCTAAGCAGTGGCCTCACCTATGGACAAGGTGCGCTAGCGCCTACCGCTAAGAAGCCTCGTACATTGGAAGACTACAAGGCCAGCACACTGAAGGAAATTGTAAAGGAAGACCCAAAGCGCGAGGGGCTCCTTCCCTTTCGAGTCACAGTCATCTTTGAGAATTCCGCCAGACCGATTTCTAAAACTAGTAACGAAGCCTTACATCGTTGGGCACAGTGTTGTGCCGGCAATCCTGATCACTATACCAAGTCATACCTTAGGGAAATGCAGTTTGTAGAAGATGGCACGGCTTATTGGCTGCCCGTCCAGGACAGTTTGGTAGCAGATTTTTTGAAGGAGTTGAAAGCTGGTGAAGTTGTCGACCTGTTCTTGATTCGACTTAGCGCTCCCGAAACTAACGGTAAAAAGGGCTCGGTGCTGCTGGTAGAGAGATTTCAAGGCGCCGGGACAAATAGCGATCAAGTGAAAGCGTCGCTGGATTGGATCACAAGCAATCTTCCGCAATACACCGGAAAAGACTTGAAAGTAGAAATCCCCGGGCCGTGCCAGTTGAGCATTGCAGATTCTTCGAACAGCGCCGGCGTTAGCAAAGCCGTTGTCTGGATACCTCTGATTGATCTCGATCCCTCGAAGGTCAGCGTCGAGCCGCAGCATGGGAGTGATACGTGGGGGCTATGGCTGCATACGACCCCCGGCAAGAATTCAATCAAGTTCATGTTGTACCAGGGCGGCCCAGCCGAAGGTGGAGAAACCAACAAATACTCGCTCACCTTACCGGTCAAGGAAAAGGCCGAATCAATGGCCGAAGCCTTTCGACGTGCAATCAACCTCTGCGCAGCTAAACCGGTCTCATGACGTCAGTACCATCCTCAGGCTTTAGTGATTGAGTATAGCTACGGACCCACCAGCTGCCGAAGCTGTGAAAAAATTAGAGAAACAGTTAATTGAGTAGTTCTCCGGAACGAGGGCGATTTTGCTGGCAAGGACGGGCCGCAGCACACCCGCTTACCTTAGCCAGAATACGAGCACTCAAGTCACAGAACCGCTTGCCGTAGCCAGCGGATGCTAGCACTCACCTTAGCATTTACCGTGAGCAGGTTTTTGCGTAAATAAGCAAGTCCGTCGGTGCCCTACGACCGAGTCTTACAATAGTCGGGTTTTGAGCAGTTTCGTAATGTTGAGAGGTAGCATCCACTGGCTACGGCAAGCGGTTCTGTGAGTTGCTCGCATTCGCGCAGCTACATTGCCCTACGACCGAGTCTTACCTTAGTCGGGTTTTGTGCAGTTTCGTAATGTTGAGTGCTAGCATCCGCTGGCTACGGCAAGCGGTTCTGTGACTTGAGTGCTCGTATCCGCGCTGCTACGACAATCCACCCGCTGCCCGCGGGTGGTACTGATGATCTCATGGGCGGCGGCATGAGCGAGTCGCTACACGACCCACCCACGGGTTTACAACGCCTTTACCCTCCCGTTTTGTAGCAAGGCAGCGGTCGCTAAGCTCCCGCAACTGGTGCCCAATTTTATTCCTCAATCCGCCAGACTACCCCAGGCAGTCCGCCTCGAAAAAATTTCCCGAAATGGTTTTGTCGATCACTCTTATCAAAAATGAAGGAGGGATCCGCGACACTCGAGCTGCTTCGAGCTGGCACCACAAAAATCCCGTCGCCATTGGCGTTTTCACCTGCCGTTCCCGCCTTAACCAGTGGAGGCGTTATTCGAAGGCAACTGCCTTCACGCAACGTTGGGACCCTCGTTGAAATGCTTTTCTGAAACTGTCTTATCAACAGCCGATAAGGCCAGGAACCACGACGAAGAAAGGAACAAACCATGAAGCACAGTCACACTTTGAAACTGGCGGGATCCGTCGTCCTGGTGGCCTTCGCTTGCGAGTCAGCCCCCTCGCAAGGCAGAGGCTCGGCGATGAGGCGCTCTTACCTGAATCTAACTTGCAGTTTCTGCCTGACTGTTCTGATGTTGGCCAGTGTCGCCTTCGGACAGGGAGGCGGTTCGTCGGAGATCTATTTTGTTCCCGACGTCATCGGCCAGTTCAACCAACTCGCCCTCCGGCCCGATGGGCTGGCGTTCGGGCTTGGGAACTCGCCCGATCCCGACATTCACAAGCACTACCAGGGAATTGTCCGCAAGCATGGCCCCGGTACGCCTTACCTCTTCGTCTCGCGCAGCGGCAACGACGTTCCCGAGTGTGTCACCGATTGCGCGCCTGAACCCGGAAATCTTGTGATCGTCAGGATGGGCTCCAGAGATACAAATGGTGAGCGACTTCGTTCGAATCGCCTCGTTCGCGACTGGGCTATTGCTTCGTTTCTACCGACCGGAAGCCTCAACCTCTGGCCAACTCCGCCGGACGCTCGGGACACTGCGGTCGCTACGATTCTTTTCAATGGCGAGAACGGCTGGCCGAGCTATGGTCACCCCGGCGGAATGCAATTGGTGGGCGATGTGCTGGTCGTGCCTCTCACCGTACCCTATCCGGATATACCTTTTCCCTTTCCTTCCCCTGTGCCCACTCCAAACCCGGACAAGCCAAAGGACCTCATCCTTTTTCTGGACGTCTCCAATCCCGAGACACCTACCATCAAGAGCCAGTTTGTTCCGCTGACAGGTGATGAATTCCAGGCGGGCCAGGTCGCGTTAACGCCCGTGCTCAACCCCGACGGTCCAGGTGTGCGCTATCTCATGCTCGTCGCGGGCAAGAACAACCGAGACGTGAGGCTTTACCGCTCGCTGCCGACGCATCGGGGCGGCTCGACCGACCTAAAAGCGCCGAACTTGAATTGGGAGTTGGTCCGAAGTTGGTCCGCCCAAGAACTCCAGGCTGGCTTTTGCTCACAGGTTCCAAATTGCGATGTATCAATCTGCTCAATGTACGGACCTAACCCTCCTTTACCTTTTCCCAGGGACCCCGATTGCCAGCCGGCGCATGAGTGGCCCAATTCCGGCTCACAAGCTCATCAGATGTTCAGCTTGGTTCGGCAGGAGAGTCTGGATGGCCCTCTCTTCTTGATCGGCGCGCGAAACACGGAACCGGTACTGGCTCCCGGCGGCGGCGAGGACTTCCTCGATCTGTATCAAGTCGAGGTAGACAGGTACGGAAATCCTGCTGACCGCCTTCTGACGCACATCGAGAGCAAGCACGTGGCCACGGATGCGATTGGTGGTGGCGGCGACACATCTCATTTCGCAGGCTCCACCGGCGTGTACATCAGCCCGACAGGGGAACTGATCGTTTATGCATCCCAGCACAATAACGAGGGCCCACCTGAACTGCTCCCGGGGGGTGAGCCTGGCCGTCGAACAGTGAGGTTCGGGGAGTGGCGACATCGAGAAATGGTTCGCCCCGGAAGCCCGCCCCTCAGCCCGACAGTCGAGGCGCTCGGGCCTTTCGAAGTTGATGAAGGAAGTGCCGTGATTCTTTCAGCACGAGGGAAAGGCCCGATCACGAAGGCGTGGCTTCAACTCTTCGAGGACGATGGTCTGGGACTAACTGACAACTTCGACGACAACGATTGGCTCGCAGTCGATTACCAAGATTGGAACAAGGACGACTTTGACGACTTCACCAAACTTCTCTGGTATTTCAACGACGAGGCCGGTTCGTGGCGCTGGTTTGCGCCAGAAGGCTGTACCCTGCGGGTTAACGATCACTCTTTTGGCGATTCGAACTTTCCTGGCCGACGCAAAAAGCTCTTCGGAAACGGGATGGTTAAAGAAGAGGCTGATCTGGATGCTGTGCAGAGTGACAACGGCGGCGGATCCATGGACAACAAGATTTCGTCCGTGCAGTTCTTCCCCACCGAGGATGAGGTTTTCCCTGATTGCCGGGTCTACTACAACGCGCCCATCAACGTCACCTGGGACTTCGACCTGAACGGCGCGTTTGAAACCTTCGGCGAGAACCCGACCCTCTCCGCTTCAGAGTTGGACGGCCCAAGTCTTCAGTCTGTGCCTGTCCGCGCGCAGCACGCGACCGATCCGACCCCGCTCGGACAGGGCGCGCCGGCGGCGGTTGATGTTCGGGTCCGGAATGTCGCCCCACACGTAACCAGCTTCGCTCTGGTTGATTCCCGCGGTTTCGAGGTCGGCCTCGACCTGCCCTTTGCACTGGTCAATGTGGAGTATGTGGCCGAAGGCTCGTTTACGGATCCGGGAAGACCTGACCACCAGGCGGCTCACTTGAACCTAGGTGACGGGACAACCATTTCGAGCAGCGCATTCGCCTCGTTCAGCGACGCTTTCGGCGGTGCGACCGGTCGCCTCCGGCAAGGTCACACCTACGGCACGCCCGGTACCTACGCACTCCGGCTCGAAGTCACCGACGACGACGGCGGTCAAACAGCCGCGAGTACGTCCGTCAACGTCGCCACCCCGATTGACGCCGTGCAATGGGTGATCGGTGAGATTGATTTGCTGCTGGCCGGCGCGACAGGTCCCGCGGTCACCGCGGCCCTCCGCGACGCTCGAGACAATCTTGCCGGGAATAACAACGGCGCGGCCCACAACGGCGCGCTCGACAAACTCGCGGACGGCAATCTAGTCGCGGCGCTCGTTAAGATTAAGGCAGCGATCTCGGCGCTCCAACGCGCGGAGGCTGCTGGCGCCGGCGACTTGAGTCGATTGAAATGCCTTCTCGGACTGACAGGAGAGGCAGTCGCGCAGGGTGCATATCTGGAAGCCGTCGCGGCTGTTGCCTCTCCGAGTCCAGGCCAGGCTATTCAACTCCAGCGAATTCGGCAGTCAATAACTAACGGCCAGGCCCGGCTTGTCGACGGCGAATACAGCGGTGCGCTTGATCTGTTCAAAGATGCGGTTAGCCGCGCCCGCGCGCTCTGGTAACTTCCAGCAAAATCAGAAATGAAAGACGGTGTTCACGCAAAGACGCAAAGGTGGCAAAGACGCAAAGAAGAAGGATGTAGATGGCAAAGGTGAGTTCTAAAAGGGTCCTCTCAAGATTGATTGATTTCCCTAAGTCTTCTTTGCGTCTTTGCACCCTTTGCGTCTTTGCGTGAACCCGCCTTCGTGAGCGTCAAGTTTTCGGTAGAAGAATTCACAGTCTGAACAACACGGGTCGCGCTTCCAGCCCGGTGGCGCGGGAAATTGCTAGAGCGTACAGTGAAACCTGGTTCTGGTACTCCTCAAGCCGGCCTTTAACCTCAAAGTCAGTCTTGTAATCAATCACCGTCCATGAACTATCCGGCCAATCCTCATGAAACGCGAGGTCAATCACACCTTCCACCATTACACCCTCGTCGAGTTTGAGGCCGACAGGAACTTCTCGCCGACACTGCCCGAGTTTCGCTGCGTCAGCCGCACGCTGCATTAGAGGATGACGAAGCGCACGATGCACGGTCTCCACCGCAGCGGCGACTTCATCCTCCGTCGCGCCTAAGATTCGTCCCTGAGCGCGCGCGACGTCTGTTATCGCGTCCTGGTCCGAATTGAGTGGCACGACAGAGAGAACGGCGTGAACCAGGACACCAAAGCGTTTTCCGTGCGGTCTGGAGAAATCAATCTTTATCGATTCAACTGCAACTTCAGCTACTGTCGTTGGTTTTGACGCGTCCACCAGTCCGCGTTCACCACCGCGCGGCATGGCGACGTGCGAGGTCGCAGTTACCACCGACCACTCCGGCTTGCCCGCTGCCTGGCGAATACTCGCGCGCTGCCTCTGCCATTCGTCATGAAAGCGAATTCCCTCCTCCGCTCGAACCTTGTTGTCATCTTCTTTGAGAAAGTCCGTCAGTATCGAGCGAGTGTGACCCTGACTAATAGGACTGAGCACAGCGGGATCCCACCAGACCACTTGATGATCGCCCGCTTGTGGCCGGTGCAGGCCGGGACTCACTGAACCCCTTGGACGAGCAGCATTCTTGAAACGCCCAACTACATTGTCATCTCCAAACTGAGGACATCCCGGCGGCTGCGTTGCACGTGGTTTGAAGCTGATGTCCTCTGCTGGATAAAGTACCGGGTTGAGTGTTGCCAACCATCCTTCGTACGGCTGGTCTCCCACCGCACAAACCACCAGGAGATCTCGAGCCCGAGTGGCAGCCACATAAAGCACTCTCGCCGCTTCTTCCTTTTCGATCCTCATCTCTTCGTCTGCGTGCTCCTGGACTTCGATCGGAGTGCAGCCGGCAAGCCTCATAGCACTCAATCCGGATGCTTGATCGACCCACCTGGACGGCTCGCGCGAGTCTTTCGCCGTAATGTCGACCAAAACTACAACGGGAAACTCGAGCCCTTTCGCTTTATGCACGGTCATGATGCGAACGCCGTCGACTCCCTCTTCCATGATGGGTGCATCGCCGATGTCACCGCTCTCAGCTTGTTCATCAAGCCAGTCGACAAACGCGCGGAAGGAGATCAAACCATTGCGCTCCGCCCGTCGAGCCATGTCCGTCAAACGCATGATGTTGGCGAGTGCCTGCTCACCAGTCGGCCAGTTGGCAAATCCGGCATGAGCGCGCGTAAGAGCCAGCAGGGTTCCAATGGTGTCGGCAATCGGACGTCGATTCCTCCGGCGATGAAGTTCCCTCAATATCCCAAGCGCTTCGCCAACTTCAGAACCAGGAGCGGTAGCGACCGGGTCGCCCACGGCTCCAGTCAAGCTTGCCGTCTGCTCCTGCATCCTGCTCCTGCCTCCTGCCTCCTGACCCGGTCTTTGCTTGAACGGATGCAACGTCGAGTACTCGCTGCGATACGCCAGCAACTGCGAATCGGTGAAGGCGAAGAGTGGTCCTCTCAGCGTAGCAAAGACTGCGAGTTCATCATTGGGCCACTCCACCGCAGTCAGCGCGTTGCGGATCGCCTCCACCTCCTCACGCGAATGGAAGGAGCTGCCGCCAACCAATAGGTGTGGTATGCGATGAGCTTCCAGGGCTTGCACATACGGCCTGGCAACGTCAGTGGAGTAGTGACGCAAACGCCGAAACAAGAGACAAATGTGTCGAGGCTGAAGCGGGACTCGCTCGGAACGCTCGCGCTCAGTAACAGTCCAACCACTATCGTTTACCATCCAATCTACGAAAGCCCCGACGTCCTTGGGCAGCGACTCGTCAATTCTCCAGTCCACAACCTTTCCAAAGTCGCCGTATGGTTGGGAGACTGGAAGCGCGATAATTGCAGGTTGAGTATCGAGAGCGGTTTTGAACGGCGCCAGAGGAACGTAATGAGCCTGCGTTGAAGACTCTTCTGACATAACTGGAGCGAAAGCAGCATTCACAGCCTGTTGAATTTCCGGAGTGGCGCGAAAACTGACATTCAACTCAACTAACGCGCCTCCCGACGCCACTATCTGCCGCTTCACTTCCTGATAAAGAGCGACGTCCGCGCGCCGGAAACGGTAGATCGACTGTTTGGGATCACCCACCATGAAGAGCTTTCCCGGAACCGGTCGTACCTGACGCCAGTCGCGCTGATCAGGATCATCTGAGCCAAGCAACATCAGGATGTCGGCTTGCAGAGGGTCTGTGTCCTGAAACTCATCGACGAAGATGTGCGTGAAGCGTTGCTGCAATTCGGTGCGGATGTCGCGATTGTCCCGGATCAGGTTGCGAGCCCGAAGCAGCAGATCGAGAAAGTCAACATAGCCGGCCCGCTCTTTGAGTTGTTCGAATTCTTCAACGACCGGCCAGAGTTCTTCCCGCAGTTGAGGCGCGAGATTGGCGCCCGCATGATCAACGAACTCCTGGACCCGCGCTTTCAGATCGTCACGGCGTCTCAACAACTCATCTTTAGGAAAAGTATCCCTGGCATAGTAGGCCTTATAGTTTTTTGACTTCCAGGCCGGCAAGAGTCCAAACAAGCGTGCTTCAATACCGTCGTAATCGCGAGGCTGGCTCAGCGACTCGACGCGGGTAAGTTCCGCAACAAAGCGTTTCAGATAAACGAGCGACTTTGTAAACCATTGTTCCGGATGACCAACCTCTGACCACTCTCCTAATTCCTCCATCTCGAGGACAAGTGCATCAATGTCCGCCTCGCGATCGAAAGCGTCGAACCGTTTCCAGGGCGAAGTAAAGTCGCGTTCCCTTGCGAGTTCCCAGGCGGCAGTCCGTAAGATCGGCTTTGGCCCACTCTCACGCGGTCGTCGTGTCAGAGTTCCACTCCGCTTACCACCGAATTCTCTTCGTGGAAGCCTTCTAAGAATTCGCCTCACCCCCTCACCCGGGGCGGCCAATTGTTTTTCGAACCATCGCTCGAAAGCCAAATCAAAAAGCGGATACGCTAAGTCATCAGGAGCAACCTCGAACAGTGGATCGATGCCGGCTTCGACCGGATGCTCACGCAGGAGATCGGCGCAGAACGAATGAATCGTTCCAATGCGAGCCTCCTCAAGCTCCTCTACCGCTTTCCTCAGTAACTCCGTTATCCGCGGTGAAGAGGCGTGCTTCTGCCGGGCTCCCTCGATTGCATGTCTCAGTCTTAACTTTAGTTCTCCCGCGGCGAAGTCTGTGAAGGTAACAGCAACCGTGCCGGCGAGGCTCACGCGTCCGGAAATGATTCCGGAAAGAATTCGATCTATGAGCGCGCTGGTCTTGCCAGTGCCTGCCGCCGCCTCAACCACCAAAGTGGTGTCAAGGTCATCGCGAATCCGGTCACGCGCCGCCTGGTCGGCGAGCGTCATATGTTCCTTCCTGGCTCTTGTTTCTTTCATGGTGAACCGCAGTCGAAGCGATCAAAAACGATCCACGAAATCACACGAAATAACACCAAATAACTCGAATCAGAGCATCTCTTTTTCGTGCGGTTTCGTGTTGTTTCGTGGATCGTGTTTTTGGTTCTTAGCAACCCTGCCTCCTGCCCGCCTCCTGCTCCTGCCTCCTGCTCCTGCTCCTTCCTCCTGATTATGGTAGTTCCCTGATTCGCTTCAACTGCACCAACCGATCACCCGGCTTATTGCGAGTTCTCATTTCTTCCAGGCTTCCACACACCGCCAGGAAATCGCACCAGGCACACGCTCCCTTTTCCGGAGCCGCCGGCAGGAACGCATCCGCCAATCCCTGCCTGACCCCGATCAAAACTTCAGTGACTATCTGAAGATTGTCTTCATTGAGTGGAACAACCCGGTCCTCAAAGCCTCCATCAGCAGTGCAGTAGTATAGGCGGCCTGACTCAACTTGCTGGTTTAGTACTTTCTTGGCGGCAAGCGCATACAGGAGAGGCTGCAGGTATTTCCCTCCGCCGACAATTGTTTCCTTTTCGGCGCGGGCCTTTCCGGTCTTGTGATCGGTCACGCGATACTTGCCGCTTGGGTGCCGCTCAACAAGATCTATCGAGCCTCTCAGTTTGAGATCGCCAACGATCTCCACCGGATCACTGACGCTATCCGGATCGGAGTCGCGCGGTCCGCGGTCAGTCAGGCCAAACGACAATTCAAACTTTTCGGGCACCCAGCCATCGTCAGAGTTCGCCATACGTCGCAACCATTCTCGCAAGTCCGCCCTGATCGAGTTGATTCCATCCTGCCAGACTCTCGGAATCGCCGGCGCCAGTTTGTCTTCATACTCCCCCGCAAATCGATCCAACACCCGATCAACCAACTCGAAAGCCTTGCCCATCGAATCAATTGTAGGGGCGTCCCTCCGTGGGCGCCCCACCTCACGGAGCAAGGCCCGCTCCCCATCACCATCCAACGGTCTCCCGTCTTCTCGGTCCAATCTGCGCTGCTCTTCCTGGTCCGAGGGGCGCCCACGGATGGACGCCCCTACAACTCCATGGAGCGGTAAGAGCCCGGCGGCCTTGAGAGCAGTCAGCACTTCGAATTGCGTCTCGTGGAACAACGACCCACGAGTCAGCGGATCTATCGCTTCAATCGCCGCCGGCTCCTGCCGCATTTCAAGCCGGAGTATCGCGCTGAGAAAAAATCGATAGGGACAACTGGCGTAGTTCTGCAACGCAGTGGCCGAAAAAGACCGCGCTGAGAATTGATGACTCGCGATGCTCTGTCGCGCCTGCTCGTCCGGATCCACCAGCCCGTCGTTTTGCGTCCACCTACGCAGCCAACGGCGGCTGCGTGCGCGCAACGCTCGTGCAAGATGTTTATTAGCAGTCAGGAGGTAGTGTGCTCGACCCGTAGCGTCTTCATTCTTTGCTCCTACCAGACTCGCAAGCAGGGCCAGGTCATACTCTGCTTCATCGATGGCGGCTTCTGGCCGCTCGGGCGCGGGCCATCCCAACCGCGCCCGCGTCGTAGATTCAGCGCGCGCCGCTATCTCCTCGAAACCAGGCAACACACCTTCAGCGGCTCGCAACGCTTCGAGGGCATAAAAAGATGGAACGCGAGGACGTGATTGCTGCACATCGATACGCGGATATGAAAGGTACGCCCGCTCTCGTGCAGAACCCAACGCGATCCGCAGAGCCAGCCGCTCGAGTTCCAGTCGATCTCGTCGCGTCGTGATGCCCGCGATGTCAGTCTCTCGCCGCTGCTCATCGGGGAGTATCGGATCTTCAACAATTTTCCGGGGGAAGATCCTCTCAGCCAATCCAGGAATAAACACCACCTGAAATAAAAGCCCGCGCGCAGAGTCCACCGAACCGACAAAGACAGAGCCGTAACGACGTGGAGGCGGCTTTACACCTAAGTCGTGGAGCCTTGGCCCAAGCACGAGTTGGACTTCGTGAAGATCAACTGGACCAACTCTCCCCATCGGTTCCAGGTCTGCCAGTGTTGCCAGCACACCTTGCGGCGCGCGGAGAGCGTTTACCGCCAACTCTCGCAGATGCGCCAGCCACTCAGCCCAGCTCGCACCATCGGGCAGAGCAGCAAGTCGATCGATTAGCGGGACGGCGTAAGCACGCAGCGCTTCCAGGTCGCGAAGTTGTCCTTTGATTGACTCAACCTTCGCCTCCTCTTCAGGCGCAGTTTCCTTTATACGCAGGAGTAACTCATTTGCGAGACCTTCAAGCCGGCGGGCCCACCGATCCCTTCCTCCAATCACAGCGGAATCAACAAGCAACCGTTCCCACCTCGCCGGCGCCCTCAACGCTCCTTCAACTACCTCGCTCTCCTCCGGCTTTCCGCACAGTCCTCCGTCTCTCCCCGTCCCCCCGTCTCCCCGTCTCCCCGTCTCCCCATGCCCACCCGTCTCCCCATCTTCCTCGGCTGCCACGACTCCCGCGACCAACTCATCGCTCGGCCCTACCCATGCCGACTCCAAACCCCTGCTCGCTTCAGGATGAGGAACCTGGCCAAGGGAAAGGTACTCAGCGAATCGCCGGGCCGAAAGTCCTTCAGCGGCGCACGACAAGAGCGCGAGCATCGCTCTACCGGCAGGAGCCGGAGCAGTTGTTCCTTGCGCGAAGTAAGCAGGAATCTCAGCCCGACTGAAGGCTTCTTCTAAATGAGATCTGTAATCCCCAGGGGAATTGAGCAAGACCGCCATCTGATCGAACGGCACGCCCTGCGCCGCTTCAGCTTGAATACTCCTCACAATTTCCACGCACTCACGCGGTTCGCCTGGCCAATTCCGAAGCAGAATGCTGGAATCCAACGGCGTATGAGGCGGCGCCGAGTTCTCAAACAAATGTTCCTTGGCAAACGAAAGCGAATCAGGCGGTGAGTCTCTTTCAGAAGGAGAGTCTGCACCGTGACCCCGCGTCTCCCCGTCCCCGTGTCTCCGAGTTTCCGTGTCTCCGTGTCTCCGTGTCCGGTTGGCTTTGCATTGAAGCGATTCTTCCAGCGACGTGATCGTCCGCTCGTCACCTTGTGGCACGGTTGCTAAAACACCAGGTGACAGCTCCGCCAACTCCTTGATAAGCGCATTCTCCAATCGGCTGCGTATCGCAACATCCAACAACAGCACTGGCAGCCCTATGTACCGAGCGTTTTCCGGGGAGGTAATCGAATCAACCGCAACGCGGAACAGAGCAGTTCGATCGGAGAGCTTTGCGTGTGTGAGTTCCTGCTCAACCAACCCGGCTATCGCGGCCAGGTCCTTTCCACTGCGCGTCAGACGCGCGAGCGATTCCGGCTTGACTTCGTTCATCCGCAGCTCTTCGAGCGTTTTCGCGACTGCAACCGGAAACCCTGGTCGGGTCGCGACCGGCTCGAAGTAACTCAGCTTTCCTTCCGATTGCAGCGAATGAATCGCGCGCGCCACGACAGCGGTAAATGAGAGACTACTCGCCGGGGCGCTCCCTGCGGCAGCAAGCTCGGGCTGCGCCAGCCGTGACGCAAGTACATTCAAAGTGAATCGTTTAATCCCGAACCATGCGCCCTTCGCTCCAACCACACCCAGATGAAGCTCAGCCGCAGCCTCCAACGAATGCGCGATAACCAATATTTCAGCGTCGGCGGCATACCTCTCCACCCACTCCCGAGCAATCGCTATTCGCGTTGCCGCATCACTGGAGACTTCGATTCTCTTGATCTGGTTTCTTTCCATCTTACTGGTTTCGTGACTCTTGACCGTTTGTTCAACCAAGACAGTTTCACGCAAAGACATATGTAGCATAGACTTTAGTCTGTGTGATGTTCGATGCCACAGCGATCCACAGACTAAAGTCTATGCTACATACCCTTTGCGTCTTTGCGTGAAAACCTCGCTCACGCAAAAAGCCTCTGCGACGAGATCACGCAACTCCATTCCTCGCGATCACTTCTTTATAAAATCCGGCACTCAACTTGGGCGTTCTCTTCTGCGTCGCGTAATCGACATAGTGGAGACCAAAGCGATTGGTATACCCATCGGCCCACTCAAAGTTGTCCATCAGACTCCACAGAAAATAACCGTGCACCGGCACGCCTTCCGCGGTCGCACGTTGAAGTTGCGTCAGATAGCTGCGGAGATACATCACGCGATCCGTGTCGTACACAATGCCGTCCGCTGCCGGGACATCTGACGACGAGCAGCCGTTTTCAGTGATGTAGATCTCTTTCACGTTCCAAATCTTCGCGACGTGACGTGGTCCCCAATAGAGCGCCTCCGGACCGACAAACAACCAAAACGACGCCATGTGCGGAAACGACTTTGGATGCGGTGCAACGGCGAATCCCAGCGACGAACTGTCTGCACGAACGTAGATGGGCGTGTAGATGTTGATACCCACAAAGTCGAGCGGACTGGAAATGATCTTCAGTTCTTCGGGCGTGAACTTCGGTGCGTCGGCGCCGGCTGCAGCAAGATAAGCGTCCGTATACTTCCCTTCCTGGATCACCGTCATGTACTGCGCATTCAATTCTCGCGTGGCGCGCGTAGCCGCCTCGATGTGCTGTGCATTTTCAATGACGGGCGCGCAGATTGTCATATTCTCGGCCAAACCGATTCTCGTACCCGGCTTTGCCTTCGCGCGGATCGCCTGGACGGCCAGGCCATGGCCCAACACCGCGTGATGTCGAGTCTGGTTGAAACGGCCCGGCGGAAGCTTCAATCCCGGAGCGTGTATCCCAATGCGGTATCCCAGCTCGACGAACGCTCCGAACTCGTTGATCGTAAAAAAATGCTTCACTCGATCAGAAAGACGCTCGGCAACATACCCCGCATAGTCGCCGAATGCCTTCGAGGTATCGCGCGACTCCCAACCGCCGCCGTTGTCCTGTAGCGCCTGCGGCAAGTCCCAGTGGTAGAGAGTGGCAAAGGGCTTGATGTCGTTAGCGAGCAGCTCGTCGACGAGGCGGTTGTAGAAATCGAGGCCTTTCGGGTTCGGCGCGCCGGCGCCCTGCGGAAACACACGAGGCCACGCGATCGAAAAGCGATACGCCTTGACTCCCAGCGCCTTCATGAGTTGAACATCCTCTTTGTATCGATGGTAGTGGTCGTCTGCCACGTCACCTGTGGCATTGTTCACCACCTTGCCAGGAATGCGTGAGAAAGTGTCCCAGATCGATGGTCCACGCCCGTCTTCATTAACTGCACCCTCGACCTGGTACGAAGCAGTTGCCGAACCCCAGATGAACCCCTTTGGAAATTCGCGCCCCGTCGTCTGCGGGCTCGCCAACGCGTTCGTATCTGAACCGCCTGAAGAGCCTCTCAGTTCCGACACACCGCTCGGTTCCGACGCAACCGATCCGAGGGCGCTCGTCGCCGTGGAGGCCAGCGCCGCAGTGCCGGCGACTTTTGCAAACCTACGTCTCGATATCTTCCTACTCATTGAAGTGTTCTCCTCGCATTCAGTTTTTGTGATTCAAAAGTTCCATTGTGTGCCAACCAGGCTGTCTTCACCAGTCCCATGATGCAGTCACGGTCCATGGCTGAGCTATTCAACCTGGAACAATTCGCAGGTTCCAGGTTGTGTGGTAAGCGCTATCCTGAGTTTCGATTATCTCCAATTTAGGTTTCTCTTCTGGCAAATCCGTTGAAATCCGATTATGATCTGCGCCGCGTATATATAGGCTTGTGAGAACGTTAACTATGTTCAAACTCTCTGCGATTTTAGTGATTCTGCTGATAACAACTATGTTTTTGAATGCATGCAGTATGGCGAACGCTTCCGTGGTCGCCATTCCCGATCCCAAACTTGACGCACCACTTGCTACAACGAAAGGCGAGCAAAAGGCCGTTTTGGCAGGAGGTTGTTTCTGGGGTATAGAAGCAGTCTTCGATCACGTGAAGGGAGTTTCGAAGGCGGAGTCGGGGTATTCGGGTGGTTCAGCCGACAACGCCCAGTACTACACCGTCTCCTCAGGCGCTACCGGTCACGCCGAATCTGTCCGCATCACTTATGACCCGTCGCAAATCACCTACGGCCAACTGCTGAAAGTGTTTTTTTCGGTGGCCCATGATCCGACTGAGTTGAATCGCCAGGGTCCTGATGTTGGTACGCAATATCGCTCCGCGATCTTCTATGCAAATGAAGAGCAAAAGCGCATCGCCGAAAGCTACATCGAACAACTAGACCAGGCGAAGGTTTTTGAAGACAAGATCGTAACTCAGGTGGTTCCGCTCAAAGCCTTCTATGAAGCAGAGGCCTATCATCAAAACTACCTTGTGAATCACCCTAACCAGCCCTACATCGTCACTCACGACATGCCCAAGCTCGCGAACCTGCGCAAGTCGCTGCCCGAGTTGTATAAGAAGAAGTAATCCACCGATTACGCAGATTCAAACAGAAGGGGTAGGGGTTTGGTTTTTGGTCTTAGGACTTGGATTCTGAACTTCGAGCTTAGTTCTTTGTACTTTGTTTGTGTCTCCATCGATCCAAGTTCAACATCAACAGAGCGAGGTTCAAACACAAAGTACAAATTACCAAGTTCAAAGTTCAGAGACACAAATTCCAAAGACCTAAGACCAAAGACCAAAGCCCTAGTTCTTCTTCACCAACTCCAGAATCTCCTTGAACCTCTTATCCGACTGCAGCTCTTCAAACTCTTTCGCCTCCAACTCCTGCAGACCTGTGAACCCTTTATCCGCAGCAGTCTTCAACGCTTCCAGCGCCTTATTCCGCGAACCAGCCAGCGCATGAGCGCGCGCGAGATAGTAGAAGGCACGCGCGTTGTCGGGTTGAATTTCAGTGCAGAGGAAATAATAAGTGACCGCTCTTTCATACTCCTTCCGAGACATTGCCGTGTTCCCCAGCTCAAAGAACTCGACGAACAGCGACCCCATCACCCTCCGCGCGACTGTGCGCTTAACGGATGGTTCGGTCGCCTTTGCGGCTTCTCTCTGACCTCTGAGCGCATCCCTAAGGGCGACCAGTGACTCGAACTTCTCGTTCGATACTTCATACGCACCGATCAGTCTCTGAATACTCTGTATTCGGAAGATCTGTTCTTCCTCCATCTTCTTCTCTTGCTTCAACGCATCTTTAATTTCCTTTGTCGCACTTAACTCATTGGCCTTCTTCTCGACCTCAGCTACGTCATGCAAGCCGGAAAAATCCTGGACCATTGCCGCGTAGCGTTGATACGCGCGATATCTGTCGCCGCCAGTTTGCGCTGCTGAAGCCTGCGACAGTGCATGTTCGAAGAGTTCATTTATCAGCGCTGGATTTCGATCTCGTACCCCCGACTTCATCGCCTGGATTTCCAGCCACTGGACTGCATCGATTGCAACTTGAAGTGGAAGCCATGCATGGCCTCCTTCAAAAACGGCGAGCCGAACCGGCGGAGTTGCTCCCTCGAGTTTTCGCGCCAGGGTTTGCATTTCGGGATTGTTGAAGTCCTCGGTGCCGGCGACTGCTAAGAGGACAAAGGACCGTGGCGTACCAGGCGGTACGTCAGGGGGAAATCCAGCGCCGCAGGCAATCACACCGGCAACTTTATCCTTGAGCCAGAAGGCGACCGAAATGGCCACCCGCGCGCCACCAGAGAAACCTGCCAGATAAACACGCTGGTCATCGATCGAAAAGCGAGCATGCGTATCCGCCCAAAGATCACGAACGATTTCGCTCAACTGTTGAGGCCCATTGCGCGAGTTGTTAGAACCCACCACGATATATCCGTACTTCTCAGCCGCATCTTTGAAGCGCGCCACCGGAACCGCTCCCCGAGCCGCCGGATCAAAACAATAGATGACTGGAAACTTTCGTGTTGTGGTGTAGGCAGTGGGCAGATAAAGAGCGTACGACTTCGTCGGATCGCCGGCACTGACGACTCTATCGATTACGTTCCCGTGCTCGAACTTCTCTTCTGCACTCTTGCCCGGATTAGCCTGCGGAGCTTGACCCTGACCGGCTTTGGCGACGGAAGCCGTGCACAAAAGAACAAGCCCCAATCCAAGTAGTAGTTTTCGTGAGCGCGTCCAATAACTCATTTCTAGACAACTGCCCCTGCCAGACACTGCCCTAATTACACTGTGTTCACCAGCCCGTTCGTAGACTGTGTGCCAACTCCGCGATCCCATGCACGGCTCAATCAGTGGCGTCACTCTGCAATCAAAAATCAAAACTGACAAATCAAAAATCTCATCATTGAATCTCCAACACCACAACTGATTTCGACGGTAAGGTCAACGTGATCACATCGCCCTGTACCTTTACGTCGGTAAACGGTGCCGGCTTTACAACATCTGGCTTGTCGAACGTGTTGACCGTGTTCATCGCCGGCGCCGTCAGCACGCGGCCGGTGATACTGAACATCCGCAAATTTGCAGGTTGGGAAGGCCGGTTTTCACCCGCCCAACTTTGATGAAACGCACGCGGGGGTAAACCGCCCTTCCCAACCTGCGCGTTTCTCTTTCCCGACGCTCCCACAATCTTCATCGAGACCTCAGCCGGGCGGTTCGGATCGAGGCTGACGATGGAGAGATGCAGCTTACCGGCTTTGTCGCGCGACGCCGAGGCGTGCAACGAAGGAACAGTCGCCTGCCCCAACTTGTATTCCGGCGCGGTCAACTCGACGGGGATCAGCGTCGCGCCCTGGTGGACTTTGTACATCTCAAAGACGTGGTAGGTCGGCGTAAGCAGCATCTTCTCCTTCTCTGTCAGGATCACCGCCTGTAGGACGTTGACCGTTTGGGCGATGTTGGCCATCTGTACGCGATCGGCGTGCTTGTGAAAGATATTTAGATTGATTCCGGCGACGAGTGCGTCTCGGATTGTGCTCTGCTGGTACAACGCTCCGAGGTTGGTGTTGGGCTCAGGGTCATACCAGGTGCCCCACTCGTCAACCATCAATCCGACGCGCTTCTGCGGATCATACTTATCCATAATCGCGCTGTGCTTCTGAATGTACTCATCGATCCGGAGCGTGCGCACGAGCGTCGAGTGCCACTGGTCCTCTCCAAACTGCGTCGCCGATCCTTTCTTACTCCAGTTGCCGGTGGGCAAGGTGTAGTGATGCAGCGACAGACCGTCCATCTGGTTTGCGGCTTGCGACATAAGCACCTCTGTCCAGGCGTAGTTTGCATCGCTATGCCCGCTGGCAATTTTCTGTATGCGATTGCCTGAATAGTTTTTGACAAAGGTACCGAAGCGTCGATACACGTCGGCATAATACTCAGGGCGCATGTTCCCGCCACAGCCCCAGTTCTCGTTGCCGACCCCGAAATAGGGGACCTTCCACGGCTTTTCGCGCCCGTTCTGGCGGCGCAGACTAGCCAGCGTAGAATCGGAATCTGAGGTCATGTATTCAATCCAATCCATCATCTCCTGGGGCGTGCCACTGGCGACGTTGCCGGCGACATAAGCGTCGGCGCCGATGAGTTCGCACAAGTCCATGAACTCGTGTGTGCCAAACGCGTTCGTCTCGACGACGTTGCCCCACCACGTATTGATCCGCTTCGGGCGTTTATCCCGTGGGCCAACGCCGTCGCGCCAGTGGTACTCGTCGGCAAAGCAGCCCCCGGGCCACCGCAACACCGGAAGGTTTAGATTCTTCAGCGCCGCAATGATGTCGTTGCGAATTCCGCGCGTGTTCGGAATGGGAGAGCCTTCCCCGACCCA
>JAMQPH010000781.1 GCA_023717605.1 Pyrinomonadaceae bacterium
TCTACTCTATCAACGAGAAAAGCATCATTACAGTACTCAATGATCTGAGTGCCGTAGAGGTACTCCTCGGTCCCCCAGATACGCCTATCACCATTACGATCCAGACCGATGTTTGATCCTCTGCTAGAGTCGTCATCGAAAAGACCGTCGCCGTTGATGTCCATCGCGGCCAACTGAGCCTCACAGCCGTTGGCCTTTAGCTTACCCGCGGCGCGGTAGTGGGCAACCCAGCGAAAAGATTCCTCAATCTGATTCGCTCGGTTGACATCGCGTGAGTACTTGATTGTGTACGGCAACGCTCGCCCGCACCTCATCCTAACGTTGGACGATGGAGAGGTCATCGATAAAGCAACAGCAGCGCGGCAAGGGCCTGATTCTGAGTGGAGACCGCCACCTTTCGGTTGAACGCAAACCCTAAGGTCGCAATTCTAGAATTGGTGTCCAGGATTCAGACGAAATCGATCCCGCGTCCGCTCTGGTAACGGGACATGCCTATAGTTTTGTGGAGTTTCAACGATATCGAAAATGGCGCGAGGATTGCTGCAAATTTCCGTTGTCGCAGTCAACCACATTCAAGCTCTGGATCTCGCGTCTGTCGGTTGCCAACGTGTAATGCTCCAGCAGCATTGATCTCTAACGCGCTCCCTAACGTTAAAAGGAGGTTGAGGATGTTCAAACTGAAGACAGCTCTGAGTTCCGGGGTGGGTCCTGGGACGAAAAAATTGGTAATGGTCTTGGCCATGTTAGTGTTTAGCGCCACCTCCGCATTTGCGGATACCTTCGTTTTCATGGGGAACACGACGGGCGGGCCAGTCTTCAATCGCCCTCTGGAGGGTGGAGGAGCTTTGTCTGCGGTGGGGACAGCCGTGCCATACAGTGTGCTTCAATTCCAGATCACGGTCGGCGGGGTTTACAATTTTCTAAGCCTACCCAACACCCCCCTATATGACAATTTCCTGATCTTGTACTCCGGAGGGTTTAATCCGGCATCTCCGTTGACAAACTTCGCGATAGCCGACGACGACACAGGCGGCATCGGGGTGTCGTCGGCGTTTAGCTTTACGCTAAACACGGGAGTTAATTACTTCCTTGTCACTACCGGCTTTGAGAACGCCGATTTTGGCGCGTTTACCAATTCAATCGAGGGCCCAGGTGCTGTTGTCACCGGCGCCCCAGTTCCCGAGCCAGCAACTCTGCTGCTGCTCGGAACTGGCCTCGCAGGTATTTTGGCCAAAGTTAAGCGAAGCAGGCGCATTTAAGCTGGGCCATTTAACCTTCCACTGACGTTAAATTAGCAAGCCAGTCCGACGGGCAGGCCCGATGCGATAAATATAGGCAGAGCGACCCTTGGTCACTCTGCCTATATTAATGTTAGCTGGTGAGAGTCTGCTGCTCCTTTAGTGGTTTAGGAATTGACACCTGCGTTCCAGTCCCGGCTACTATCGCTGATCCCATATTACGCCGATTAAACAGATTCAATACAGGCACTGCTGGCGATGGGATTAGCAGTGATGGATGGAGATTCGTGGGTAATTGATGGTCGACAGGAGCGTGCGATTGTCTATTTCAGAAAGGCGTTGGCCAGAACAACCGGGTTTTGTGCAGGCCCAGTACAACATTGTGAAAGCGATGGTGAAGCTATTGAGCACAGAGAGTTGCATGCGGAGCCGCAGGAGAAACCGTTGAAACGACAACAATATTCTTGGCTCACTTATCCCATCATGACGCAAGCCCACTCAACGCACAGAACCATTTGCGGTAGCCAATGGATCCCGGCACTCAACGCTGCCAGGCCAAGGTGCCGTGTGAAAGGGGCCTGCTTAGATTGAGTGCTGGGATCCATTGGCTACCGCAAATGGTTCTGTGCGTTGAGTGGGCTTGCCCTAAAGATGGGTAGTTGAGCCAAGTATATTGGTACCGTTGAAACGGTTCTCAAATTCTCCCGTGCACTTTCACACCGGGCTGAAGCCCGGTGTGAATGAGATGCGACTCTTGAGGCAAAGCCGATAACCTATCGTTTTGAGCGTGTTCGCTGTACAAATCGTCCATATCATCTTCAAGCAGAACCTCGGGACGGATGAAATCGTCGCTCGGCTAAACCCCAGACTCCACCGAACTCACTATTTGGTGACAATTGGTAACACTCAATGTACAACGTCATGGGTAGTATCATGCTTGAGTGTAGGTAATCTCGACGACAAGCTGAAGCATATCGGACAACTAACTCACGATCAGGTGACAGCGTCTCACCTTGCAACACGACACTGACTCCGATAATCCGTGGCGACAAGTAAATTGGTTAGGCACCTTACAATCATAGTGTTCAGAGGCGATCGACTGTTCTGCTACAGGGAAGTCAGTACCACCTCGCGGTAGCGGGTGGGCCCGGGATACTGCTCACTCAAGCTGTGGGCCATAAGGAGGAAGACAATGGAACAAATGCAAGTTAGGCATTATTTAACGTTTGAATTCCCAGGCATCGACGACAAGTTCGTCTATGTCGTGACGGAGGATGTGAAAATAACGTCCAGCAGGAATTGTTACTTAGGAGTTGGGAGATGAGCGGACTGGTAATTGAATTCGAAGACACCTCTGGCCGTAAGATTGCGATTAACGCCGGATACATCTGCCGCTGTCAAGCTCTTTTCGATGCTGGTGTCTTCCCGGCAAAAGACGCGGATGAGAGCGAGCCCGATATGACGATAGTCATAGAGGGAATGAGCAAGCCGCTGCACTACAACGACATCGACCCTGACGACGCGGCACTCGTCGCTTCTGTGATGGCGGGAGCCGACTCAAGTGTCTGCAGCTTCGTTTCATTTACCGACGAAGATGGCGAAGCCAATTTGATACCTGCTGACAAGGTGATGCTGTTGGAGAGCATCCATTACGAGAGCGCGTTCGAAGAAGACACGCCAGAAAACGAGTGAACGTGAACAGATGAATTAATGGAAGTCGACGTCTTCAATATGCTGAAAGCTTTGGTTAATCCCACCACCCGGATTGCTATTCCTGCTGAATACGGTGCTTCCAAATTCGGTCATGCCTTGCGGCGTGAAGCACTGCGAACACGATCAATGCGTCAGGTTGCACAATAAAGAAAATGCGATATGGAAACCGGCGAGCTAGAACACGACGAACGGTCGGGTTTTTGCGAAGACGCGGAAACATTTCAGGATCGTCAAGAGCGCGCCCGATCGCCGCCCGTATTTCGGCGATAAGCTCTAGTCCGAGGCCGGACTCTCGGCTTTCATACCAAAGGGCAGCCTCCGTGATATCAGATTCCGCCTCTGACCTGACAATCAAGCGCCGGGTCATGAGCCCGGTTGGCGAGTGAGACGGGCGCGGATTCGGCTTTCAACTTCTTCCCAGGAACTGCCTGCATCAGGATCCTAACAATAGATCGGTGGACGGCGGTTCGATGCCGAGCTGGCGAATCATCCCAACGATTTGCCCTCGATGCAGCGTTGCATGATTGGCGACGTGCTGCATCTGATCGACAAGGGGCATTGAGCTGGGATCGCCACTCAAAAGCTTGAACGCCAGCTCGGCATCCAGTCGTTCTTCATCAAGCTCCGAGATAAATTGCGCCCTCCGATCAATCAAATCACGCCAACGTTCTTTCAGCATCAAAAGATCCGCGCACGAATCAGTTGTCCACATCAGCCATGCTTTGTATTTAGCTGGCGATCGGCCATTCCACCTTTCCAGCCAAATCCATTCCGCGCCCGCCATATGCAAGAGCGTGCCGAAGATGGACTTGTGACTGACACCCACGTCGCGGAGCAGGTGATCATCGGATAACTCCGCGGCAGCATCCATTGCCAGCTCGTTGGCCCATTCGGTGTAATCGAAGAGATGTCTGATGTCGGTTAGGTTCATCGCTGCCTCTCTTGTGGGTGCGGCACTCGAACTTATACGCTGAAGCGATCGCCAATTCCAGCCGGCGTTCCACCCCCGTCATGATGGGCCGAGAATGAATAATGAAGAAGCCCGCAAAGCGGGCGGCAGCATAAAACCTGGGGCGTGAGCCCCAGGAACACATAACAAAAATAATCGAGCCCGTAAAAACGGGCGACAGCGATGTGGTAGCGGCTGTCGCCCGTTTTACGGGCTCGATTATTTTCTAAACATCTGTACCTAGGGTTGGGCTCGCAGAGCCTCGCTCCACCCTAGGCTTTATGCTTATGCCCGCTTCGCGGGCACCAAACGGCTCTTCGATTTCACTCATGCAATATGGTGCCAATCAACTCTCAGCTTCTCAAGCTTGGAGGCGGCTGCGCAGCATCGCGATGTCGCGCTGAGGTGGGGCGCCGAACAGCTTTTTATACTCACGGCTAAAGTAAGACGGATCTTCATAACCGACGCGGGAACTGGCGCTGGCTACGTCAAGATCTTCGCCGAGCATGATGCGGCGCGCTTCCTGGAGGCGTATTTGTTTCTGAAACTGCACTGGACTCATCGCTGTTACCGACTTGAAGTGATAATGAAAGCCGGAAACACTCATACCAAGATCCCGCGCCATATTTTCAATTTTCAACGGTTGGTCGAGATTTTCGCGGAGCTGCGTTACTGCCTTCGAAATGCGCCGTGTGTCACCTTCCGAAGTCAGCAGGTGGCTGAGCCGCGCACCCTGCTCTCCCCTCAAGAGCCGATAAATAATTTCACGAATAATCAGCGGGGCCAGAAACTCGATTTCGTCAGGCGTGTCGAGCAGCCTGATTAATTTGAGAGCGGCGTCGAGCAAATCAGAGTTGGTGGGGCTTACGTTCATGGCCTTAACGCTCGCGTCACTCTTTTTAGTTTCGACGCCGGATTCCATCATGACCGCGGCCACAACCGTAGCGTCAAGATTCAACTGGAAGCCCAGATACGGTTGTTCCTCAGTTGCTTCTATAACATTGCTCACCACCGGTAAGACGACCGTCGAAATTAGATAATGACCCGGATCGTAGCGGAATGCTTCCTCTCCCAAAAGCACCTGCTTGCTACCCTGCGCGATGATGCAAAAGGAGGGCTTGAAAACGGAATACACCCGCTCCGTCGGTCTGGAAAAACGACCAAGGACAACTCCGGGAAATGCCTCTAACAATCCATCTTCGGGGACAGCGCGACTTATCCGCTCGATCATTTCCGCGTGACTGATTTGTATTCTTTGCTGCTTAAGTTCTGCTTCCTGCTGGCTCATAAATGCATACTAATCTCTTTGTTTTCCATTTACACGCCGCACCGGGAGTTTCTGGAGGATTGTCCGGATCTTAGCGAGGATCGTCATAGCGGCGATTGTTCGGAGCCTCTATTATGAGCAAAGTAAGGAGTACCACTATGAGCAAAGTTTGGTTTATTACAGGCGCCGGGCGCGGCATGGGTACCGACATCGCCAAGGCTGCGCTGGCTGCTGGCTGCAAGGTTGTCGCTACAGGCCGCAACCCGGACAAGGTGGCTCAGGCCATTGGACCATCCGAGAATCTTTTGGTAGTGACGTTGGACGTTACCAACCCTACCGACGTTGAGTCTGCGGTTAAAGCTGCTGTCGACCGGTTTGGCCGCATAGATGTGCTGGTCAACAATGCGGGCAACTTCTACGCTGGGTTCTTCGAGGAGATCAGTCCCGAGGACTTCCGGGCACAGGTCGAGACCAACCTGTTCGGTTCAGTGAACGTCGCGCGGGCCGTGCTTCCCGTTATGCGTGCCCAGCGCTCCGGCCTCATTGTGCAGATCTCCTCGACCGCCGGCATTTCCGGGCAGGAGTTTTGCTCGGCCTACGCTGCGTCGAAGTTCGGACTTGAGGGTTGGATCGAGTCGCTGACCCCCGAGGTCGCGCCATTCGGCATCCGCACTATGCTCGTGGAGCCCAGCTTCTTCCGCACCGAGCTGCTCACGGAAGAGTCGACGAATTACCCTGAGCCCTCGATCGACGACTACGCCGAGAAAACCATGCAGACCGTTACCGCCTGGAAGGGAATGAATGGCTTGCAAGGCGGTGATCCCGCCAAGCTCGCCAAGGTGCTGATCCACCTAGCGAGTCAGGATCCGCCTCCGCTTCGCTGGGCTGCAGGGGCCGACGCTGTTGGAACGTTCGAGCAGAAGGCCAAGTCTTTACTCGCCCAGGCGAACGCCTATCGGGAGCTTTCATCGTCGCTCACGTTCGACGAGGCCGAGAGCACGAAAGGACGACAAAGAGCTGAAGCAGGAGCTCGCTAAGTTGCGACAGCTTGATCCCGCTCTGGCAAAGGAGATGGACGAGTACAGTAAGACCTATGAGGGCGGGTTGATTGCCACGCCGATCAAAACCGATCAGTGAGCGCACGCGAGTGAGCACGGCGATGAAGCCGGACAACCTCGGCTTTGCCTCAAAAGTATGACCGCCTCAAGAGTATGACCCGACCGCTCTTATTCACACCGGGGCTTCAGCCCGGTGACGAGACAGTCAGAAAACCCAGAACCGTTTTAACGGTTTGACCTCGATGTTAAGACACTGAAGCTATTGAGCACAGAGAGTTGCACGCGGAGCCGCAGGAGAAACCGTTGAAACGGCAACAATATACTTGGCTCAACTACCCATCATGACGCAAGCCCACTCAACGCACAGAACCATTTGCGGTAGCCAATGGATCCCGGCACTCAACGCTGCCAGGCCAAGGTGCCGTGTGAAAAGGGG
>JAMQPH010000824.1 GCA_023717605.1 Pyrinomonadaceae bacterium
CGCATCCATTTCCCGGAAGCCGTTTACCATGTCATCTCCCCGGGGCCGGAGGAGAAAATACCAAATAACCAAAGCCCGACACCTTGCCCTTTTCAAAGCGAGCTGGGTGATTGCAAGACCTGACCCGTACGATATTGACCCGTGCCGTATTCTCCTCGCCAAATTCATCGATTCGTCTTCGGCGTTTCTGTGACAATTGCGGATTTGCCAATTGAGTAAACATGCAAATTCGTTTTATGTCGATCGCTTGGCAGCAGCGAACACGCCGCTGGAAACTTGCTACGAAAACAGTTTGTCGATGAAATGAAGAGGACGGGATTTTTGCGCGAACCTCTGGAAGTTAATTTCTTCTGCTGGGCGAGAACTTATTCCAGCTAGTCAACAACGTCCCTATCTTCCCTCTGCAGACCAACGCCGACCAGGTGAGAGAAGAGTTTCTCAGGCGCCGCGTCCTCGCGCTGAAGGCAGGTGGTTCTTCGGCCTTGGCGTTCGCCGCTCCTTGGTCTCACCTACTTACTGCCGTTGCGAGAACAACTGATCCCAAGCTTTTCTATGCGGTAGAGCTCCGGATGCTAGTGGGTGACTCAGTTGCGATCCACGATCCAATTCTTGACAGGTTGCATATTATGAAGCAGCTGACCAGGTCAGATCAGGACAGACTCAGATATTCGATCCGGGTCACGAATCCGAGCGATGATTCGCCATCGGATACCCATATCGCCTTTGTGATGGGCAACTTCGCTCGTAATGATGTGCTGTATGGCTCGCGTGGGTACCGTCGAACTCTGGTCGAAGCTGGCCGTGTCACCGACCGGGTGCTTCACAAGGCCGCTGAGCTGCAGTTGGTGGCGAAGTGCCGATGTGAGTTCATCGACCGCGATATAGACGCAGTGTTGGAAGCAGACGGAATTGAGGAAGGCACGATTGTTGTGATTGAGCTGGGAGGTGGTGGCAATGGGTGCTAGAGAAGAGATCCGCCTACTTCTCAACGCCTTGTCCGACTATGAATGTGACCACTTACTAAGCATGATGGGGGACGTGGCCGCGGGAGAACGCCTCTGGGAAACTGGGATAGGCACAGTCTACAACGAGCACGTGAAGACCCGACTATCCCAGATGGAAAATAATAATATCGTACCCGCCGCACCGACTGACGAGACAGGGATCTTCGCTCCGATTCCGATTGTGAAGTCATATCCAAGGGCTGAGCGAATCCAGTTGCCTGAGCCAGACTCGGTGGATGTGGGCATCATTGGGACTCTGGCGCATCGGCGATCACGCCGCGACTACATCGGTGGTACAGTATCGGCGGCTCAGTTATCGACCCTGCTTCAGCATGCGTGTGGCATCACAGGCTTCACGGTGGGCTACGGGTATAAGCGGCTGCCGTTGCGTAGCTTTCCCTCCTGTGGCGGCCTTCAGGCACCGGAGGTGTACATCTCCGTCCAGGCTGTTGAGGGTATGCCGCACGGGATCTATCACTATAATTTGTTGGATCACGTGCTGGAACTCATCAGGCCCGGG
>JAMQPH010000827.1 GCA_023717605.1 Pyrinomonadaceae bacterium
TTTCGCTCCGCTGGAGCTTCTAAAAAATCCCCTTGGTCCCGCGGTCTATAAACATTCGATCCCTACGGGATTGGGGTTGTGTATCAACAAATCTGAGCAATCCGTCATTTCCTGACTCGACGAATTTGTGAGCGAACTCTAGAGACTAGGTCGAAATGGGCATTGTTGCAATTCACGATGAACCAGGCTCGGGCGAACCTCCAGTCGTGTTCGACCGTCGCCGTGGTAACTAAGGAGCAAGCCCTAGCCGACGTATTAAGGCCGTGTATCTGGCCTCGGTGTGAAGGCCAGCGAACCGTGGATCAACTTTCAGATTGATCAGCCAGCCGACGCGTTCTTCGGCACCCTTTTCCAAGCATTCGAGCACCCTTTGTTTATCGCCAAGGCCCGCGTAGAGGATCGCGAAATCGAGGGGCGAGACGTACGTCCGCTTGGACATCTCTTTTAACTCTCCGAGTAACTTCAGCGCTTCACTCCTCTTGCCTGACACCGCGTAAGCGTGTCCCAACGCCCCCATCGCTTCCGAGAACCCGCCGGGAAAATTGTTGGCCCTCTGCAACTCCGCCACGGCCTCATCGTACATTCCCTTTTGCTCGTAGGCTGCGCCGGCAACGAGATGAGCGATCGCAAAATTCGGATCCATCTCGTTAGCCTTTCGATTCGCCTCCACCGCCTCGTCATACCGCCTGGCGAAGTAATACGCACGCACCACGTCCGCGTATGAGACGGGCGATAGCGGGTCGAGCCTGAGATTGAGTTCGGTCTGTGCAATCGATTCGTCAAAGCGCCCAGTCGCCGTCAGAAGATAAGAGTACAGGCGGTGTGGGTCTGGATAGTCAGGGTTGAGGTCAATGGCGCGTTGGAACTCTCGCTCCGCGGCTGACCAGTCCCACTCGTAGAACATTTCAGTCGCGCCTAAAACGGCGTGTCCTTCTGCTACTTGATCATCAATTTCCAGAGCCTTAGTCGCCGCGGCTTTCGCTTTGGGGAAGGCCTCCTTCGGCGGCAACCAACCGTTGATGCCCATGACACCGTAGGATTTAGCCAAACTAGCGTAGGCCGTTGCGTAGCTCGGATCTCGAGCGACCGCCTGATTGAAATACTCGATGGCTGTATTGCTGCCCTCAGGAGTGAACTTGTTCGATAAGTATTCCCCTTTGAGGTAAAGTCGGTACGCCTCCGCGTCCTCGGTGAAGTGTTTCGTCAGCCGCCCCGCCTCCTCGCCACTTAACCTGAGCGCCAGCGCCTCCGCCACCCGTTGCGAGACTGCATCCTGCACGGCGAAGATGTCCGTGAACTTCTCTTCGAAGCTCCGGGTCCACAACTGCCGGGCATCTCTCACGCTCACAAGTCGCACCGTCACTCGCATCCGATCGCCCGCCCGCTGGATATTGCCATCAAGCACGGCATCGACCTTCAGTTCTTCCCCAGCGGCGACGGGGTTTTGCTCCAGTCCGCCGTACTTGCGCACCGCACTGAATGGCCGAACGGAGATTTTCCCACTCGCGTTCAGCCTCGCAATCAGAGTGTCGGCCATGCCCATCTCGAGGGATTCGTCACGATCCGTAGAGGTGAGCGGTTTGAAAGGTAGAACCGCGAGCGTCCTGAAGCGAGTTGCGGAATCAGACCGCCAGATCGACCGGTAGACTACTGTTATCCCGACGACGATCAGCAGCACTCCAGCGGCGAGGGCTGTGACGCGGAAGCTTCGCCGCCTGAACACAGCCGGGCCGACGACAGCGTCACTCCG
>JAMQPH010000850.1 GCA_023717605.1 Pyrinomonadaceae bacterium
TGATGCGCTGTCCGTTTCGGCCGGTATCCATACGACCCCGGTTGGAAATCAGCTTCGAAAATCGGCTCCAGGATCAGCTTGAGTGCCCCCTGGACCACTCGATCACGGATCGCGGGGACGGTCATTGCGAACTGCACTCCAGCCCAGTTCGCCTTTGGGATGGGCCGAAATCCGTCATCCTTTTCATCCGCAACGCGGCCGACGCTTTGAAGTACTCAAGAAACGACGCATAGCCGGCGTCGACACTCTAATCCTCCGCGAGTTGGAGCGCGGCAGTTTCAGTGTTGCGCGCGAATGGACCGACTGGGCAGATCCGTCTCCGTACGATCCGCTTCGTTTGCCGCCGCCGCGGCTTGATGCCGACGCGCTTTTCGAGTTGGCCACCTTAGTGGAGCAACTGAGCAGGCCCGAACAAGAAGGTTGAAATATGTATTTGCCTAGATTACAATCAGACCAGTTAGATACGTGGTCTGATAAGGATGGGAACCCAATCCACTGCCGCATTGCGAAAGCGCCGCAACGCTCTCCTGCGTCAACTGCCCCCGCTCCAAGCGATCCTGCGAGGCTCCCTCATCGAGCGCTACAAGCGGTGCGGCAAGCCGGGGTGCAAATGCGCGGACGGTCCCGGTCATGGCCCCAAGTATTATCTTTCGGTGAGCTACCCGGGCTTGCGGCCACAAATGGATTACGTGCCGCAGGAGTCTTACGCCCAGACGGCAGAGTTTCTTGCCAACTACCACCGAGCCCGCGAGATTTTAGAGGCGATCTGCGAGATCAACCGCGAATTGCTCCGCCGCCGAGAGGCGCTCTGAGGGATGGCCGTGAGCGAAACGCATTCCTCGCTTACGGCACCCATCGACGTGAAATTGGGTGGCGTGCTTCTCGCCAACATGCTCGAAGGCTGGTTGCAAGGCAACCCGAAATTTTCGGCAACTGCGGAGGCAACCGATGAACCCCAAGATTCGAGATCATCACCGGAGCCGGCCTGCCTACATTTACCTACGCCAGTCGACGCCTGGTCAGGTACGCCATCATCAGGAGAGCACGGAGCGCCAGTATGCACTGCGAGAGAAGGCGCTGGAACTGGGTTGGAGCCAATCCCTGATCCGCATACTCGACCAGGACCTGGGCAAGACGTGTACCGAAATGGCGGGGCGGGAGGACTTCAAGACGTTGGTGGCGGATGTTTCGATGGGCCAAGTAGGTGCGGTGTTTGCATTGGAAGTCTCGCGGTTGGCGCGATCGAACCTGGATTGGCATCGGCTGCTAGAGTTGTGTGCGCTCACTACAACCCTGGTGATCGACGAAGATGGCTGCTACGATCCAGCGGACTTCAACGACGGATTGTTGCTCGGGTTGAAGGGCACAATGGCCCAGGCCGAGCTCCATTTCTTGCACGCGCGCCTCCAGGGAGGCAAACTCAACAAAGCCAAGAAAGGTGAATTGCGTTTCCCCTTGCCGGTCGGTTTTTGCTATGACCAGGAAAGCCGGATCATCTTTGACCCGGACGAAGAAGTGCGGGGCGCGGTGGGCCTGGTGTTTCGTCTTTTTCGCGAAACCGGCACCGCCTTCGCAGTGATGCAACGATTCGCGGAAAGCGCATTACGCTTTCCCAAGCGGTCCTATGGTGGGGCTTGGGATGGCAAGATTATATGGGGTCGCCTGA
>JAMQPH010000851.1 GCA_023717605.1 Pyrinomonadaceae bacterium
GCCATATTTCATGGTGACTTCGCGGTTGTTCGCTACAATCCGGACGGCAGTCTTGACCAATCGTTTGGCGTCGGCGGGATGGTGATCACTGACATTGATAATGTTAGTCAGGACGAAGGACGTGCAGTTGCAATCCAAAATGACGGAAAAATTATAGTCGGCGGCAATGCTACACTCACTAACAGCTCCTCTCGCTTTGCTTTGGTACGATACAACACTGACGGGTCCTTAGATATGAACTTTGGGACGGGTGGCAAGGTAATCGAAAGTTTCGGATCTTACTTTTCTGGCCTGAACGGGTTGGTGGCTCAAACAGATGGCAAGCTTGTGGTTGCGGGTGAGTCGCGATCGCAACTCGGCAAAAATGATTTCGCCTTAGCCCGGTTCAACACTGACGGAAGTCTCGATGCGAGTTTTGGAATCAATGGCATGGTTTTAACCGATATTGCGTCTGACTCCTACGATATCGCATATGCGCTTGCTCTTCAGGCAGACGAAAAGATTGTTGTCGCCGGTTCAACGTCTTTTGCACAGAATCTCCCTTATGGAGATTTCGCAGTGGTCCGGTACAACACTGATGGAAGCCTAGACCTGTCCTTCGGAGTATCGGGGAGGGCAATTACCGACTTCAATGGCTCCACTGATCAAGCCCTCGCGGTAACCATCCAAGCCGATGGTAAGCTCGTCGTTGGGGGAGCGGCGTTTACCACCGGCAGCACCCGTCAAGATTTTGCGATAGCACGCTACAACAGTGACGGTAGCCTGGATGCCTCCTTCGGCACTGGAGGTAAAACAACCGGCAATATCTTTCCTAGCTTCTCCAACCATGTGGTCTATGCCGTGGCGGTCGAAGCGAACGGCAAGATTGTGTTCGCGGGCTCGGCGGCAGTCTTTTCACCCGTTTTCGCGGGTCAAGTCCCAATTTTCCTGTAAAAGTGTGAGGCGTTGAACATCCTCTTCTCCACGTTACGCGACAGCCTTTTGACCAGAAGGTGTCGCGACCTCAACTCGCAAGAGTTGGAGTTGCTTGATTGCAGCAGGCGTCATCTTCACACCGCGCCAGTGCTTGGAGGCTGTCACCAAGCTGGCAAACAGCAGCGCCAGACACGAGCGCTCAGTCGGAAACCGGGGAATGACTTTCGTTCGCCGGCGTGCTTCTCCGTTAAGCCGCTCCAGCCGATTGGTGGTTCGAATCCGAACATGGTGCACAGATGGGAAACGCAGATAGGTCACACATTCCTCCAAGTCCCGCTCCAAACACTCCATCGCCGCCGGATAGCGATCGCGAAACTGCGCGATCAAGGCCCGCCCGCGCTTGAGTGCCTGCGCATGGCTGGAGGCGAGGAAGACTTGCTGGACAAGCCGTTTCATCTGCCCCAGCATCACCCGGGGCAGCTTGGCCAGGATGTTACGCATCTTGTGGACCTGACAGCGTTGGCGATAGGCCCGAGGCCACATACGCTTGACCGCTTTGTGCAAACCCGCCGCCCCGTCAAAGATCACCAGCAGCGGATCCCTGAGCCCGCGCGCCCCCATGTCCTGGAGAAAACTCAGCCACGCGTCATAGGATTCCCGCGGGCCAAGATCGAGGTGCAAAAGTATCGGCCGGCCGTCTTCCAAAATCGCATACGCCGAAAGCACCCCCTCCTTCTCATCCGTGCCTTGCCGCGCGGCGTGATACTGCCCGTCCAGAAACAGATACAACACGTTCAGATCGCTCAAGTCCCGCTTGCGCCAGGTCTCGAAATCGCCGTTGAGCTGCTGGGTAATGCGGCTTACGGTGCTCTTGCTCAGACGGCTTTTCCCAAAGCTCTCCCCGTACAGATCCTCCACGTCCTGAGTCGAAAGCCCGCGCACGTACATCCCCCGCACCAATCCTTCCAGATCGACACTACGATTGCCCAGACGCTCTACCAGCTGAGGGTGAAACCGCTCCTCGGTGGCGCGCAACTGTGGCACGGCCAACTCCAAAAGCCCAGACTCGGTTTGCACCCCCTTGGGTTCGTAGCCGTTTCTCCAGCCCACTCGCAGCCGTCCGCCCCGCCGGTAGTGCTCTCGCCCCAAAAACGTCGTGGCTTCCTCTTCAATGGACACCTGCAGAATGTAGCGCGCCAGCGACCGCACAAATCCCCGCATCGGTGCCTCAGCCGGCGCTCCCTCTACGGCTTGCCCGCCAAGCAGCTGCTGGACCTCTTCCTTCATCCGCACACTCGGTGGTATTCTCTTCATGGCGTTGACCTCCTCCCGGCTCCGCTGCCAACGGAGCCTGTCTATGGTTTGTTTCACCTGGGAGGATACTCAACGCCTTTTCATTTTTACAGGGACTTTAGCACATGACCTTTTCGCGTTGGGGCAACTCAACAGCGACGGCACATTGGATACAAGCTTTGGCACGAGTGGGATGCTAACAACGCCCATCGGCCAGAATAGTCTTGCTCAGGGTATTGCGATTCAAATTGACGGTAAGTTGGTAGTCGCCGGACAGGCACATATTGGGATTGATGTATTCAGCGGAAGTTTACAATTTGCACTGGTGCGCTACTTGGGTGATAGCGTTCCACCCCCAACGCCGGCGTTAGGGGTAAATCCGACATCCTATGATTTTTCCTCCGTGGACGTGGGCACCACGAAAGATCTTGATTTCACCGTTCAAAACACTGGCGGCGGAACGTTGACAGGTAGTGTGGCGGTGACTCCGAATACACCGTTTAGCATCGTCGGGAACGATTCTTTAAGTCTCGCAGCGAATCAGAGCCAGCCGATCACGGTGCGGTTCAGCCCAACCTCCGCGGGACAGGCTAACGCCCTTGTCAGTTTCACAAGCAACGGCGGAAATCTTTCTTTGTCAGTGACCGGAACTGGCGTGCTCGCGGATACCGACGGCGACGGCATGCCTGATGTTTGGGAGAATCTGTACGGTCTGAATCCCAACGATCCATCGGATGCGAAGCTCGACACCGACGGAGACGGAATATTGAATCTCGCGGAGTATCAGGCAGGAACCGATCCATTGAATCTGTTTACGTTTGGTTCTCTAATTCCCGATGCTGTTATCCATGCCCGAAACGAGCCATTATACGACAAATGCCCAGCTAAACCATCATTAGCGCGATATCGTGTAGTGATCATTCATGGCTGGAATAGCAATGCCAACGCCTGGCCAAAAGATATGAAGGATGCAATTGAACGTAAGATGAATAACAATCCGGACTGGGATGATATATGTACCTACAATTGGGATTTCGATGCTGACACTTCTTTACCGAAAACCGCTTGGGATAACGCCCCCATACATGGGACCAAACTTGGACATGATCTCTTTCATATGGGTTATACCCACATTCATTTCATAGCCCATAGCGCGGGTTCGAAATTACTTCAGACGGCAGTAGACACCATCATGGTCGAGTATGATCTTGTTCATACCAATCCATCCTCGTGTAGCAGTATTCCTATCCCCAACGCTTGTCTATTGCCCAAGCCTACGATTCACAGCACTTTTCTCGATGCCTATGTGCCTTACTTCGAAGCGCTTTCGTCCACTACCACAAGGGCGCTTGAATCGTACGGCGAGCATGCGACATGGGCTGAGCACTATGTTGAAAGAGGAACGCCCTTAAAAGAGACGAATAGCTTGCTACGCAATGCCTTTAATTTCGATGTAACTGGTCTCGATCCAACGGATTATACCACCTTCGGTTGTCCAGCCCTTACCGATATTAACATTAGTCTCA
>JAMQPH010000886.1 GCA_023717605.1 Pyrinomonadaceae bacterium
CAGTTTGCTTTTGCATCGGTTTCCTTCTTGGCGGTGTCTTCAAGTTTTTGAATTTGAGCGGCCGCGGCCTGAATTTTCAACGCGAGATCGGTTCCAGTGGCTTTTTTCCAGTTGCTCACAATCTGAACAAGTAGCGCCGCGGTCATAATCATTCCTAACAATGCCCAGATCACGATAGACGGACTCGATGCGTATTCGTCATACATGATGTGCTTCGTATCCTGAGGACCATCGAGGCCTGCTGCACCATGCAAAGAGTCGCGAACCATGGATAATCGGTCTCGAAGCCTCCACTGGTCTTGCTCGGCCCGCTTGGTCCATTTGTCAGCGTCCAATTTTACGTCGCCATTCAAGATGGCGCGCCGAACATCATCCAGCTTGATATCTTGGAGTTTAGCCCGGCCTAACTCGCCCGCAGTTTTGATCGAGTTTTCCAGCGTTGCGATATCGTCAAGCAACTTCTGAATGTCTTTCGGGTCAACGCTTGCCATCGTCATTTCTCCTAACCTGAAAGAGAGTGTTAAGTCCGTTTACCGCATCACGCTCTCGTCGACTGCTCCTCATCTATCTTTGTCGTAGCATCATCAGCTATCCTAGCGGGAACGGAAACCGGGTAGCGTTCTGTTGCTCCTTCAGCCATCCATCGAACCCTGTGGTATGCCCGTCCAAACCTGACGTGGTCGCGTCTCGTATTTTACCATTCGCGCTGTCGGGAGCGTTCCGTGACGGTATTGACCCGAGCCGTGTAGGTGATCACGCCTTGCGCGTCAATTGGCAATCTGGACTTTAATTATTACATAAGCACGCCTTCTAACACTCTCAACAAATAAAGCAAAACGAAATCCTGACTCCGATCCATGCACTTGTGATCGGAGATTTGGAAAGATCCGCAAGATTAGAAAGCCCGACCCTGGTGCTTCTCCCAACACATTGCTCTGGTCCGACTTGGTTCGTTTTCTATCAGACAAATAAGTCAATACTCACGCCCGACCGTAGAAACTGCTACTTTGGATCGTCACCGTCGCCTCGGCCACGAACTCCTCGGGCAGCGAGCGTCGATACAAGCGCGCTGGAGAGTTATATTTCGCGTTGGGCTGCAGGAAGAAAAGCGAGCGGGTCGCATAGAGCTGACAAATAGCTACGGCGATTTTTTGATTTTGGTCGAATAGATTGACGGTGCGGTTGACGACCTGGGCGATCGACTCCTGCGGCTTCGGCGCAGGTTTTTTCTCAAGCCAGCGGCGTTGCATCGATCTGGCCAATCTGACCAGTAACGCGGTTAGGGTCGGGATGCAGATAATCCCGCATCGCAAGCGCAAGCGCGATTGTGAAGTTCAGCAGCACTAGGAAGGTCACCGCGTTCAGCAGTACCAGCGCGCCGGTAACGTAGCTCTGGCGGCAGCTTCGTGCGAAGTTGAGGAATGTCATTGCGTGCTCCGTCCTTGGGGCCGTATGAAAATGTTGACACGCTTTTTCCCGACCGATAGCGTTGAACCGGCGCATTGTCAATCAGCCATGTTTGGGCTGTATGCCGATGACCGCCCGGCGACGTGAGAAAAGAAGCCGCTGGTTTCTGACGCCCGGACGGTTTGAATTATGGAAACTTTTCGCTCAATCTAATAACCTACACGGTGTCTGAAGAAATGCCTGACGGCGATACGCTGGCAGATCGGAGCAAAATCGGAGCGGCAATGGCGAACGATCAGTTTACATTATTCGACGACCGCGTTGGGCTCTCGGACAAGGAGTCGACGGGATTGACATTAGTGTCACGGCTCGGTCAGCGTCTGACCAAACACCAGCAGACTTTCAATCGTCTGGTCAAAAAGATCGAAGCGCTCCGGTCGGAACTTGAACGTGAGACGCGGCGGCTCGACGATGCTCTGGCCTATTACGGCACCCATCTCCATCCGCGCCGGCGCCGTCAAACCGAACTGCGCAAAGGGTTCGTGCGCGCTCTCGCGGCTTTTTTAGACGACAAGCGCGTCAAGGGGAAAAAAGATCGTTCGATGCTCTGCGAGATCATTGCGGAGCAGCTGGAAGAAATCCTTGCCGCGGAGGGTTCGTTATTGGAAGACGATCTTCGCGCCCTGTTCGAGCGCGTCAATGGACGCAGCTTCGAAGAGGCGCAACACGAAG
>JAMQPH010000858.1 GCA_023717605.1 Pyrinomonadaceae bacterium
GTTGGCCCACGCTCTGCAGAAAATGGGAGTTGGGCCGGACGTGCTGGTAGGCGTCTGCCTGGAGCGCTCGATTGACATGATCGTCGGATTGCTGGGCATCATGAAGGCAGGAGGTGCATATCTGCCGCTCGATCCCGCCTATCCGAAGGAGCGTCTGGCTTACATGGTGGATGATGCAGGCGTGGCCGCGCTCCTGACACAACAAAGCTTGATCGCTACCTTACCTACCGGACCATTGTTGCGAACGATCTGTTTGGATACAGAATCGCACCTTGATACGGAGGAACGGGAAGACAATCCAGAGCGGCAAACGAAGGCGGGCCATCTTGCGTACGTGATCTATACCTCGGGATCGACGGGCAAGCCAAAGGGAGTGCAAATTCAGAACTCCGGTTTGATGAACCTCATCAGCTGGTTTCAAGCCACGAACGAATTGACGTCGAATGACCGCATCAGTCATCTCGCGGGAGTTGCCTTCGATGCCAACATGATCGAGTTATGGCCCACGCTCACTGTCGGTGCGCACCTCTATATTCCCACGGAAGAAGTTCGCTCGTCGCCCACAAAGCTGAAAGATTGGTTGGCGGAGCGCGCCATCACGATCAGTTTTCTCCCCACGCCGGTCGCTGAACAGGCGCTGCGGGCGCCGTGGCCGGAGACAACTGCCCTGCGTGCGCTGCAGACCGGCGGCGATAAACTACATCGCGTAACCGGCGCGAATCTCCCTTTCAAACTGACCAACCTCTATGGACCAACGGAGACGACCGTGGTGGCCACATGGGCTCCAGTCTTTACCGGGGCAGATCAGGAGATAGATCCTCCGATCGGGCGTCCCCTAGCCAACACTCAGATCTATCTCTGGGATGAATCTTTGCAGCCGGTGCCGATTGGTGTTCCCGGAGAGGTCCATATCGGCGGCGCGGGTGTTGCTCGTGGTTACCTTAACCGTGCGCAATTGACGGCCGAGAAGTTCATTCCTGATCCCTATAGCGATATTCCCGGAGGGAGACTTTACCGGACAGGGGATTTGGCGCGGTATCTCTCTGACGGAAGCATTGAGTATCTCGGACGTCTGGACAATCAGGTGAAGTTGCGTGGCTTTCGCATCGAGCTTGGCGAGATCGAGGCGGCGCTCAACGGGCATGATGCTGTTCGGGAAGCGGTCGTGATCGACAGGGAGGACGTGCCTGGCGAGAAGCGGCTGGTTGCATACCTTGTGGTACATCAACCCGCGCCCGCCACAGATCAACTGCGCGCCTTCTTGAAAGCGAGCCTGCCGGAGTACATGGTGCCTGCTGTCTTCGTGTTTCTGGATGAACTGCCACTTACGGTCAACGGCAAGCTGGATCGCCGGGCACTGCCGGCGCCTGCCCACGGAGGACATGGTCTTACGACACATTACACAGCCCCCCGTGATGCGATCGAGGTGGCCGTCGCTCGGATTTTCGCCGAGGCTTTAGGCATCGACCGAATCGGGATCGAGGACGACTTTTTCGAGTTGGGGGGACACTCCCTACTTGCCACGCAGGTGGTCTCCCGCCTCTTAGATATCTTTGGATTGGAAATACGATTACGGGCGCTTTTCGAAACGCCCACGATTGCGGGAATCGCGCAGGCGGTGGCGAAGCATGAGCGGCTGCCGGAATGGATCAGTAAGAACGGCGCCAAACTGCTAAATATTGACAACGAGAAGCCGCCAAGCACCGAAGCGGACGACTCTTCCAGGTTGAAAGCTACGGAATCTGGAAGGGCGTGGCAACCAACTGCGCGAATTCCCAGGAGAGGCAGCGAAGATCCTGAGCTGTCCTTTGCCCAGCAACGGCTCTGGCTGCTGGATCAGCTGCAGCCTGGCACCTCGCTCTACAATGTGCCGCTGCCAATTCGGATGAAGGGTAGTCTGGATCAGCGAGCGCTCGCTGAGAGTCTCAGCGAGATCATTCGGCGGCATGAATCGCTGCGCACAGTCTTCCCCGCCGTTGCCGGTCAGCCTGCCCAAGTAATCTTGCCTCCGCCTCCCTCTTCGGGCGCTGAACTGTCGATCATTGACTTGCTCGCCGCCGACGAACTATCCGATGACTTCAGATCCGCGACTGCGATAGGCGAGGAGCGGCTGCAGCGATTGATAGAGCAGGAGAGCCAGCGGCCGTTCGATCTGGCAACGGGACCACTGGTGCGGACGTTGTTGGTGCGAGTGGCTGAGGATGAGCATCTGCTGCTCCTGACGATGCACCACATCGTCACCGACGGTTGGTCGCTGAGGGTGCTGATGGGTGAGTTGGGGGAACTCTACAAGACGTTCTCAAAGGACCACCATGAGTCGCCGCTGGCGGAGTTGCCGATTCAATATACGGATTACGCCATTTGGCAACGGCAATGGCTACAAGGAGGAGCGCTCCAGGAGCAAATGCTGTATTGGCAAGAACAGTTGCAGGGGGCGCCGGCGCTACTGGAATTGCCGACGGATCATCCGCGACCGCCCGTTCAGTCATTTCGCGGCGGTTTCCATACCTTCACTCTTCCAGCTCGGCTCGCGCGACAACTACGAGCGTTGGGCCAACAAGAAGGGGCTTCACTGTTCATGACCTTGCTGGCTGCCTTCAAGGTACTGCTCTGGCGCTATAGCGGGCAAGAGCAGATCGTAGTGGGGATGCCGATCGCTAACCGAAAACGCGTCGAAGTCGAGAGTTTGATCGGGTTCTTTGTGAACACGCTAGCGCTCAGCAGTAAAGTGAGTGGGGAACTCGGATTTCGCGAACTACTGCGGCAGGTGAAAGAGACAGCACTGGGTGCTTATGCGCATCAGGACGCGCCCTTTGAAAAGCTGGTCGAAGTGCTGCAGCCGGATCGCAGTCTCAGTTATCACCCCATCTTTCAGGTGTTCTTTACATTCGATACCGGATCTTCCTCGACTTTGGAATTGCCCGACCTGACTCTACTGCCTTTGGATGTCGGCAACGGTGCATCCAAGTTTGACCTCGCGCTTTCCCTCAAAGAGACAAACGGTGCGCTACGCGGGAGCCTTGAATACAGTAAAGATCTTTTTGAGCAGGCCACGATCGAGCGAATGGTGAGGCACCTTGAGATCCTGCTTGAGAGTATCGTCAGCGAACCCGAACGGCAGCTATCCACCTTGGGAATGCTAAGCGGCAGCGAAATCAATCAGGTGCTGATGGATTGGAACAGCACGCAAAGCAGCTACCCAGATGAGCTATGCGTTCATGAGTTGTTTGAGACGCAGGTGGTTGAGACACCGGATGCGGTGGCCGTGATCTTTCAGGATCAAGCACTGACCTATGCAGAGCTGAACACTCGGGCCAACCAACTGGCCCACCGCCTGCAAGAGCTGGGAGTTGGACCAGACAGTCTGGTGGGAATCTGCGTCAAGCCCTCGCTCAAGATGGTGGTCGGTGTGCTGGGAATTCTCAAGGCTGGTGGAGCGTATGTACCGCTGGATGCGGGCTATCCGGTGGAGCGGCTGGGATTCATGATGGAAGATGCGGGCATGAGCGTGCTGATAACCGAGTCGGATTTGGTGACGGGTTTGCCCGTGCATCGGGGACAGACGCTCTGTCTGGACACGGAATGGGACCTCGTCTCAGAGGAGAGCTCGGCCAACCCCGAGAGTGCGGTGAGGGGCGAGAACCTCGCATATGTAATCTATACCTCGGGCTCTACCGGGCGGCCGAAAGGCGTAATGATCCAGCATCGAGGAGTGGTCAACTACCTCTCGTGGGCAATCCAGACCTACTCCCCGACAGCCGGGCACGGCGCGCCTCTGCATTCCTCACTCAGCTTCGACCTCAGCGTTACCAGCATGTTTATTCCGCTGCTGACAGGGCGTTGCCTCCGGTTGCTCTCGCATGATCATAACGTCGAAGCGCTCAGTTCAGCCTTGAAAACCACGCCCGATTACACACTCGTCAAGCTCACACCCGCACATTTGCAGTTGCTTGATGAGCAGATGAGCGCCGCCGAGAAAAAAGGGGCCAGCCGCGCGCTGGTGGTGGGGGGCGAGAACCTGACCTGGGAAATGATCAGGAGATGGCGAGACGGCGCGCCCGAGACGCGTATCTACAACGAGTATGGGCCGACCGAGACCGTTGTCGGCAGCAGTATCTATGAGGTGGGAGAAGAGGAAGCGCCCAGGAGCGGTTCAGTGCCGATAGGAAGGCCGATTGCAAACACGCAACTCTACATCTTGAGCAAGGAGTTGGAGCCGGTGGCGGCTGGCGTAAGCGGAGAACTTTACATTGGGGGAGCGGGACTGGCCCGAGGCTACCTGGGGCGTCCCGAGCTAACTGCCGAGCGATTTGTGCCGCATCCTTTTAGCGTTTCCGGTGGCGAGCGGATGTATCGCACGGGAGATCTGGCTCGCTACGGCGCAGACGGCCGCATCGAGTATCTCGGACGGATCGACCACCAGGTCAAGCTGCGGGGCTATCGTATCGAGTTGGGTGAAATAGAGGCCGCTTTGAGCTCGCACGGGTCTGTCCGGGAGGCGGCGGTCATTCTCAGGGAAGACATGCCGGGTGACAAGCGCCTGGTTGCCTATCTGGTAACAGACCACCTTGGTCCATCTGTCGTTGAGTTGCGGGAGTATCTGAAAGAGCGGTTGCCTGAGTACATGGTCCCTGCGGCCTTCGTGCCACTGGAAGAGTTGCCGCTGACGCCGAATGGCAAACTTGATCGGGCTGCGCTTCCGGCACCGGAAAGCAAAGGTGGAGAGGTAGATGCACGTCAGGCGGCACGTACGCCGATCGAAGAGGTAGTGGCGGGAATCTGGAGCCAGGTACTGGGTCGAGAACGAGTGAGAGCGGAAGAGAACTTCTTCGAGTTGGGAGGGCATTCGCTTTTGGCTACGCAAGTGATGTCACGGCTGCGCCAAAGTCTTCAGATAGATCTACCGTTACGTACTCTCTTCGAGTGCCCGACAGTGCGCGCGCTGGCCGCCAGCATTGAAACGACGATGCGGGCCGCGGACCGGAGTACGCAGGCACCGCCTATCCGCTCTGTTTCAAGAGATCAACTTCTGCCGCTCTCATTCTCCCAGCAGCGGTTATGGTTTATTGACCAGCTGGAACCGAACCAATCGCACTTTAACAGTCCCGTGGCGATGCGGCTGAACGGGTCGCTCAGCGTCAAGGCACTGGCAGATGCCCTGGCTGAGATCATCCGGCGGCATGAGATTTTGCGCACCACCTTCACCTCAGTTGGGGGGCAGCCGTGCCAGATAATCGCACCGGCCACCGGGGTTAACCTGCCGGTGATTGACCTTGACCTGTTGGCGCCAGACAAACGCGAGGTCGAGGCGCAGCGATGGGTTGACGAAGAGGCACAGCGACCATTCGATCTGGGCTGCGGACCACTGTTACGAATGACGCTATTGCGGATGGCTGAGCACGATCACATCCTCATCTTAACCAAACATCACATCATCACGGACGGATGGTCGATCAACGTGTTCGTCGACGAGCTGGCGCAGCTTTATATAGCCTTCGCGAACGGAGAACCTTCGCCGCTACCAGAGCTGGCAATCCAGTATGCCGACCATGCGATCTGGCAACGAGAGTGGTTGCAGGGTGAAGTACTTGAACAGCAACTCTCTTACTGGCGAAGGCATCTCGCCGGTGCCCCAGCTGTTTTGAATCTGCCCCTGGACCGGCCGCGTCCCGCGGTGCAATCCTTGCGCGGGGCCACGCACCAACGAACGATATCACCTGAATTGACCAGGGCGCTTAGGCAGTTGAGCCAGCAGGAGGGCTGCACTCTCTTCATGACCTTGCTGGCGCTGTTGAAAACTCTGCTCTTCTACTATTCGGCGCAGGAGCAAATCGTGGTGGGCACCGATGTGGCCAACCGCAACCAGATGGAGAGTGAAAGGTTGTGCGGCTTGTTCATCAACCATCTAGTCCTGAACACCGAGATGAGCGGCGATCCAACTTTCAGCGAACTTCTCGCGAGAGTTCGCGAAGTGGCGCTCGGGGCTTACGCTCACCAGGATGTTCCTTTTGAAAAAGTGGTCGAAGCACTCAAGCCGGAACGAGCCTCGAGCCATTCGCCACTGTTTCAGGTTCTCTGCGTTGTTCAGAACACACCCGGGCGCGAGTTTGAGCTGCCGGGATTGACGGTACGGCCCGTCGAATTTCAATGGGCCACTGCAAAGTATGACCTGGGCTTGTTCGCAGAAGAATCCCCGGAGGGATTGGTGCTTGGCTGGAACTATAAGACCGACCTCTTCAATTCTCACACCATCGATAGAATTGCGCTTGGGTTCGAAGCTTTACTGCAAGCGGTAACCGCCAACCGTGAACAGCACCTCAGCGGTCTGCTGGCGTTGCTTGCCGACCTGCACGAACAACAACGGACCACTGAAGAGCAAGGCTTCGTTGCCCAGAGCGCTTTGAAATTCAAGACCATCAGACGCAAGGCAGTAAGCCGCAATTAGGTCGATTCACAGATATCACACAAGCTACAAAAATTCGCAGGTTGGGAAGGGCGGTTTACCCCCGCTCAAGATTCG
>JAMQPH010000871.1 GCA_023717605.1 Pyrinomonadaceae bacterium
AGACGAAGAAATCACCTGTACCTCAAGTTCATTCGGAAACTAAACAAATCGCCCGCATTGCGAAATAGACGGTTCCTGTTTCTGATACTAGGTTGCAATCAAGATGGATACATTAAATCAAGCTCGCCCTTCACCTGTGCAACCCGGACAAGGTTTACATTTTAGACCGGAGACATGGTTTACACTTTCATTCACTTAGCTTCCCATGCCAATCTTTGGCTGGGGTAATGTTTTTAGTTCGTTCATTGAGTATACCGAGTACATGAAAACTGTAACGCAACTCCCAGTTGTCCTCATCAATGGGCTTGAGTCCCACGGGCTCTTTGGCCAAGACTTCCGAGACGTAGAGAAACTGGCCCCGCCACTTGATCTCGCCGTTATGGCGCACGTGCCTAACCGTGATTCCCGACTCGTAATCAACCTCTGGGAGTTTGACCGGATACGATCGTGGGGAAGAGCCATAGACACTACCGGGGGTCTTTCTTTGCAGGGCCTCATGGGAACGCTCCCAGTTATATTCCTCTTGGAACGGATCATACTGGCGTTGCTGCGCGTCGAGATCGCCTTGCGGCGGCACTTCCTCCAACGTTCGGTGCATCCGCTCGTGGCGACCGTTCTGCGCTGGTTTTCCCGGCCGGATCCGCTCAGGCTTGATCCCCAGCTTAATCCACCATTTCGAGAGCTGACTGATCCCGCCTACTGCCAAAGAGGCAAACGGCGCTCCGTTGTCGGTGCGGATCGCCTCGGGAAGCCCGTATTCCCGAAACACCCACTCAAACCACGGTTGAACCTCCTCGTTGCTCGGCCGCTGAAGCGCCCGGCACAAAAGCAGATACCGCGAGAAGTTGTCACTGACGGTCAGCGGATAACAGCGCCGGCCGTTGCCCAGCCGAAAGTCTCCTTTAAAGTCTGCGCTCCAACTCTGATTGGGTCCTCCACACTCGCTAAACGGTTGGCTGTAGGGAGCTACCCGGCGCCGACGCCGTCGGGGTTGAACCAGCCCTGCACGCTTAAGGATCTCACCTGCTGTAGAATCCGCAGGCCACTTCAACTGCGGCTGCTCACGGTACAAGCAGTCCAACACTTTCTTCGGCCCCCACTTCTGATGACGAAGCTTGGCTTCGACAATCATCGCCCGCAGCTCCTCAGCAGTCTGATTAGGGTGGCGATGTGGCGCTCGCGACAGCTCCTTCAAAGCTTCTGGGCCTCCTTTATCATAACGCTCAATCCATTTGTCAGCCGTCGGTCGGCTGATCCCGTAAATTCGGCTGAGCTCTGTCTTGGTGTAATCTCCGCTCAACCAATCAGCTATCAATTGAATTCTTTGGTCCATAGCACTGGTTTGCTTCCACGGCATCGGCAGTCTCCTCCTTGCCAATGCAGCGTAAACCATGTGCCCGGTTTATTCTGTAAACTATGTTACCAGTTTGTACCACCTCCAGCCCCTCTCCCTTGGGGAGAGGGTGGCCAAAGGCCGGGTGAGGGGGAACGATTCGAGGGTTCCCCAAAGTATAACTTTACTTCGTGCGTTTGTATTAGATATATCCGGACAGGTCTCATGAAGAACCTTTCTTTAAAACAAAAGAGGTTCAAGAAACTGAAGTCGAAAAAATAAAGGATAATAATGCTTTTCAATCAACCCCGCGCAATTCGTTTCATGAAGGAACACAACATCGATGTATTGGTGGCGACCTCCACCGTC
>JAMQPH010000114.1 GCA_023717605.1 Pyrinomonadaceae bacterium
CCAACGCCACAGGGGAGGGCTTGGTGCCAAGGTATATGAACCCATTCGTTCTGGTACTATTCAGGGCAGCACTATATAGCCTCTTTGTTGCGGCATCAAAAAAGGCAACCCCCGTGACAGTACTCGTTCCATTCGAGCACACACCACCCGCGAATGTGACCGAGATATCGTACACATTCCCACGAGTCCGAGGAGAAAATGAGCCTGTAAAGTTACACCCGCTTGCGCTAGATCCGGTGATTGAGTTTGGGGAAGATAACATGACCGTTACAATTTCGGTGCCTCCGATTGTAGCGGTCGAGCCTGTATAGGTTCCCACGACAAGGTTTATGTTCGGGATCAAATCATAATCAGCATTGTACGTACTGTTGAAAGTAGTTTGTCCCCCAAGCAGGAAAGCAATAGTCCCACTTAAGCTTTGCTTCATCACATAGCTGCCATTCACGGTGGCATCAAGTATTCCGAGACCTTCCAAATTGAAATCTTTACCGTTCGACGATGTAAATGAGCCATTTTGTGAACTGCTGTTCCCTTGAAAGGCACCAGCAATGACTGAAGGATTGCCGACTACAGAATACAGAAACCAGTATGTGCCGTCGTCGAGGACAAGCCCCGCGATTGTGCGACCATTGCTAGAGGCGCCATTCCAGAGCCCCTCCGCAAATGTTGCGGGAGAGGGAGGCGGGGGGGCTACGTCGCCTCCTCCGCTGCCACAGGCAGAAATCAACGCGGTGAAGAAGATACTGAAAAGGACGCCGCTAACCCAATTCCTTTGCATGCGCATGATTGTTCTCCCGCGGCGAAGCTAGATATGAGCCATTAAAGAAAGGGTGCGCATGCGCTATAAAAACATCAATTCCTCATAAGGAAGGACTTGGCCCTGGAATGGCCCAGAGTTGTAGGTGATGGGGCATTGCACCAGGAAGCGGCGGTAGGGGCGAAGGATGAAGGGCATAGACGCCTCGCAGGGAGGCGTATTGTAGGAGGGGGACGAGGAAACCGCAAGGCGGGGCGGAGGACGTTTACCCGCGCACGTAATGCAGTACCATCCTGCCGACTCTCACTAAGACAATTACCTGCTAGCATCCCATTGGCCTTCTTGCTGATTCGAGAGGAGCGTCAGTGGGAGATAGGTTGGTCCGTTAGAAACGAAATTGCGTGACCCTTAGCGTTCACTTTCGCCAAAACATGATCTCCCGGTTTGGGCATTAATTTTGATTTCTTTTCAGTTGTGGCGTCAACATGCATTTGCACCACATTTCCACTGTCCTCTCTGACGGAATAGATCTCACCTTCGACGCGCACCACTTCGCCCTTGACCTCCTTGCCGACTTCAAAGGTGTCTTTATCCGACACAGTAAATATCGTCTTATCAGATTGGCCAGTGTTGAGCTTGTCCGCAGACGACGCGACATTCGACAGACCCAGGCACAGCAAGAAACCACATGACAGGACACCGACGACTTTGGGAATTGCTACCATGGGAGCCTCCTCGGTTAGATATAAGAACGCGTATGCAGCTAACTGACTGTACGCGCTCCGGGGTCTTGCAATCTGAGCAATTTTGACCACACCGCGGAAATTTCCTAGTTTTTTGGTGACGAGTCCCGAGGCCAGAAACAAGACGAGAGGGTAAGCAGGAACTTAGTAGGCGACTTTGGGAACGGAGGATTGTGCGCTTGAGGCAATCGGCGCCGCATTGAACCCTCGGTCCTGCGGCGTGAGTTGGGCGCGAAGTTGGGCGACTCGCTGCCGAATCTTATTGTGAATGGGCAACTCGTTGACAGAGGCGCTGTGGGTTTGCTCAAGAAAATCCTCCCATACTTGTAATGCATCTCGTCCTAGCCCCTGTTGTTCCAACGCGAGGCCCACGTGATAGACCGCGTCGGAAGAAGACGACGGACAGGCCGCCGCACGCCTGAGAGCCTGCTTCGCTTCCTCCACTTGATCTCGTGCCTGTAAAACCGTCCCCAGCCCTAAGGACGCGCTCACCAAACAGGCGTCTTGTCGAAGGGCCGCTCGATACAGTTCCGCAGCACCCTGGGTGTCGCGCATGAGATACCGGAGTTCACCCATATTCTTTAAGAGCACGGGATCGCTCGGTGTTTTGGCGAAGGCCTGCTCGTACGTCACTCGTGCCCGGTCCATCTCTCCCTTCGCCGCAAAGGCGAGGCCGAGATTCCGTAACACGTCGGGCCGTTCCGGTTCGAGTTGCAGGGCCGATTCATAATGTTGAATGGCGAGATCCAGGAGATCGCCATCCTGGTGCAGGACCGCCGCCATCAGATGAAGGAGATGCGCGGTCGTGAGGAATGCACGAGTTGGGAGTTCCTGCTCTAGTGGGGTGAGAGGCACCTCACGTGTCTGCTTTGCCGAATAGGGGATGCGGTTCTTCTGTAACCAGTCGCGCAGCCGAGACACGGGGATGGAATAACTGAGGCCGGCTCGCATCATCACTGCGCCCAGTCGCTCCCCTCCAGCATTCTTGACCTGTTCCAAATAGGGCACGGTATGGACGACCAGCCCCGCGAGCTCACCGGTCTCGCTATGCACCAGAGGCCCTCCGCTACTCCCGGCGTTCAGCATCCCCACGGTTTGCACGAAGGGAATCGGCAGCCCAGACGTTCTGGACCGTCCCATCGCCGCACCGGTAATCGTCATCGGAATAACCGACGCATGCAGCGTCAATCCCATG
>JAMQPH010000900.1 GCA_023717605.1 Pyrinomonadaceae bacterium
TTGTGTGCTGGGATCCATTGGCTACCGCAAATGGTTCTGTGGTGAGCGTCTACAGAGATCGAGTCCGGTACAATGATCATGACCAGTAAGCAACTTGGTCAAAGCAAAGCACGGTAATCGTCGTTCTCAAAAACATCTAACGAGGTAACTTTGTGAAACGGACCTTATTCTCAATAGTCGCTTTTTGCATACCAGTCGTGCAAATGCCAGGCACAGCCAGCGCGTTTGCGGCATCTCAACAAGCAGCTGACAAGTTATCCCTCAACCAGGCCCAGGCATCACGCTTCGCGCAGCTCGCGTTGAAGTGTATCTCCAAGGAATACCCAAACAAGCCTGAGCACGTGATCAATAATGCCGGTGACGTTGAAAGTCCTTTGAAACTGCATCCGGCTTTCTACGGCTGCTATGACTGGCACTCGTCAGTCCATGGTCACTGGATGCTGGTGAGACTATTGCGCACATTCCCTGCCATGCCCGAGGCCCCGGCGATTAGGAATGCGCTTAACGTTAGTCTCAGTCCGCAGAACATACACGCGGAGGTTGCCTATTTGAAACAGCCCAACCGACAGTCGTTTGAACGCACATACGGCTGGGCGTGGCTACTCAAGCTCGCCGAGGAGCTTCTTCACTGGGAGGACGCCGATGCAAAACTATGGTCAGGAAACTTGCAGCCATTGGTTGAGGCGCTTGCTGCCAGGTATATTGCGTTCCTTCCCAAGCAGACTTACCCGATTCGCACTGGCGTTCATCCCAACACAGCATTCGGGTTGGCATTTGGACTTGACTACGCAAGGTCCGCGGGCAACAAGGCGCTGGAGGCTATGATCGTCGAGCGCAGTCTTACTTACTTTAGAAGTGATGCTAACTACCCCGCCGCTTGGGAACCGGGCGGTGAAGACTTTTTCTCGCCGGCGCTGATGGAAGCGGATTTAATGCGGCGCGTTTTAAAGCCGGCGGATTTTCGCCGCTGGTTTAATCGCTTCTTGCCTGAGTTAACTAGTGGAAGGTTAGGAAAGTTGCTTCGTCCCGCGGTGGTAACTGATCGTACAGACCCTAAGATCGTTCACCTCGATGGCCTGAATCTCAGCCGCGCCTGGTGCATGCGAAGCATTGCGACAACACTGCCGCGCAATGATCCGGCGCGAAGGATCTTAACTGACTCGGCAAGACTACACGGTAGGGACGCCCTGGCTCATGTAGCTAGCGGAGATTATGCGGGCGAGCACTGGCTAGCTTCATTTGCCGTCTACATGCTGTCCACAGAAGCACCCTGAAAATCAGTGGTTGGCCTGTTGCGCATGAATCAGACGGCGGATGCGATCGGCAAACAGCACATCGATCTTTAGTGGCTCAATAAGCGCAGTCACTTCTCCCTGTCCAAAAGTGGGGTGCACCATGGTCTGCCCGGCGCGGTAGGCGCGGGTCTGATCGTAGGGCGCGCCCGGATCAAGCTTGCGTTTGTTTCCGCTGGCGGCGCCGGTCTTAAACGTTCCGAGCGTGCCGCACTTCGGGCAACTGACGCGCGATATCTTCCCGCGTTTGGTCAGCGACGCGATTACGTGTCCGCGCTCTTCCTGACACTTGACGCAGAATTTCTCCACGCGCTCGCCAACAACGAAGGCTGGCTTTTCTTCGCTTTCTGCAACGGCTGAAGTTAGCTTTTCCACGGAAATCCTCCTTGTTTTACTTGTACCGGTAAGTTATCCGACCTCTGGTGAGATCGTAAGGCGACATCTCAACACTCACGCGGTCGCCTACTAGAATCCGGATGCGATTCTTGCGCATCTTCCCCGAGATCACTGCTAGTACAACGTGCTGGGTATTTTCGAGTTGTACTTTGAAAAATGCGTTGGGCTGCTTGTCGATGATAGTGCCCTCAGCCGGAATCAGATCGTCTTTTGCCAATCGGGTTGCTCCTTATGGTAGCTCAAATGATTGCTATGAGCGGTGATCAACGAGTGTGAAGCGATTCTAATAATCGCTTCACACCCATCAGCCATCACTGCCGTTGTTCTATCTACTCGCTCGACGCGGTCGAAATGAACGCGTAAACACTGCCGAAGAAACTCGGGAGCCACGTCTTGACGAGGCAACCGGTCGGCCACTATGGATACTGTTATTCGTTCCGCCGAAGCCCGGCAAGACCACGCGTTTCACAGGCTGTCCGGTCAGACGTTCTATCGCACGCATCGAGACTTCATCAACCGGTGTGACGATAGTGATGGCGCGACCCTGATTGCCAGCTCGTCCGGTGCGACCAATTCGATGGATGTAGTCTTCCGGCGCGGACGGCACGTCGTAATTTATGACGTGCGAAACAAGATCCACGTCCAGACCGCGCGCTGCGATGTCCGTCGCGACCAGCACACGCGTGCGTCCATCGCGGAAGCCTTTTAGGGCTGATTCACGTTGCGACTGTGAACGGTCGGCGTGAATGCGGTTTACGCTATGATCGCGTGCTGTAAGGATGTGCGAAAGGCGCTCGGCGCCGCGGCGCGTGCGGGTAAACACCAACACTCGCTCGAAACGTTCGCGTTCCAGCAGATCTAACAACAATGCCGTTTTCGACTCCTGGGCAACCGGGTAAGCCGTCTGTTCCACCATGGTAGCGGCCTGACCACGAGGACTGACCTCGACCAGCTTCGGGCTTTGCATTGTCGAACGCGCAAGCTTTTCTATTTCAGGAGACATCGTTGCCGAAAATAGTAGCGTCTGCCGTTTTTCGGGCACCATCGATAGCACGCGGCGAATTGCAGGTAAAAATCCCATGTCCAGCATGCGGTCTGCTTCGTCCAGGACCAGCACTTCGATTCCCGAAAGGTCAAGCGCGCGGCGCTCAGTAAGATCGAGCAATCTCCCGGGAGTGGCAATAACCACCGCCGGACTGCGACGCAGAGCATCAAGTTGCCGAGGCATGCTGGCGCCACCGATAATTGTGACACTTCGATTGGCCTTAACTGGATTCAGCTCTACATAGTTCTTTTCAATTTGGGCGGCTAGCTCGCGAGTTGGCGCCAGCACCAGCACGCGCACTTTGCGCTGCTGCGATCCCTTTGGCGATCCTACGTTCTTGCGGATCGACGTCGCGCCCGGAATGGGCTCCGTAATCTTTTGAATGATGGGGAGCCAAAATGCGGCCGTCTTGCCTGTGCCGGTTTCAGCACAGCCGATTAGGTCCTGACCGCTGAGGACAACAGGAATTCCCTGTCTCTGAATCGGTGTTGGTTCGGTGTATCCGAGAGACTCGCAGCTCCGCACTTGAGCGGGTGCAAGTCCCAGTTGAGAAAAATTCATAAGTTCCTTTGACTCGAGCGCTGCAGTCTAATTCTGAAGCGCGTTCTTGTGTTTGTAAGCTCTGTGGGTTCTCACCGCCCCCGTGACGCCGAAGCGCCACGGAGGACTCGGAGAATAAAAAGAAGTTCGACTCTTACCAGCGGGGTTCGCGATTACCGCCACCGCCACCGCCACCGCCATAGCCGCCGCCGCCGCCACGATTACCACCGTAGCCGCCGCCGCCGCCGCGTCCGCCACCGAATCCGCCGCGCCCGCCACCGCCGCCGCCCCCACGATTCTCGCGTGGTTTGGCTTCATTGACAGT
>JAMQPH010000902.1 GCA_023717605.1 Pyrinomonadaceae bacterium
GACCACGATGGCGATGCATCCGAACATCAGAGCCCAGTTAACAGTGGGAATGTATATCTGCCCAAACTCCCGGGTCGACGTGTGGGTGATCTTCAGCCGCGGGCTGAAGCCAAGCTGCACCGCCTGCATGCTGAGCGAGAACGCTCCAGTGATTACAGCTTGCGATGCGATTACCGCCGCAGCCGTGGCCAGGACGACCATCGGGTAGAGTCCCCAGGATGGTACCAGGCGGTAGAAAGGGTTTTCGACGGCAGCTGGGTTCTCGAGAAGAAGTGCACCTTGGCCGAAATAGTTTAGGAGAAGTGACGGCAGCACGATAGTGAACCAGGCGATCCGAATAGGCTTCATGCCAAAGTGGCCCATATCTGCGTAGAGTGCCTCGCCTCCGGTCACAACCAGAAAGACCGAACCGAGAATCAGGAACCCGTGCCAACCGTTACGGAGAAAGAAATCCAGCCCATTAAAGGGGTTGAGGGCGGTAAGCACCTCCGGGTATCGAATGATCTGTAGGAATCCCAGTACGGCCAGCATCGCAAACCAAACAACCATGACGGGGCCGAACACCCTGCCAATGCCAGCGGTTCCGTGACTCTGAAAGAGGAACAAAGCTACGATAATCGCAATCGTGATCGGCACAACGTAAGGGTTGAAGAGAGGGGTCGCAACGGTCAAACCCTCCATCGCACCAAGGATTGAGATGGCCGGCGTGATGACACCGTCGCCGTAAAGGAGCGCCGCGCCGAAGATTCCCATCACGATCAGGACCCATCGTTCGCTTTTCCCCGAAGGCTTGATCGGGGTGGCCAGGGCCGTCAGTGAGAGGATGCCGCCTTCGCCATGATTGTCAGCGTGCAAGACGAACACGAGGTACTTGATTGAAATGACAATGACGAGTGACCAGAAGATCAGTGAAAGGACGCCCAGGATGTTGGCCGGGGTGGCGACAATGGAATGTGGTCCATGAAAGCATTCGCGCAGAGCGTAGAGTGGGCTGGTTCCGATGTCGCCGTAAACCACGCCCAGCGCCGCAAGCGAGAGAACAAAGAGGTACCGGCCGCGTGGCGTCACGCGCTCGATGTGCCCGCCAGTGGTCGTAGCATGGATATCCGTGGGTGTTGTCTCCGCCATTCCCCTGCTTGACCCTAACTATCCTCGCTCTGGAAACCTCGGCCGACGATCATGATTAAGTGGAGTTGAGTCTAATAGAGTGTCACAGACGTTATAAAGTTTTCCTGAACATGGCAAGGAGGCGTCCTCGATAGTTAGCGTCCAGTAAGGTCGCAGGCTCGCTGGGGAACAAGGCAGTTCTCTACAGCGATGGTGTGTTGCGCGACATAACGCCTCCTGGTGGCGTGATTGCTGAAGCGTTTGGCATTAATAATCTTGGCCAGGTAGTCGGCAGAGTATTCATCTGCGACTTTGTAGAGGGCAACTGCGTGAACGGCAGGACCCGCGCGTTTGTTTACGACCGTGGTGCGCACAGCGTATTAGGTGCGCTGGGAGGCAGAGACAGCCGGGCCCATGGTATTAACGACAGCGGTCAGGTGACCGGCTATTCCGATACCGCCGCGCCGTTTCCACAGGTACCCGAAGAGCCCCACGCGTTCATCTACCAGAATGGCGTCTTCGAAGATATCGGAGCGCGGTCGACCGCCAACAGCACTCTGGCAACCAGTATCAACGCGAGTGGGCAGGTGGCGGGCCATGGCGGCTCAAACACCTCAGCGCGTGGTGCTTTGTGTAGAGCAGCGGTGCGTTTACTTTTTTTGAAACCAGCGGTTTGGCTCGCGACATCAACGCCAGCGCTCAGGTTGTGGGCCATTATGGAGGAAATGATGACGGCTCTGGACGCGCCTTTCTCTATTCCGGAGGGGTTCGCCGGGATCTTGGGACCCTCTCAGCTCAGCATACGTTCAGTAGCGGTCAGGCGCTCAATAGCGCTGGCACGGTGGTTGGTGTGTCAAGCCCAAGCTTCTTTTCGAATGAGGGTGAGCGGGCCTTTATATATAAGGACGGCACGATGCAGGATTTGAACTCCCTGGTACCCCCCGATTCAGCTCGAGTATACGCTCAAGGCAGCAACATCGCTTTGCCGGTTGAGTTTGTCGGCAAGGTTCCCGGATTCAGTTGGTTGACTCAGATTGTGGTTAGATTGCCGGATGAGTTGGACGCGGCTGGAGACGTGCAGCTAACAGTTTCATTCCGAGGGCGGACGAGCAATCGGGCAGTTGTTAATATAGCTGCGGTCACGGGTGTGCGCTGAGTACGGCAGCAGGGCCTACATCAATCTCGCGACAGCATGAAAGAGAGTGAATGGCCTTTGGCTGTCCAACCCTCATTCGAATAGTCGATCGGTAATTCCACCACCGACGTCGCATCGCCTCCTTCCGTCCAGATCGAGCCTGAGATTTCCTCACACTTGAGCTGGTAATGTTCAATGCCCGTAAAAACGCTGCGCCAGTAAGCGCCGTAGAGTGTCTTGTAAACAACTCCGCCGACTTCAATATAAACTCTGTTCCCCTTCAGAATTTTGTAGTTTATCCGGCCCAACAACTCGAGGACGAGGCTCCGATCGTGCACATCAGGATCTGGATGGTAACGGCGACGGCGAGCGAACGCCTGTTCTTCTCCAGAGAGGCTGTCTTCGTCACTTCGCCATCCTTCGGGTTGGTATTGAAGCATCTGCTGCCAATGTATATCGCGGTTCATGTTGGCACCCCCGACGCTGACTTCGAGAATGGGTAGGACACTTAGTTTATTCTCATGACTCGCGGAAAGCCAGAACTATCGGCGATAGGTGCTAGTTTATTTTTCTTCTGGAAGTTTTTAGAGTTCGACCTTTAGGTTGCGGCTTAGCTAAGCGGACAAGCTAAAGCTTGAACTCTAAACTACCTTCGAGACTCAGAGCGCGGCAATGCGACGTTCCAATTCTTCAGCGATTGCGGCGGGCTTCAGGCGCCGGTCGAATTTGATAGGCTCACCGAAAACCACTCTCACCACCCCAGGTGGAGCAAAATATTTCTGCCGCTGTTTGAGTTCGTACAAGCCGTGAAGTCTCACCGGCACAACAGGAACGTTCAGCTCCTTAGCTAACAATCCGATACCGGTCTTGAATGAACTCATGTGCATCTGCCCAAGCGGCGCGCGCTCCCCCTCAGGAAACACCAGCACGCTATCGCCTCGATCCACACACCTGCCCGCATAGGCGAAACTGCGGCGGAAGCCGCTGCGCCTTGGGAGCGGAAAGACCTGAAAAAATGTGATTACCAGGAAGTACTGAATAAGCAATCGTAGCTGCACAAAGCAGCTTGTGCCTGCCGATGGATGAAGCCAGTCGCGCAAGCGTTCGCCTTCCATCGCAATTGCCAATCGGTGCCGCAGACGTGCCGGCAGAGCCGTGAGGATAAGTGCGTGGTCGGCCAGGGTAACGTGATTGGCGACGAACAAAGCGGGGCCGCCGAGACCGGCTACATGGCGCCGGCCCTCAACGCGCATGCGACTCATCACGCGTGTGAGTGGCAGGATTAGAATGTAGGTGAGAAGTGCGCGGATCCACGTAAGCGGAAACCGCCGCGACCACTTCGGGTAAGGATACGGCACCGCCCGTTCTTCCATTTCGCCGCGAACTATTCGTTCAACTTCTTCCACGGTTGTAGCCGCGGTAAAGGCCGCCTCGTCAATGTCGATTTGGTATCGCTCTTCCAATGCGCTCAACAGTTCGATTCGCCCTAAAGAGTCTAGTTTTAGGTCTGTCGTTAGCTTCAGCGTAGGTTTGCCTTCGCCTGAAGGCGCGTGGCCACTGATGCGGGCGGCCGCGGAAAGGATGAATGAGGAAGACGCTGATGGATCAGTAATAAGGGACGATTGGGAGTTCTTGGTTTCATCCTTTATTCTTCCGAATTCATCCTTAATCCTGGCGGCCACTTCGCCTTTGATCACCTTATATGTAACCGTGCGCGGAAAATCTGGCTCCATCCAGACGTACCACCGACGAATCCGTTGATGTTCGGCGAGACTTTGGTTAGCGCGTTCTATTGCTGCTTCCGCGCTTGCTGTCGAGTCGCGCAAGATGAGCACTGCGAGGGGCTCAATGCCGTGCGTGCTGCTCCACTTGATGACACAGCTCGCTCGCACTTCGGGTTGCCGGTTGATCGCCTCCTCAAGGTCTTCCGGGTAAATGTTTAATCCGGCAGCCGTGACCACCACGTCCTTTTTGCGCCCTTTGAAAGAGAGATTGCCAGCGTCGTCCAACTCGCCCATGTCGCCTGTGTGAAGCCAATCGTCGGGTGTTCGATTGATGCGACCTGCCGCTGTCCAATAGCCAGGCGACACGCTCGCACCGCGCACGATGATCTCCCCCGTTTCGTCCAGTTTGACTTCATATCCGGGCATCAGTTTGCCGATGGAGCCGTGAACTCCTTTGAATGGATGAGTGACGCTGATGAGGGACGCGGTTTCAGTCATGCCGTAGCCTTGCAAAACAGCGAAGCCAAGCCGGCGCCAAAAGGTTTCCGTTTGCTGATCGAGCGTCGCTCCCCCGGACAGAAAAGCCCAAAACTTCCAACCAAAATCCCGATGCACGTGCCGGAACATCCACCATCGCCGCAAGAAGTTTGCACGTTTAGCAGCGGCAATGCGCTCTTCTAGTGTGCTTAACCGATCACGCGCAGCGTGGTTACGTTCAACCCACTCGCGCAGACTGTCGAGCACGCGCGGCACTGTGACGATCACAGAGATGCGGCTTTCGCGTGTCCGGCGAAGGATCTCGGCAGGGTTGAGCGTGTCATGAAAGTGAACTTCAGCGCCCAGGAGCTGCGGGACAAAGATGCCCATGAACTGTCCGAAGACGTGGCTCAAAGGCACGAGATTCAAGAAGCGAAGTGGGTGAAAAAATCGCTCCCATTTAACATACTTTCTTATCTCAGCTTCGATCGGCAGGAGGTTGGCGAGCAGATTACCGTGTGTGAGTAGCACGCCCTTCGGCGTTGATGTGGTACCTGATGTGAAAATGATTTCGACGAGTGTGCTTTCATCAACACCTTCGAATGGGTAGGGTTCGCTGGAGTGGGGAGCGCTCATTTCACTCTGTTCATCGAGTGTGAGCAGCGGAACGTTCAATAATTCGCCGCCGGCCGCCAGGCGTTCGATGACGGCCACGCGGCTGCTCGCCATGACCAGCTTCGCATCAGTCTGTTGCCGTACTGAGATGACAAACTGATCAGTGCTCTCCTTATCGAGTGGCACGACGACCGCGCCACGTAAAAGACAGCCCCAGAACGCCGCCACCCATTCGGGACTATTCTCGCCGCACAAGAGTACGCGCTCGCCCTTTGCAATACCGTGTGACTCCAATTCGCGGGCTATTCTGCGGGCCGTCAGAACAAGCTGCTCGTACGACCAGCGAACGTGCCGCAACCCCCGCCGTTGGGCGAACATGATCGCATCTCCCCACTGAATGTAATCATCGAGGTAGCTTAAGAGTGTGCGGCGAGTTATCGCTCTATTTTGCATTTAACAGCGGTGTTGAATGGGCTCCAGAACACTCTGCAACTATTTCGTACTCATCGTGCATCAGTGACTCGTCCGCCAAACGTGCTTCGTCAGGATCGTTAGCCTACTCTCATTCACACCGAGGCTTTAGCCCGGTGAAAGAGTTGCTCCGCTTGGTTTCTTTAACCGTTTTAACGGTTTGGCCTGAGCCAGTGGACAGTCACTCAGGAGAAAACCGTTAAAACGGTTCCGGATGTCGGAGTTTGCTTTTGACACCGGGCTAAAGCCGCGGTGTGAATGAGATAGTTA
>JAMQPH010000904.1 GCA_023717605.1 Pyrinomonadaceae bacterium
TCCCTTGCACCCAGATCGATTCCGCAGTAGAAACTCATGGGCGGCCTCCTTTTTGGTCGAAGGAAGATGTTAGAGCGGGTGAATCATACTCGCCCGCTCTAGGCCGCCTCTATTGAGTATCAGGGTCCGCCTTCCTGACTGCAAATTAACAGGGCTTGAGCTGTCCTTTTTGAAGTGGTTTAAGCCCGTCGGATAAACTTCGCTGCGATCCAGCCCAGCAGCACTAAAACCGAAAGGATCGCCCAGCCGTAGCGGTCGCCGTAGGTTACGCCGGGAAAGTGGTTGCTGATCATGAGGAAAACAACGGGCACCGCCATGAACGTGTTTTGCTTTGAGCGCAACTTGGCCTGAGCAGACAAGGCCTCGTCAGGCTTTCGTCCTTCCTTGATGGCCGCGATCATTTTCTTTTGAGCCGGCAGGATATGCATCCAAACGTTGGCGGCCATGATGGTGCCAAACATTGCGCCGACGTGAATGTAAACTGCGCGGCCACTGAAAACGTGCGAAAGGCCGTAGCTGGCTCCGCCCACCATGACGTAGGCAACTATGGCGAAGGCTTTTTCATTCCGTCCTAATGGCGACATCATCATCACATCGTAGATGAACCCCCCGGCGAGCAGGACCCCGAGCCCCAGCGCCACTGCCGCTGAAACGCTAATCTCGCGCACGTCCGGGTCCACGAGAGCGCCGCCGCCCAGGTAGTAGACCACGACTAAGAGCGCCATGCCGCTAAGCCAGGTCGTTCCCGCTTCCCAGCGAAACCAGTGCAAGTGACGCGAAAGGAGATCGGGAACTTTGCGCTTCTCGACAACATAAAAGCCGCCGCTGTGGACCATCCAAATCTGGGCTGGAGTTCCCGTGTTGGCGACTGCCTTTTCTTCTTCGCTGAGCCGCGCATCCAGCCAGGTAAAGTAGTAAGTGGTGCCGACCCACATGATGCCGGCAAAAACGTGTACCCAGCGTAGGACCAGGTTGAGCCATTCACTCAGTGTTGGATCAAGAATCATTTTGTAGAACAGACTTTTAGTCTGTGAACACGAACCGTCGACAGATTCAGGTAGTTCAGAGTTCAACCTTTAGGTTGTCGGGTCACCAAGACGCAAGCTAAAGCTTGAACTCTAAACTACTTGAAACTAGGTCCCGCGATACGTCGAATAACCAAACGGACTAATCAAAAGTGGAATGTGGTAGTGCTGAGGCTCATCCCCGATCGTGAACGCTACGGAGACTTGCGGATAAAAGCTGTCAACGTCGAGCGCCGAGAAATAAGCCTCCGTGTCGAAGACCAGGCGGTAGATCCCCGCTGCCAATGGTTCCTCCAGCAGGAAAAAAGGTTTCACTCGCCCTTCTTCGTCTGTCCAGGCGTGGGTCAGTTGTTCCCAGCTCTCATCAGTTTTCTGACTTTCCAGATAGACAGCTACTCCACTTGCAGGCTTGCCGCGAGAGGTGTCAAGGATGTGGGTTGATATGGTACTCATTGGTTAATTAGTTTCCCGAGTCGTAGTTTGGTAATGCGGGCCTGCTCGCGAGCGGCAATACGTAATTCCGTTTCTGGATCGTTCGGCAGCCGCTCCCGAAGAATCGCGAGCATCTCTTCGGAACTTTTTCCGGTCGCGCAAACAATATAGATGTAACCAAACTTCTCTTCATACTGACGGTTGAGTTCCGCCAGCGAGCTCACTGTTTCCTTCGCGGCGTTGTGCGCGCCGGACTGTTCTTGCGCGGCCCAACTTTGGGCTACAGCGTTAGTCGCCCGGACTGCCTTGTTTTCTCCAATTTTGGGGTGACTGGCAAATGCCTCCAACCAGTCGTCCGGTTCAAGCGACCACCAGACGCGATCCGCGAGCGTAACCAGATGTTCTGCATTCGTGAACGGACGCTCCGCAGCCATCCGACGGGCCCACTTGGTTGAGCCGCAGCATTTCCCCAACTCGGCCTCTGCTTCGTTTGCGGGCAACGAATTCAGACGCTCAAGACCAGGTTCCAATTCGATTCTCTCCGAGCTAAGCCTCTTCGGTTCTACCAAAGAGCCGGAGCCGGCTGACACCGCCATCCGGAAAGATATTGAATCTCACATGCGAGATGGTCCCTGCATCCAGGATCTCATCTTCAAAATAATGCCGCGTGTGCGCCTGTAGTTTCATTCGCGGCAAGACGGGCTTCCAGTCGAGATGTTCGGGCAGGATATTCCCGCTCGTCCTGCACGCTTCAAGCGAGCAGCTATCGGGAAAGTTCCCTTTGAAATAGGACGTGTCAACTTCCACCCAACGGATCCTTCCTGGCCTCCCGAGCTTGATTGTTGCCCAGTCGTGACCTGGCCCACGACGTCGCTTCGTCTCCCAGCCATCACTCATGTTCGCGGCGCGTCCCGGCATTATCAAGTTGTGTTTGTGGCCAAAGAACATGTCGCTGCAAGAGAGCACCAGTCCGCCGTTTTCGACCGCTGCAAGATCGATTTCGCTGCCACTTCGTTTGAGTTTGTCCCAATCAGGCACCACCTCGCCATAGACTCTCAATCTCGCTACGCCGCCGTCTGGATAGATCTTAAAACGCAGATGAGTGAATCTGTTATGGGTCTCGATTTCGAAGAGATTTGGCGAATTCCCAATCAGGTCGGACAGCGGCAGCATCTCCGTCCATTCGGTCTCTTCACTGGTCAGTTGCTCGACGGTTGGTTGACCATCAATTCTGCATCCCTCAAGCGAACATTGCTCGGGATAGTTTCCACGGAAGTGGGTAGTGTCGACGACAACACCACGGATGATACCCGGCAATCCCAGCCTAATGATGCACCAATCAAAACCCGGTGTGCGACGCCGGCGGCTTTCCCATCCGTCCATCCATTTGCCGAGCTCAGTGTACTTGCCCTCGATAAATATTGGCGCAGTGGACTTGAGCAGGTTCTCTTTGGGCGCAAAAAATTCGTCATTGGCGAAGAGCACCGCACCACCGAGTCTTTCTGCTGCCAGATCTATCAGTTCAGTGAAGTCCATCGAGTATTCCCAAGCCCATTTTAGCCGCGGATACACTCGGATGAACGCGGATATGAACCGCAACAAACAAACCGATTGTAGTAATGTTTTCCTGATCCGCGTTCATCCGCGTTCATCCGCGGCTCAAATCTGTTTAGCCAACGCGCTACTCATACTTGCAGCAGCAACCCTCTCGGCTCCGTCGTGAATTTGCCGGCATCATATATCTTCTCGCCGCGAAGAAAAGTCTTTTCGACTACGCCCGCCAGCGTTCGTCCCGCGTAGGGGGTTAGTTTGTGGCGATGATGGAGCACGTCCGGCTCAACGAGGAACTCTTGCTCGGGATTCCAGATAACAATGTCTGCGTCGCCGCCAACACCGAGGGCCCCTTTGCGCCCGGCCAAACCGACTAACGCCGCCGGCGCCCCACAAAGCCAACGGGCTAGATCTTCGATTGAGTGCCCCCGCTGTTGCGCTTCGGTCCAGGTTGCCGGTAGCCGAAGCTGCAAGGACGAGATGCCACCCCAGGCCTTAAGAAAATCTCCGCTCTCCTGCAGTTTCATATCTGGAGGACACGGCGAATGATCGGAAACCACCATGTCGATCGTTCCGTTCGCCAGAGCCTGCCACAACTGCTCACGGTTTTCTCGCTCGCGAATAGGCGGACAGCATTTGAACTCCGTTGCTCCGTCGCTGATTTCTTCTGCGGCGAAGGTGAGATAGTGGGGACAAGTTTCCGCGGTAATGCTCACACCGGTCGAACGGGCCTCACGCACCATCGGCAAAGCGTCTGCCGAGGAATGATGAACGATGTGTATGCGTCCGCCAAATTCCCGGGCCAGCTTGATCATTAATCCAACTGCCTCATTCTCAGCGGCGCGCGGGCGTGATTCGAGAAAAGTCTTATAAGCCGAGGAACAATTCTCGTCTTCGGAAGCTGCCTCCAAATGACAGGCGGGAACAGCTGCCCTATTTATCGGCCCCGGTACTTCGGCATGAACAATCAGGGCCGCTCCCAGCCGCGCCAACTCGGGCATGGCCGAGCGTAGGTCCTCTTCGGTTACATTGGGAAACTCGTCGACACCAGAGTGAATCAAAAAACACTTGAAACCCACCACGCCTGCCTGCAACAACGCGGCCAGCTCGGGTGTGTTACCGGGAACGATGCCACCCCAAAAACCAACATCTACGTAGCACTGGCCACGAGCAGCTTCGACCTTCGCTTTAAGACCTTCAACCGTGGTAGTGGGCGGAATGCTATTGAGTGGCATGTCAACCAGAGTGGTTATCCCGCCCGCTGCGGCCGCTCTCGTAGCGGTCGCGAAACCTTCCCAGTCGGTGCGTCCAGGCTCGTTGATGTGCACGTGAGTGTCTACCAACCCAGGCATCACGATCGATGCGTCGCCGGATTCGACGATCTCGCAGTTGGAAGTCACATCGTCGTATGAAGTGATCTTTGTAATCCTGCCGTTATGAATATGAATTGACGCCCCAGCGATGGAGTCTGCAAGCACAACTCTGTGGCCGCGAATGATAAGCTGCGGAATGGGCATCGCGCGGCACGCTCAGGTAAAGGATGGTGGTGGCGGCGGCAGAATCGGACCTTGGACCTCACCCAAGCCGAATACTTGCTCATAGGCCACAGAGATGGCCGCAAAGGTGATCGGTAGTGCCAGAAATATCCCCACGTAACAAATCAGCAGGCCGCCAAAGCCTATTAGTCCGTTGAGCAGCAGCAACCCCAGCAAGGGCCAGAAGTTTGCCAACGCAGCCTTGGCGCTCAGCTTGACGGCGTCAATGCCTGACAATTTACGATCCACGATCAGCGGATAAGAAAAGGTAAATATGACCGAAATGATGACTATCAAGACCATCATGATCAGACCAAGCACTGCCAACACTGCGAAGAAGGCGATGAGATTCGAGGGGTCGGTTTCGCGTCCTTGCCGAGGCATGATCAGGAACATGCCGCCATATAGCACGATGTAGAAGGGAATAATGATCATCACCATGGGAACGTAGTGTATTAGCGTAGCCACGACGCTCTCGCCGAAGTAGTCGAAGCCTTTAAAGAGAATGCCAAACTCAACCAACTCACCGCGCCGGCGGCGGAACAGCGCCATGTAGATGCCACACATCATCGGTCCCATAACGATGCCGAATGGCACCAGGCTGCCAAGGAGGAAAGCGACCAGAGCCATCCCCACGAAGAGCCAGTATTGACCCTTCAACAGGCCCCACCCGGTTTTGAGACAGTACATTGGCTCGACGACGCCGCGCTTAAATGGAGTTGCGGGGGAGAAGTTCTGCATATTTGAAGACCTCCTGTTTGGTTGACTCAACGTCCTGGTAACAAACAGCAAGCTGCTTGCTTCACAGTCCCGTAGGGACCAAAAGTTTATAGTTCCCGTAGTACAACAGAAATCTTAAAGCTCCGGAGGAGCGAGAGAGACTACCGCACTTTAGACACGGGACACTATTGAGCAGCATTTGTCTGCAAAGAAGCTGGCTTTCTTAGCCAACGCACTTGGCTGATTACCCATTGTAATTGACCTTTAATTGCTTCTGTATAGATCAAGGCGCCCATCTTATTAGGATGTCCCAACGAAGCGTAGCGACAAGCCAGGTACTTAACTTCCCGCTGCTCTTTCTGCGCCTTGTCTTCACGCTCGCCCTTCGGACGTTTGTAGGTCTCTTTGCAACTCTTGCTACGCCTGTCTCTTACCTCATCGTTGGGCTTGTAAGCTGCCGTGCCTAACGTCACCACTACAATCGCGAGTCGCAAGCCGGAGAGATTGGTAGATCCGAACATGAAATTCCAGAGTAGGGTATCAGGCGCGGAGAAAGCGTGCTCAGACGAAAACGGAATCTCAGCGAAAAGAATTCTCTGTTTGGCACCTCTCTGTTCCAAATCCGAGTTTACTGCCGCGACTGCCTGGGCGAGACTACGAGTCGAAACCTGATACCACAGCTCGGAAATCGCGACCAGGTTTTCGCGCATTTGCTTGTCACTCATCTGTCGAGTTTCAGGTTTTTGAGTCGTCAGGTTTTTGACCAGACGGCGCGCGAAACTATTGTCGTCGCTCAGTGGCGAGATAATTCTGTAGTAGCCCGAAACCACGACATGGGCATTGGGAAACTCACCGGTAACACGCTGCAGCAGGGATTGCATCCGCACACCGCACTTCTCTCTGATACTGGTTTCAAGTAGAGGCAAGGAGGTTGCCGCATCCAAAAGGTTTCGCACATCCACGTCATTAATACAACCATTGACCAGGATGAGATCCACCTGGGCAGGGTCGCCGTAGTACTTCCTAGCGGCATCAACCTGGTCGTTGATCGTGGGCGTTAAGAGGTTTACTTCGCCATCGTTAGAATTGAACCGTTCCGACCCGGGAGCGGCTTCGACGGCGGCTCCGGAATGCGCCTCAATTCTCTCTCTTACGTCCCTTCCGGTCTTCTCCTGAAGCCAGTTTTTGAGTCTCCACCAGGTCTTGTCGGGCGTTTTCAGACCCTGCCCCCACATTATCGAATCGCCCAGAACTAACATGTGTAACGGGTCAGATGCGATTGGTTTGCTTCTGCTGTCGGGTGCGGGCTGCTGAGCAATGCTGGTATTGACCGCTGCCAGCGCAAGTATGGCTATAACGATCACAGCGATGCTTGTGCTGGAAATGGATCTTCGAATCAGCATGCAAATCTCGCGGACTATTTTAGTTAACACTAGATTGCCAAGCCTGTCCACAGAGACTTCGAGTGAGTAGACGTGGTTGATTGATGACGCAGGTTTTCATGGTTGACTGAAAAGGACCGGAGGAGTGGTTCACTTCGAGCCAAAAAAGAAAAGGAGGCTTAGGCGCTCAACTCACAGAACCATTTGCAGTTAGCCAAGCACTCAGCCGAGCAGGAGACACTCAACACCCGGAACCGTTTGCAGTAGCCACTGGATCCAGCACTCAACACGAACCGAACCGCTCAACGCACAGAACCATTTGCGGTAGCCAATGGATCCGGCCCTCAATCCGGGCCAACCACGCTCAAGCCATGGCATTTTGTTCATGTTGAGGTGCGTTGAGTAGTTCCGTTCGGGTTGAGTGCCAGGATCCATTGGCTACCGCAATGGTTTCTGTGTGGTGAGTGCCGGGATCCATTGGCTACCGCAAATGGTTCTGTGTGGTGAGTGCCGGGATCCATTGGCTACCGCAAACGGTTCTGCGTTGAGTGGCGGCGGCGTCGCGGTCAGAATCGGGTTCACAGGCTGAGAATTCTTGTTGGCTCACCTGGGGCTCACTGCGACCGACTATTAACTCTTCAGCATGATTATTCTGGCCTACACTCGCGAGGTGTGCTTCTGTTCAACCCTTACCGAGGAGGGAGAGGAAATCTACTAGCAGGTTAAGGGTCACTCTAATTCGATAGTTGGCCGTTGATCGAATGTCGTCGATGGGCACGATCTCGCTGGCCATGGCAGCCCTACCGAGCTCGGGCAATAGGTCGAGACGCTGGCCACGCAGGGCGGCTTCGGTTGTGATGCAGCGGATCGGAATTGGCGCCACGCTTCCCAGGGCAATTCGCACGTCCGCCAGACGGTCACCGTCGGTCGTGGCAGCTGCGGCGAAGCACACTTTAGAGATGGCCTGGGCTTTGCGCGTGCCGACCTTGCGATAGTACTGCGTTAGATTTTGAGTTGATCGAGGCAGACTAATGCGTGCCAGCAGCTCGTGAGGCTGGATGTTCATCTGTTTGTAGCCCGTGTGAAAGTCATGATACGGGACACGGCGCGAGCCTGTAGTAGAGACCAGCTCCAGCTCTGCATCGTAGACCAACAAAGCCGGCGGCGAGTCAGCAGCCGGTGAAGCGTTGGCGATGTTTCCACCAAGCGTACCGCGGTTCTGAATTGCCAGGCCGCCGGTTTCGCTTGCCGCCTGGCAAAGCATAGGAAACTCGGCCCGCAATATGGCATGCGACTGAATCTCGGTATAGGTTGTCAGAGCGCCGATGGTTACCTGAGTGTCGGCCACCTCGATTCCGCGCAGCTCTTTCAAGTTCCAAATGTTGACGTAGTTTTTGTGGGCGAGCTTGCCGGCTTCGAGCAGCACCATTAGATCAGTGCCACCGGCGAAGGGCTTGTACACGCCGGGCTCACGCTCGAGCAGTTCCAGCGTCTCAGGTAGATTCTGCGGGGTCACGAGTTGATATGAGGGCAGATAGGCTCTCATTGACAGTAGTGTCCCAACTTGGTCAACAGTTCTCTCACCCTGGTAAAGTCAAAACACAATCCACGAAATCACACGAAACCACACTAACAAAGATGGTTAGTGTAATTTCGTGGATCGTATTTGTTTTCTAGCAACTGCTAAGCCTTTTTGCAGGCACGGACAACAGATTCGAAGATTTTCATATACCCCGTACAACGACAAAGATTCCCGGCGAGGCCCGTGCGAATTTCGGCCTCCGTAGGGTTCGGATTGCGCTCAAGCAGATCCACTGCAGCCATAACCATGCCCGGCGTGCAGATGCCGCATTGCGCTCCACCGTAGTCGATGAAAGCCTGTTGCACAGAATGCAGTTGATCTGCACCGGCAATGCCTTCGATGGTCTTGATGGATGCGCCTTCAACTTGGGCCACTGGCACCAGGCAGCTGTTCACGAGCTGACCGTCAATAAAGACTGAACACGCGCCGCATTCCCCTTCCCCGCAACCTTCCTTGGTTCCGGTCAGCTGCAACTCCTCGCGGAGCACATCGAGCAGGCGCTCCATGGGAAACGCGTGAAGAGTCTTCAGCTCGTCGTTCACAGCGCACTGTATTTCCATTACGCCACCAGCTTTCATCCCGGACTCCCCAAGAACAGCTTAAAGGTCGGGATTTTATTTGCGGTTCCCAACCACTCGGCCTTGCGCGTGAAATTGTAGGGGTGTCCCTCCGTGGGCAACCCATCGCTCGCCGATGTCCATCGACATACCTGTCTGCCGCGATGGGGTGCCCACGGAGGGACACCCCTACAATAAACGGGCCTCCCAACGTGCAAATTATGGTCGTCAAGCAACTCCCATCTCCTCCATTAGCGATTCCGGCATTAGCGGAACATGACTGATACTCACTCCCGTGGCGTTCTCAATCGCACTGAGAGTTGCCGGTGCGGCGCCGTCCATCGGCAGCTCACCTATTCCTTTTGCACCGGCCGGTCCGTAAGCATACGGGTTCTCTTCAAAATAAACCCGAATCGGAGGAATGTCGGCCGGAGTGGGAATGATATAGTTGGTCATCTGGTTGTTTGCCATGCGGCCGTTTGCCCACACCACGTTTTCAAAAAGCGTGAATCCGATTGCCTGCGCGACGCCACCTTCAATCTGTCCCGCGGCCAGGACCGGATTGATAACCTTGCCGACTTCCTGCACCGCCACGAAATCCTGTACATGAGCTTCGTAAATAAGCATGTCAACTGTGACCTCGGCCACGTAGACTGCCCAGGCGTAGGTGCCATAGGCGTCGCCCTGATACTTCGCGTCGTCCCAGAAGACATTCGGCGGCGGCTGGTACTTGCTGTAAGACTTCAATGGTCCGTGAGCCTTGATGTATTCGTCGCAAGCTCTTTGAAAGTCCGCCCGCGTGTAACCTTCCTCGAGATGGCCGCTCGCGATTAATGTCTGCTTTAAACCGAGCACTGCCGACTCAACCAGCTTGCCCACCACCATGCAGGTGCGAGACGCGACTGTGGGCCCGCTATTAGGAACGTTCCCCGTGTCAGGCTGAGTCACCTCGATCAGGTCGTGGTCCAGGCCCAATGCGTCCGCGGCGATCTGCGTGAAGATCGTGTTCGTGCCCTGCCCTATCTCCGTGCTCGCCGCGAGAATCTTTACCCGGCCCTCGGGCGTGGCCTCGGTCCCAACTACTGATGCCAGATAGACCTCACCCGAGCCGGTAAATCCTGCACCGTGCATGAACGACGCGAAGCCGATGCCTTTCTTGACGCGGGATGAAGGGTTCTCTATGGCGAATCTCTCTCTCTTCGCCCGGTAATCCGTTAAATCAAGCGCGCGATCCAGCAGAGCTTCCATTTCCACCTTTTCGCGAATCACCTGACTCGTCGCGGTTGTTTGTCCCTCATGAACGAAGTTTCGACGGCGAAACTCTTCTGGCGTCAACCCGACGGTCAGCGCCACTCTATCCATCTGCCGCTCGAGCGCAAAAATACTTTGGGGCGCGCCGAAACCCCGAAAGGCGCCATGCGGAGGTGTGTTGGTTGCGACTGCCTGGCTGCGGATCCGCACGTTCGGACACGAGTAGGGTCCGGCCGCGTGGATCGTTCCACGAGAAAGGACCACCGGAGATAGCGTGCAATAGGCGCCACCATCGATTACAAAGTCGATTTCCATCGCCAGCAGTTTCCCATCTTTCGTGACTGCTGTTTTGTGTCTCG
>JAMQPH010000022.1 GCA_023717605.1 Pyrinomonadaceae bacterium
GGCGCGGCGTCACTATCTCGCGCTCGTCGAGCGTTACCCACAGAGCCCGACATTGGCGAATGCGCTCTATCAGACGGGGCGGGGTTTCTATCTACAACTGAAGTACGACGAGGCTTTGAAATACTTTCAGCGAGTGTTGGATCAGTTTCCCGACAGCATGAGCGCACGTGACGCGCTTGCCTTCACGGCCGGCACATACAATCGTCTTAAACGTACCGATGAGGCGGTAGCTGCGTACCGGCGTTTCATCGAACGATTTCCCGATGCGCCTAGTCCTGAGCGGACCTATCTAAACATAGTCGATTCACTGCATGAAGCTGGTCGTCATAAGGAGGCGCTTGATTGGGTGCAACAAACCCGCACGCGTTTCAATGGCCAGATAGGTGACACCCTCGCTCTCTTCGCGCAGACAAGAATCCATCTCGCGCAGGGCGCCTGGCAGGAAGTAGTGTCCGACACGAATGGACTTCGCGGTCGCTCGGATCTCGGGGGCACTCGCGTACCCGGAGGGACCACTCCACAGGAATTGACTTTCCTCCGCGGGTACGCACTCGAGCAACTGGGAAGGACCAACGAAGCGATTTCTGAATACCTTTCTATCCCCGACGGAAGAAACGAATACTACGGCAAGAGGTCTACCGAACGATTGTTGGCAATTGGTGCCGACGCCAAAACTCGACCTATTCTCGAGATCCGTGCAAAAGCGTTGCGTGCAGCGGCGGAAACAGCGATCAACAATGGTCAGGCGGATCAGGGACGGCGTTCGGCCCAGGACGGTTTGCGGGTCATTGATGACGCAGCTAGGCGAGATGAGATTCTGGCACTTGTGCTGCGCGCCTATCAAACATTGCCCACATTCAAGCTGCCATCATTCAACTTACTGACACTCGGGAGACAAGACCTTACCACCAAAGCGCAGCCGGTCGGCGACGAGCCGTCTCATCAAGCCCTTGCTGAAGAACTGTTTTTTCTTGGCCTTTACGACGAGGGTGTCCCCGAGTTTGCTGCGGCGCGTTCGGAAGCAAGCGCGACTGTTACTAAAGATCTATCGCAGGCCGTCACCCCACCGGAAAAACCCGCGACTGCCGCATCCCAATCTGATCTCGATTACACTCTGGCGATCTACTCTTTGCGAGGTGGGTTAGCAAATCGCGCAGTGCGTTTTGGCGAACAACTTTGGAAAAACATCCCCGCAGACTATGTTCTGGAACTAGCACCACGCGAGTTGGTCGACTTGTTGTATCCCTCGCCCTATCGTGAGTCGCTGCTCCGGCATGCGCCGGCGAGAGGAGTTGATCCGAGATTTGTGCTGTCAATTGCCAGACAGGAATCGCGGTTTCAGCCCGACGCGAAGTCGATTGCGGCCGCCCGTGGGTTGATGCAGTTCATTCCTGAGACTTCCAGCGACATGGCCCGCCAACTTGGGTTGAGCGATTTCACTCAAGACAACCTTTATAATCCTGACATAGCAGTTCAGTTTGGCTCGCAGTATCTTGCTAGTCTATTTAAACAGTTTCCGGCGCAGCCCCAGGCAGTTGCAGCTTCTTACAATGGTGGTCCTGAAAATGTCGCTCGCTGGATCGGGCGCTCACGTTCCAATGAAGCCGACCGTTATGTGCCGGAACTTGGTTTTGCCCAGACGAAAGACTATGTGTTTAAGGTGATGACTAATTTTTGGATTTATCAGGAACTGTACGATGAAAAGTTGGAGAGGAAGTAAACCGCGATAATGACTCAAGAAATCATCAGCGGCTCAAGTGGCATAACCGTTGGGAAGGGTGTTTACCCACGCTGGGTTGGGTGTATTCAACGCAACCTCTTCAACTCCGTAGGAGCGGAATGCGTTTATAGCAACGATTAACTACTAGAGCCCGAACTCCGTAGGAGCGAAATGTGAATCCGAGGGTAAGAATCTAGGCCTATAAACATTTCGTCCCTACGGGACAGCGTCTTAGCTTCTCTAGCAAGGAAAATACTGAGGTCGCAACTAACATTGAAAAATGTCCTTAGTCATATGCCGATAAACAACCTGAGTTTCCCGCGGCTCCTTACGTTGGTTCTTCTGCTCGCACTCTTAACTGTGTCAGGCTGCCGGCGTGATACGTCCAACGCCAAGCGCTATGAACTTAAAGGCAAAGTCATGACTGTCGAAAAGGACAAGCACTTGGTGACGGTCCAGCATGAAGAGATCAAGGACTTCATGGACGCTATGACCATGCCCTTCATGGTGCGTGACGAATGGGTTTTCGATCAGGCAGCCACGGGCGATCAAATTACCGCTACGTTGGTGGTGGATGAGTCCGAATCCTGGCTGGAGAACGTGGTTATTATCAAATCGAACGCAGAACCTGACGTCAAAGGTTCTCCCGGTCCGGTGGGGGCAAACACGGGTGATGTCTTTCCGGACTTCGCCCTGGTCAATCAGAACAACCTCCCGATTAGAACCGCACAGTACAAAGGGAAGGCTCTACTCCTGACATTTATCTACACCCGCTGTCCTATTCCCGAATATTGCACGCTGATGAGCAACAACTTTGCGCAGATCGACGAGGAGTTGCATAAACAGCCTGAGCTCTACGAAAAAACGCGGCTGTTAAGTATCAGCATCGATCCTGACTACGACACGCCTGCAGTTTTGCGAAGCTACGGCGCCTCTCACACGGGTCGCTTCGAGGACGAAACCTTTTCTCACTGGGCATTTGCCACCGGCTCGAAGGACCAAATAAAGGAAGTGGCCCAGTTTTTTGGACTTCAGTACTTCCCGGAAAGAGATCAGATTGTGCACGGCCTGAGAACCGCAATCATCGCTCCCGACGGAAAAGTTTATAAGGTCTATCGCGAGAATAAATGGAAACCGGAGGAAGTTTTGAAGGATCTTGAGATGGTTTCCCACTAAAACAACAACAAGTGCGCCGAGCCCATTTCTTGCTCCACCCCAACCAAAGGCAGCGCTAGACACGATCCACGAAATCACACGAACTACCACTGACAAGTTCTAATGAACAAAATATGGACTAGTTCCGCCAGCCGAGTGTCGCTGCTCAGGATCACTCTTTCCCTGGCTTGTTTGTCGGGCCTGCTGCTGTCCAGGAAGTTATGGATGTCGACGCGTTCTTACCCGCTGACTCCGGTTATCGACAGTTTGCCCTTCGTATCTCCGGCACTCGATTACGTTCTGTTTACTGCCCTTCTTCTGCTGTCAATTATTATCGCAATCAACTCTCGTCCTCTTGCTCCCATCGTCGCCTTTTTGATTCTTAGTTTGTTCCTCTGTCTTTCAGACCAGTCGCGTTTGCAACCCTGGTTCTATCAGTACGCCGTTATGCTGGCAGCCTTCGGCTTTTACCTGCAGAACGGCCTCGATCAGCACCATCAGCGGGTGCTTCTTAACACGTGCCGCCTAATAATCGCGGCAAGTTATTTCTGGAGTGGGTTGCAGAAGGTGGGTGTTGGCTTCATGGATCGAATCTTTCCATCGCTGGTTAATCCGTACCTGAATTTCATCTTCGGAAAGGTCAATGTGGTTCCCCGGCCGTTGATTATGGTTATCCCACTGCTTGAGGTAGGAATCGGGATCGGCCTTCTGACCCGACGGTTCAGGAATCTGTCGGTGTTGTTGGCTCTGATAACCCACACCCTGATACTTGCTCTACTAGTCCCACTCAAGCGCAACAACGTCGTATGGCCCTGGAACGTAGCTATGGGTGCGTTTGCGTTCATTCTGTTCTGGCGGGCCAGCGATTTTTCAATTCGAGACGTGCTGCTTCCAGGAAGACTCGGGTTTCAGACTGTCGTTCTGACTCTGTGTGTCATCATGCCGGTGTTCAGCTTCTTCAATCTTTGGGATTCATATCTATCCGCATCTCTTTATTCGGGGAATGTAGAAGCGGCAGCTATAGATGTAAGTGAATCGACAAGACAGCGTCTGCCTCCTGCTATTCAGACTCACGTCCAACTAAGCCGGACCACCAACAAGCTTCAAATAAACCCCACCCGGTGGTCGCTTATTGAGCTTAACGTTCCCAGCTATCCGGAGCGGAGAATATTCATGAATGTCACTAAAAAGATCTGCTCCTACGCCGAAGAGCCCTCGGATGTGACTCTGACTATTTACGGAAAGCCAAACCGCTGGAATGGTTCACGCGAGACACGTTCCTACACTTGCGCCGACTTATGAAGCTATGTCGTTACGGCTTCGCCGCCGGATGTGAGGAAGCGGCTACGCCCTTCCGTCAGTACCCCTTTTAATAATTGGGGCTACGCCCCGGGGCATAGCCGCAAGAAGGTTAAGAATCAGTAACAGCGGGGCAGAGCCACCGCCTCACATCAGGCGGCTAAGCCGTAACAATGCCAGAGCGCTGTCGCATCACTTACTGCCAATTGCGCCAATACCCTTTTAAGCAAAACTTGTTCTGATTGAGTCGGCTGTGATAGCTTGCCCGAAATTTGGCAGCAGCTCCAATCAGCATTTCAACATTCATCTCATCGTTGCAGGTTCACCACGGAGACCTTATGAAAAGATCCCCAACTCGTCCGCTCCTTTTGTTAACTCTGCTACTTTTTGGGCGTCAAAGGGGACCCTCACGCCTACGTTATTCCGGCCGAGCAGGGCGACCGGCGGCGCGTTGCGGAGATGATTAATGTGAAGCGATGAAGGGGAATGCGCTCGCGGCTTTGCCGCCTCCCTTGCGGAATGCCTCCGGCTTTCCGACACGGCTACTCTCTTCATTAGTGTGAGGCTATGCCTCACAGCGACTGGCGAGGCATAGCCTCCCAATTACAAGTGAGAACCCCCGGAAAGCCGGAGGCATTCCGCAAGGGAGACGGCAAAGCCTTGAGCGAAGTGTGAGATGTAGGACTCCGACAGTGTAAAAGTCACCTTATGTCAACCAACCCCAATTCAGTAGAAGCTCGCTCTGGGCTACAGCCATGGAAGGTTACCAATCTTCCTCCACCGCCAAGCACGAAGGGCTTAAGTCTCCTGGCTGTCATCGGCCCTGGTGCAATTGTCCTCGGCGCCTCGATCGGAAGTGGCGAGTGGCTGCTCGGTCCTGCAACCTTCATTAAGTACGGGCTGGGCCTCCTTTGGCTAACCAGCATCGCGGTGTTTCTCCAGACAGTGCTCAATACAGAGTTGATTCGTTACACGCTGTACACGGGTGAACCGGCTGTCACTGGGTTCATGCGCACTCGGCCCCATTCAACTTTTTGGGCATGGTTGTATGCCGCTCTCTTTCTCATGCAAACGGGCTGGCCGGCCTGGGCTGCAAACGCTGCAGGCGCAGTCTTTTTTCTCGTGGCAGGTACGCTGGCAACCAGAGACGATGCAACGTCGGTTTACTGGATTGGGTGTGGAACGTTCCTGATATGCGTGGGCATCCTCGTTTTCAGTGGTAAGCGAATCGAGCGCACTTTGGAGATCCTCAATTGGGTCATGATTGTCATCATCCTCGGTACGCTCTTCCTGCTGTGTCTGGTCTTTGCAACGCCGAGTAGCTGGCTCGGGGCTGTCGTTGGCCTGGTGGGTTTCGATCTAAATGCGGGTCGTTTCAGTCTCCTGCCCGCGGACGCCGATTGGCTGCTCATCGGGGCGTTTGTGGGCTACTCTGGAGCGGGTGGCGTGGCAAACCTAATGGTCTCCAACTGGTCTCGCGATAAGGGTTTCGGGATGGGCCAGGTAGTCGGATTTATACCTGCTGCCGTGGGTGGCCAAAAGGTGAAGCTCGCTCACTCAGGCAGTGTGTTCGAAGTCTCGGAGACGAGCTTACGGAGTTGGCGAGGCTGGTGGCGGATCGTTCGGTACGACCAGTGGGGTATTTTCTTCCTTGGCGCGTTGCTCGGGATGATTTTGCCCGCCATCCTTTATACATCAGCCCTCGAGCCCGGTAAGGACATTCGTGGGTTGGCCATTGCTTCCGAGTTAGCCAACGCTATGGCTGTCCGCGGCGGCGCGGTTTTGACTCTAACCCTCGCGACGATGAGTGTATGGGTGTTGTTTAAGACGCAACTCGATTTACTGGAAGGGATGACGCGCGCGATAACGGACATTCTCTGGAGTGGCAGCACGCGTATACGACAATGGCGTGGCGGCGATGTCAGACTCGTCTATTATTCGGTGCTCGCGGCCACCGTTGTCTGGGGCATGATCGCTCTACGCCTCACCCAGCCCATCATCCTGTTGCAACTCAGCGCAAACATGGCCGGACTTGTTATGATGGTCAGCGCATTGCACATTCTGTACGTCAACACGAAGTTTCTGCCGAAAGAACTTCAGCCGCCACTCTGGCGTCGCCTGGCGTTGATCTTCATGTCAATCTTCTACGGGTTCTTTGTCTACTTGTGGCTGATGGGTGGTCTTATACCTGACCGTGGAAAAGGATTCCTATTTTCTCTACTGAGGCATATCGGTTTGGGATGAACACCGAAGTTATTATGATTTTTTAGTTTGTGAAACCCAGGGCAGGAGATCCTCGGCTGCAATTCGCCAACGCCTTTGGCGTAAAAGTAGACTAGCTCAGACCCTTAATCTTCCTAATCTCTTCGGTCAAAACCGGCACCGCTTCAAACAGATCGCCGACGATACCGTAGTCGGCAATGTCGAATATAGGAGCTTCGGGATCTTTGTTAATAGCTACAATCGTGCCGGCGTTTTTCATGCCGACCAGGTGCTGAATCGCGCCCGAAATTCCGAGCGCAATATAAAGTTTGGGAGCTACAGTCTGGCCGGACGATCCGATCTGGCGATCGATAGGTAACCACTCCGCGTCACAAATAGGACGAGACGCGGCGATGTCGCCACCGAGTGCTGCGGCGAGCTTCTCAGCGAGCGCGATATTATCCTTGCTCTTAATCCCGCGGCCGATGGCCACGATGATCTCTGCCTTGGATAGATCGACGGCCTGTTTCACTTCCTGAAACGGAGCTTCCGGACTCATACGGATCTCGCCAACTTCAACTTCCTGTTTCTCTACCGCCGCCCCACTTCCCTTCGCTGCCTGATCCGGGCGATAAGCACCTGATTGGAAGGTAGCAAACACCGGCGCCGCTCCATCTGACACCACATCCGCGTCGAGCTTGCCCAGGAAGATTCGACGAGTGAAAGTGATCGACGCGTCCGCTACCTGTGCCCGGATGCAATCGCTGATGAGAGACTTACCAAAACGCGCCGCCAGCTTGGGGCCAAAATCGCGCACCAGATAAGTGTGCGACATGATCACCAGTTGTGGATCCAACTGGCGCACGACTTTCTCCACAGCGTCGGTGTAGCCATCCGGAGTGTAGCTCGCAAGTTTAGGGTTGCTGGCCGATACAATTTTAGTCAGATCGTATGCTGCGATCTGTTGAGCCATGCCATCCGGTTCAGCTCCCAAAATGACTGCGCTCACCTGCTGTTGCAGCTGCGACCCGAGGCTTTGGGCCGCGGCAATCGCCTCCAGCGAGGTCTTACTGACCACACCGTCGCGATGTTCGATGAATACGAGGATTCCGTTACTCATTAGAATATCCGCGCCTCAACGTGAAGTTTCTCGGCCAGCGCAACAGCTCCGACCTTGGCGTCACCATTACCCAGCAACTGAGTTTGTTTTGTCTTCTGCGGCAAGTAGACTCTCTTCAGCTGTTGATGTGATGGGCGGCCCACTATTTCAGCCAGTGGAGTTACTTCTTTAATCTCTTTCTTCTTTGCCGCCATGATGCCTTTGAGCGTGGCGTAGCGAATCTGACTGATGCCTGATTGAATCGTCAGCAACGCCGGAGTGGGCATGGAATACCACTGATACCAGCCGCTCTCGAGTTCTCTCTTGACGCGCAGCTTGTCGCCAGAGGCGTCGACTTCAATCACGATCGTCGCGTGCGGCATCGCCAGCAACTCAGCGATGATCACGCCGGTTTGGGCATATCCGTAGTCATCCGATTGCAACCCGGTCATGATCAGGTCCGGCTGCTCATCGCGAATCGCCTCCACCAGGGCGCTAGCTGCAGCATAGGGAGAAAGGTGCGTGAGATTGTCGCCCACGACATGAATGGCCCGATCGGCACCACGCGCCAGCGCGTCCTTAATCACACTCTTGGCTCGTTGTGGCCCCATCGAACAGACAACTACCTCCCCGCCCAGTTTCTCTCTGACGCGCAAAGCTTCTTCGAGCGCGTATCCGTCCGACTCGTTAACCTCGAACGAAAGATCGCCCTCCTCAATCCATGTTCCATCTTTGTTGATTCGCAAGATCGCATCCTTGCTGGCAACTTGCTTCATTAATACGATGATCTTCATTGTGCTTTGCTTGTCCGTTGTCAGTTGTCAGTTGTCAGTTGTGTCTTTGGTCTTTGGTCTTTGGTCTTTGGTTTTTGGCTTTTGGCTTTTGGCTTTGGATTGTTTCGAATAGACGCTGGATTCCTTTAGACAGAGGTGCCGTCGCAAAAATCAAAGACCCAAACCAAAACCCAAAGACCTACTGACTACTGACTACCGACGTTTTTTGACTACTGACCGTCTTCGTACCGCTTGAACAGTAATGCTGCATTAGTGCCGCCAAACCCAAAGCTGTTCGAGAGCGCGTAGTTCACGACGGCCTCGCGGGGCTCGTTAACAACATAATCAAGATCGCATTCCGGATCGGGATTGAAGTAGTTGATGGTGGGCGGCAGGATATTTCGATGCAGTGATAACACGGAGAAAACCCCTTCGATTCCGCCGGCAGCGCCCAGCAGGTGCCCGGTCATCGACTTCGTCGAGCTAACCGCAAGTTGGTACGCATGCTCGCCAAATGTTTTTCGGATGGCCAGCGTCTCAAATTTGTCGTTGTAGGGTGTCGAAGTTCCGTGCGCGTTGATATAGCCCACTTCTTCCGGTTGAATGCCGGCGTCCTGGATGGTCTTCTGCATTACCCGAATGGCGCCCGAGCCAGTGTCATCCGGCATGGTTATGTGAAAAGCATCAGCGGTCATTCCATAGCCAACCAGCTCGGCATAGATCCGCGCGCCGCGGCGGCGCGCAAACTCAAGTTCCTCCAGAATCATGATGCCGGCGCCTTCGCCTATCACAAACCCATCGCGATCCCGTTCAAAAGGTCGAGACGCCGTGAGTGGATCGTCGTTTCGGGTCGAGAGTGCTCGCATGGCAGCAAAACCCGCGACGCTCATGGGCGTGATCGCCGACTCGGCACCACCGCAAATCATTACATCCGCGGCTGCTCGCTGAATGATCTTGAAGCTGTCGCCGATGGCGTGAGCCCCGGCAGCACAAGCCGTAGCCGTGGCCGAGTTCGGGCCCTTAGCATGGTGACGAATCGAAACCTGGCCGGCGGCGAGATTAACTATTGCCGAGGGGATGAAGAAAGGAGAAATGCGGTTAGGGCCATCGTTGAGGAGTTTCGAGTGTTCACGCTCGATGGCCCAGAAGTCGCCGATACCGCTGCTGATATAGGTGCCGACCTGCTCTGAGATCTCGTCACTAACGCTGAGACCGCTATCGGCCATTGCTTCCTGACTCGCGGCAATCGCGTAATGAATAAAGGCGCCCATCTTGCGCGCCTCTTTCTTCTCGACGAAATTGAGCGGATCGAAGTCCTTAATCTCGCAGGCGAACTTGACCGGAAACTTCTCGACGTCGAATCTCTTAATCCGATCCGCACCGCTCTGACCCTTCATCAGCGCAGTCCACGTCGCCTCGACTGAGTTGCCAATCGGCGTTACCAGGCCGAGGCCTGTGACCACAACCCTACGTGTCAAATTAAAGCTCCTCCAGGAGCAGTGATAAGTGATGAGTGATGAGTGATGAGATAAAGACCAGGTCTTTCTTATCACTTATCACTTGTTACTTATCACTACTTCTTGTGCTGGTCGATATAGTTGTACGCATCGCGCACACTCTGAATTTTCTCAGCGTCCTCGTCAGGGATCTCAATGCCAAACTCTTCTTCAAAACGCATGACGAGTTCGACCGTGTCCAGTGAATCAGCACCCAGGTCATCGATGAACCGAGCATTTGGGGTGACCTCATTCTCGTCCACACCAAGTTCGTCGACGATGATTTGCTTTACTTTGTTCTCGATCTCTTGATCGGGCATCTCGTTTTGCTCCTCTGTGATTTTTTGAAAACTCTTTTTCAGCCCTGAGAAATTCCCAGGTTGGCGCCAGTCAATTTCAGACTCGCGGTATCTTCCACGTTGAGACTCTTTGCCTCGCGGCTGATCTGCCGCATTAGTCCGCTCAAAACTTTTCCCGGTCCAACCTCGACGAAGGTATCAATACCTTGGTGAATCAACAACTCGACCGATTCCAGCCATCGCACCGGCGATGAAACCTGCCGGACCAGCGAGTCTCGGGCGTCTACCGCTTTTCTTACTTCCGCCGCGTCAACGTTACTTACCAGCGGAATGTGCAGATCGTCAAGACTTAAAGCTTCCAGATCAGTGGCCAACCTCTCCTGCGCGGGCATCATTAGCGCGCAATGAAACGGAGCGCTGACATTCAACTTCACTACGCGCTTCGCTCCCTTTTCTTTCAGCAGCTGAACTGCCCGATCAACGGCTTCGGTGTTGCCGGCGATCACCACCTGGTTTGAAGAATTGATGTTCGCTGGCGAGCAAACCTGGCCCTGGCTCGCCTCTCTACAAACTTTCTCAATCTCAGCCAGTTCCGCGCCTATCACTGCCGCCATGGCCCCCTGACCCGCGGGAACGGCTTCCTGCATGTAACATCCACGCGCTCTGACCGTTCTCACCGCATCTGTGAGACTCAGCGCGCCCGATGCGACGAGTGCTGAATATTCTCCCAGGCTGTGTCCAGCGACATACTCCGGCTTGGGGAAACCTTCGGTCTCCATCGCCCGAAGCACGGCGACCGAAACGCTCAGAATCGCCGGCTGCGTGTTCTCTGTCAGTTGCAGGGCTTCTGATGGTCCTTCAAAGCACAAACGAGATATATGAAAACCAAGCGCTTCGTCTACTTCTTCAAAGACCCTTCGAGCGGCAGGAAAGTTCTCTACCAAGTCCTTTCCCATACCCGGATGCTGCGATCCCTGCCCGGGAAAAATGTAAGCGAGTGCCATCGTTCGGTAAATGGAAAATGGAGAATGATAAATGGAAAATGATAAATCCGTTTACCACTTCCTATCGCCAGCGTCTGTTACCAGCGCAGAAGCACTCCGCCCCAGGTTACGCCGCCGCCAACCGATGCCATTAGAACTAAGTCATCCTTCTTAATTCGGCCTGCTTCAACACACTCGTCGAGGGCGATCGGGATCGATGCGGAAGACGTGTTCCCGTGCATCGCAATGTTTGAATAAACGCGCCCATCGTCAACGTTTAATTTGCTTGCCACGGCGTCTGTAATTCGCTGGTTCGCCTGATGTGGAATAAACAAACTTACATCTTCGGCTGTTAGACCCGCTTCCTCCAGTACTTCGCGCGAGATATCAGCCATTGAGCGCACTGCGACCTTGAACAGCTCGTTCCCCTTCATCTTAAAAAAATGGTCGCCGGCAGCCAGCGTCTCGGCGCTCGGCGGGCGGCGCGTGCCGCCGCCGGGTGAATAAAGCTGTTCCTCGTATCTGCCGTCAGATTTGATCCTGCTAGCCAGGATTCCTCGGTCACCCTCAACGGGTCCCAGGACCGCCGCGCCAGCTCCGTCGCCAAACAGTACGCACGTTTGACGATCAGTGTAATCAACATATTGCGTCAGGATCTCGGCACCGATGACGAGTGCATTGCGCGACTGCCCGGTCTGGACCATCGTGTTCGCCAGCGTGAGACCATATAAGAACCCCGAACAGGCCGCAACGACATCCATAGCAGCTGCGCTGTGAGCGCCAAGCTCTGCCTGAATCAGGCAGCCGGTCGAAGGAAGAATCTGATCAGGCGTTACAGTGGCGCAGAGAATCAGGTCGATATCCGATGGTTCTAACCCGGCGCGCTGGATAGCCTGGCGCGCGGCGCGAACCGCAAACTGCGAAGTATATTCTCCCGGGGCCGCTTTCCGTCTCTGCTTGATTCCGGTACGCGTAGTTATCCACTCATCTGAAGTCTCTACGGTTTTCTCTAAATCGGCATTGGTCAAAATGCCTTGCGGATATGAATGGCCGGTGCCCAGAATTCCGGCGCGTACGTTTGCCATCTACTGTCCTCAGTTGCAAAAAGGGAACGCTAATACTAACCACTAAAAAACGAATTGCCAACTCAATCGACCTAGTGTACGCGGATACTCTTGATTGGCTCCTCCGATCCCGCGAGCTCATGTAGCGCGTTGGTTTCAGCTATGCCACGCTCAATTCGCTCACTCGCGCGATTCTCCGAGAACTCCTTTACGTTCCGAATCGCATTGCGAATAGCGCGAGCGTTTGACCTGCCGTGCCCAATCACTACGATCTGACGAACGCCGAGTAGTGGAGCGCCACCGTATTCCGAATAATCCAAACGTTTCTTGATATTGCGGAAAGCGGGCTTCGCCAACATAGCTCCCGCCTTTGTCACCGCGGATACAGTTAGCTCACGCTTGATCATCGACAGCATCGCTTCGGTCAACCCTTCGGAGAGCTTCAACATGACGTTACCGGTGAAACCATCAGTCACGATCACATCTACCAGGCCGGAAAAGACGTCTCGGCCTTCAACGTTTCCTACAAAATTCAAACTGCCCATCGCGCGCAGAAGCGGAAACGCTTCCTTCGTCAGGTCATTGCCCTTAGCTTCCTCTTCGCCAATGCTCATCAAACCAATGGCCGGCTTAATGGTGCCCAACACGGCGCGTGAGTAGGCCTCTCCCATAATGGCAAACTGCACCAGGTGATGTGCCTTGCATTCGGAATTGGCGCCCACGTCGAGAAGCAATGTGGGCTTGGCAGACTTGGTGGGAATAAGCGCCGCAAGCGCTGGCCGATCCACGCCGGGTAACATGCCGATGACCATCTTTGCAGTGGCCATAGCGGCACCGGTATTTCCCGCGGATACAAAACCGTCCGCGCGACCTTCGGTAACCAGTTTCGTTCCAATCCTCAAAGAACTCTTCTTCTTTCGGCGGACCGAGGTGGCAACCGGATCGTCCATGCCAATCACCTCGGGCGCCTCTACCAGCTCAATCCCTCTATCTCCGTCTCCGCGCCAGCCACACCGACGAAGTTCAGGTTGAATCTTCTCCGTCTGGCCGACCAGGATTACCCCGATTCCCAGATCACGTGCTGCAGCGAGCGCCCCATCAATCTCAGCGTGAGGAGCGTTGTCGCTGCCCATCGCGTCGAGAACGACTTTTCCCGTCAGACGGGTCTCATTCTTCGACTGATTTCGCAAAGGTAATACTGCCTAGCTGGCTAGGTTTGTTCTACCTGCACCACTTCGCGGTTCTTGTAGTACCCACACTTCGGACAGACGCGATGCTGCAAGCGAGGTTCCTGACAATTTGGACAGAGGGTTGTCTGCGGCGCCCGCAGCGCATCGTGCGCCCGGCGTTTCCCGCGGCGAGCTTTTGAATGTCGTCTTTTAGGATTTGGCATGATTACTCCAGTAAGTCATTTTAGATTTGTGATTTTAGATTTTTGATTTGCGCCAGAGAACATCTGCGACAAGAAATCGGAAATCTAAAATCTAAAACCGCAAATCTTTCAGTCCCGTCCAGCGCGGATCAATTTCCGCCGCGTTACAATTACAATCGGTTACATTTCTGTCCGTACCGCAAACCGGACAAAACCCTTTACAGCTCTCCTGACAAATCGCGTGCGTTGGAATAGCAAGCAACAACTGCTCACGTACAATTTCGTCTACGTCAATAAACTCACCGTCAAAGATCGAAAGCGCCAGGTCCTCGTCCGTAAGCTCGGCAGTCTCAAGCGCCAGGTAGGCCTCGGCAGTTACGTACTCCACTCGGAACTCACTGCTAATGGGCAACTCCATGGCCTTCAAACAGCGGTCACATTCTGTCTGGGCAATGGCAGCAAACTCGCCTTCCACAACTACTTTGTGCCCGGTGCGGCTGATGTGCCCCGAAACCCTTGGAGCTCCAGCCAGTGCCACCCTGTCATCATCAAGAACTAGCTCACCGGCTGCGTACTCGTGGGCAAATTTGCACTCGTTGTTGTCCAGCCTTGCAATCTCAACCCGCATCACACACTACTCTGTGACGAATATTGCTTTCAAGCAGCTAACGCACAAACGTTTTATTATAGCCACGAGACTTGAGGTGTCAACGCAGCTGAGGCTAGCTGCTTTCAACATCCACCGTGACGAAAGTATCTAACGCGTCCTTTCGCAGAGCCTTGGCCAGTCGCTCATTACCCCCGGTAACCAGCCCGCCGGCATCCGTTTCGACCCCCTGAAACAAGGGGGAGACTGCGGGCTTTCCTCCGCTCCCACGTTTTCTGCCGGTCCGTTTCGGCCGCCGGGCGAGATCGACAGACTCAGCCTTTTCAAAGGACTTCTGGGCTAACTTCTCCTGACCTGCGCGCCTGTAAATCAACCCCATGACATAAAAGGCCTCACCATAACCGGCATCAAGCTCTGTTGCTTTTCTTAAATGACGCGCTGCCAGCGAGTCGCGGGCTAACTGGTAGTAGAGACAGCCGAGTGCGTAATGTGCTTCAGGAGAGGGCTTGCTAGCCAACGCGCGTTTAAACTCTCTTAGCGCATTGCGCCAATTCTCTTCAGCGATGAAGAGTCGACCGAGTCCATAGTGTGCCGCGAACGACGAGGCTCCCCGCTGCGTTGCCTTGTTGAGCAGATCCTTAGCGCGTTCAGTGTCGCCTTCATCGGCGCAGGTTAACCCAAGCAGTAGCGAAACGCGCATGTCTCCTGGTGCAAACTCATATGCACGTGCCAGGTAGCTTTGAGCGAGCCGCGTTTTGCCAGTTCGGAAAAAATGTTCGCCCAAAAAGGAAAGCAAGGGAGCATTGCCACCAGCCAGCCGCACCGCGCGCTGCAGCGACCTAATCCCACGACCTGCTTGCTGATCCTCAATCAGTAAGAAACCCTCATTAACAAACTGTTCGAAGTCGCGCCGTTCGGGACCTTGATAGAAGGCAAGGATCTTGACTCGTAACTCCTCGCGACGTGCGCTCTCTTCCTGCTCTTCGGCCTCCTTCTGGCAGCGCGCGTTCCAGAGCTTTTCCAGCCTCGAACCCTCAACCACCCCGTCTTCCGTCAGCAGGCCAATCAGCGCTTTCACCAAAGCACGATCGAAATATGAATTTTGCGCTTGGCGCAGGAGGAGATCCAGACCTCGCTC
>JAMQPH010000038.1 GCA_023717605.1 Pyrinomonadaceae bacterium
GATGTCGGCGCGGTGGCGCGCAGAGTGGTGCTGCCCGCATGCGGAGCAACGGTCACGCTCGATGGTTATGCGCGCCAGTGGACAAAAGGTAAGAGAACTCTGCGTCTACTATACGAAGCTTATCCCTCAATGGCTTTGCGCGAAATGCGGCGCTTGGGTCGGGAAGCGCGCGAACGCTTCGACATTGCGCACATGGGGATTGTTCACCGCACCGGCAAATTGGAAATCGGCGAGACGAGTGTGGTGATAGCTGTCAGTGCTCCTCACCGCCGCGCTGCTTTCGAAGCCTGCGAATGGGCTATCCGAGAATTGAAGCGGACCGTGCCAATCTGGAAGAAAGAAGTCTTTGAGGACGGCTCAGTCTGGGTTGAAGGCTCAGCGGAGGTTGAGTAGCGCGAGGAGGCAGGAGAAGGATTATTTATCATTCGTCATTTGAAAAATGATCCCTCCTTCTTAACTAGCCGGCGTCTCTTCAGTCTCTTCTTCCGCAGCGGCTTCAACCAGCGACGCGCTCGTAACCTTGTCGCCCGCGTCGGTCTTAATCAAACGAACACCCTGGGCACTGCGCCCTGTCTTGCGAATGTGGTTCGCCTCGAGGCGAATCAGCTTGGCCTGCTGCGTGATAATCATGATCTCCGAGTCGTCCTCAACCGGGAAGACAGCCACCACCTTGCCGGTCTTTTCGGTCGACTTCATGTTGATGACGCCTTTGCCACCCCGCGACTGCAATCGGTAGGTCGTGATGGGAGTCTGCTTACCGTAACCCAACTCAGACACGGACAGCATTCTTTCGGTATCGTCCGCAGAGACCGGGCAGACTGAAACGACGTAGTCGTCCGGACGCAAATCGATACCCCGCACACCGCGCGTTGCCCGGCCCATGGGTCTAACCTTCTTTTCATCAAAGCGAATAGCCTGGCCGTTATGAGTGGCAATAAAGATTCGCTTGGTGCCGTCGGTTAGCACGACATCGAGCAACTCATCGCCCTCATCGACATTAATCGCGATGATCCCGTTCATGCGAATGTTCTGAAAATTGTCGAGCGACGTTTTCTTGATCACGCCCTTGCGCGTCACCATGACCACATGCCGTCCGGTGGAAAACTCCCGCACCGGCACGACTCCCGCAAGCTTCCGGTCCGATGGAATGTTAATCAGATTCACGACGGCTTTACCTCGAGCTGAGGCCGCGGCGTCGGGGACCTCGTGGACCTTCAACTTGTAAACCATGCCGTCGTCGGTGAAAACCATCAGATAGGCATGAGTTGAGGCAATGAACAGGTGTTGGACAAAGTCGTCGTTCTTCGCGGAGGCCCCAAATCTTCCTTTACCGCCCCGGCCCTGGCGCTGATACGTGGTAATCGGCGTACGCTTAATGTAACCGCTGTTAGTAACCGTGATGGCAACGTCCTCGTCGGCAATCAAGTCTTCGATGGAAAACTCCGCACCCTCGTCAATGATTTCAGTCCGCCGCGCATCCCCAAACTCCTTCTTGATTTCTTCGAGTTCATTGCGGATCACACCCCGCAGGGCGCTTTCATTCGCCAGAATATTTTCCAACTCTGCGATGTGTTTAATTATTCCTTCGTACTCGTCTGTAATCTTCTGTCGTTCAAGCGCTGAAAGACGGCGCAACTGCAGATCGAGAATCGCCTGTGCCTGGATTTCGGAGAAGTCGAGACGCTCCATCGTCTTCTGCAGTTTATTCAGATATGTCTTGAGCGGTGAGTCAGAGGGAGCGCCCTTCCAGGTTTTCACCTCACTCATCGTGCTCATTTGACCTGTCAGCCACTGACGAGCTTCATCAACTGAACGCGAGTTGCGAATAAGCGTGACGATGTAGTCAAGGGCGTCAATCGCTTTCGTCAGTCCTTCCAGGATATGCGCTCGCGCTCTGGCTTTTCGCAGCTCATACTCCGTGCGCCGCCGCACCACCTCGCGACGAAACTCGATGAAGCACTCGAGCATTTGCTTCAGATTAAGCACCCGTGGCTGCCCATTGACGATGGCCAGATTGATCACGCCGAAGGACGACTGCATCGGTGTCAGTTTGAACAGTTTATTAAGAACAACTTGCGGCACTGCATCGCGTTTGAGTTCGACCACTATGCGCATGCCCGAGCGATCGGATTCATCGCGCAGGTCTGAAATGCCCTCCAACTTCTTTTCGTTGCTCAACTCGGCGATGCGTTCGATCAAACGCGCTTTATTGACCTGGAACGGAATCTCCGTGATGACGATCGCATCACGTTCCTGTGCTCCGCGCCCGATGCGATCGATGCCCGCTTTTGCACGAAGTTGCAGTATCCCGCGCCCTTCGAGATACGAACTCTTGATTTCTTCCCGCCCATAGATGAATCCGCCGGTTGGAAAGTCGGGTCCGGTCACGATTTTCATCAAGTCTGTAATCGGAACTTCAGGATCCTTGAGCAGGGCAATCGTGGCTTCCACAATCTCGGTCAAGTTATGCGGAGGAATCTTGGTCGCCATGCCCACCGCAATCCCGTCTGAGCCATTGATGAGCAGATTCGGTATGCGAGCCGGCAGCACTTTGGGCTCGCTCAAAGATTCGTCGTAGTTGGGCTGAGTATCGACGGTCTCTTTTTCGATATCCGCCAATATTTCGTTAGTTATCCGCGCCATGCGCACTTCCGTATAGCGCATCGCCGCCGCCGCATCTCCATCGACAGAACCAAAGTTTCCCTGGCCGTCTATTAGCGGATAGCGCATTGAGAAATCCTGAGCGAGCCTGACGATTGTGTCGTAGACCGGAAGGTCACCGTGCGGGTGGTATTTACCGATCACATCACCGACGACACGAGCGCTCTTTTTGTAGGCTTTGTTGTATGTATTGCCGAGCTCATGCATTGCCCATAGGACGCGCCGGTGCACCGGCTTAAGTCCGTCGCGCACGTCCGGTAAAGCGCGACCGATGATCACCGACATCGCGTAGTCGAGGTACGACCGCCGCATCTCGTCTTCGATATTTATATGGCTGCGTTCAGAAGTTTCCATCCCATTGACCTTTCCAGTACAATCCGCCGGTTGCTTGAGTCCTTATGCTGCAGGCCAGGCGAAGAAAAGCCGGCGACTCATCAAAATTGCAGCCGTTTACGAACATCATTTAGGCGCTTGATTCAATCTTTCCGGGTGCTCGTCGAAGCAGGCATTACGTGGACTTAAAGTACGTGTCATTGTAGCCTGAAAGGCCCTTTTTGGCAAACCTGGAGAGACAGATAAAGCCCAATGGAATCAATAGCTTCGGTGTTGGCCCGGCCTTGAAATCCAACCGGTAAAAAACGCGGGATGGCCTTCCGGTCTTTGGTGGGAATCCAACCCGCCCCTCGGTCCAACGTAGATGAGCGGCGATCCAAAAACCTGGAAGCGAATTCGCGAGCGATTAGAACTCAAGCTTCCTGTACGCGTGCACTGTCGCGAAACGCCTGACTTTGAGTGGGTGGAGATCACTCGTCTCATCGACGTCACGCCCTTCGGAGCCGGATTTACCCTTAAGCACCCCATCGAGAAGGGTCGTTTGCTTCACATGACGATTCCGATGCCACGACAGTTGCGGGTGTTCGACCACGTGGAAGATCAGTATAAAGTTTGGGCATTGGTGCGTTATGTGAGACCACTGCCGCCGGAAACTGACAAGCCGCCGGTGTCCGAAGTGGGAGTAGCGTTCGTAGGAAAACATCCTCCGAGAAGTTATGAGGAGGATCCGGCGAAGCGGTACGAAATTGCCAACTCGGCAACGGAGCAGGGGCCTGGCGAAGACGCCGATCAGATGCTCGGCGCTATGCCTTCCGCAAGTGAACGAATGTACACCCGTCACAGTATTGCGGCGGACGTCCTGTTGGAAACCCTGGACGAAAAGGGTATGGTAGCCCAATCCGAGAACACCGTAACTGAGAACATCAGCGCGCGAGGCGCAACCCTCTTCACCAGCCTGGCTATCGCGGAGGGTCGCTTCGTTCGACTAAACAGTCAACAATACAACGTGACAGTGTTTGCGGCTGTGCGGAAATCTAGTCAGGGTGCGGACGGAATTCGAAGGATCCACGTGGAGTTTATTGATCGCGAATGGCCACTCTAATTCTAGGAATCACTTGAACGACTCGGTGACAATTTCGCGCGAAAGATCTGCAGGCCGACCGAAGCCCGGGGAGTTCGTCCTGCCACAATGGGCCATCAATTCGATGCGCCCTGCTTTCAGGCTTATCGGCCACACTTTCTGGAACCTCAAACTGATAGGCACTGAAAACATTCCTGAAAACGGCGGATTGATAATCGCCTCTAATCACCAGTCGTATCTCGATCCCTTTGCGATCTCGGTTCCCATCAAACGGGCAATACGTTTCCTGGCCTGGAACCAGGCCCTTGACTGGCCAGTCCTGGGCAAGGTGATGAAGGTGCTGGGAGCCTGGCCGCTGCAACTTGAAGGTAGTGATCCGGCGGCCATTCGTCGATCGCATCAATGGCTACGAGAGGGTGGTGCGGTCATGATCTTTCCGGAAGGTGGACGAGGTCAGGCAGATGGTTCAATGGTGAGGTTCAAGGCGGGCGCGGTGCGGATCGCCCTGGAAGCCAGAGTGCCTATTCTCCCAGTCACGATTCGCGGTGCTAACCGCGTCTGGCCGCGAGGAAGCCTGATCCCCGGACTGGGGAAAATCGAAATAACCTATCATCCCCTTTTTCACCCACAGCAACAGCCTGATGAAGACGCTCGCGCGTGCGCTCGGCGCGAGAGCGAGCAACTCGCGGCGATCATTCGCTCGGCACTGTAGTGCCCTGTAAGACGCTCAACATCGCTTCATGAACAAGGCCGTTGCTGGCAAGGACCTTTGGTGTGTAGATATCCAGCGGTGCGTTCTGGTAATCGGTGACACGTCCTCCAGCCTCTTCGATCAACAGAATCCCGGCAGCGACGTCCCACGGATTCAAGCCGTCTTCCCAAAAACCATCGAAACGACCGCAAGCGACGTATGCCAGATCGAGTGCGGCTGAGCCGTCGCGTCGCACTGCCTGGGCCTGCATCGTGAAGTTGGTAAAGTCGCGAGCGAACTCGTGGCGTTCCCGCACATTGTATGGGAAACCAGTGCAAAGCATGGCCTGGTTCAGATCCGCTACCTCGGAAACGTGCGTGGGGCGCTCGTTCAAAGTCGCACCCTGGCCACGCTCGGCGGCGAACATTTCTTTTCGCATGGGGTCATACACAACCCCAATCTCAATTCTTCCGGACCGCTCGACTCCGATTGACACACAAAAACAGGGATAGCCGTGAGCATAGTTGGTGGTGCCGTCGAGTGGATCGACGATCCACTTCCACGCACTTTCGCCTGGAATTGAGGTTATGCCTTCTGAAGCACCGGACTCCTCCGCAAGAATCGCGTGGCGCGGATAGTGCGACCTGATCCGTTCAATGATCAAGCTCTCGGCGGCAATGTCGGCCTCCGTAACCAGATCGATTGTGCCTTTGTTTGAGACTCGTGCACGCCCGAGTCGATCAAGGAGTACGCCGCCGGCGTCAAGAGCTGTTTGAATTGCGAAGTTAAGCAACCAGGAGCTCCTGTTATTGCCGATTTCCAATTGCCGATTGCCGATTGGTTTCTAAGGTGCCGTTGAGTGGCTTCTCTACAAAGTTAAAGTTTAAGTGTCCAACGCCAATTGGAATCGGCAATCGGCAATCGGCAATTGGAAATCGGCAATAACAGTCATTCAGTCATCATCGGGATCTTGATTCCCTTGTCCCTTGCGGTAACCTCAGCCTGCTCATAGCCCGCATCGACGTGGCGAGCGACACCGATACCCGGATCGTTTGTGAGCACACGATTAAGACGTCTGGCGGCTCCGTCAGTGCCGTCGGCAACAGATACCTGCCCCGCGTGCAGTGAATAACCAATGCCGACGCCGCCGC
>JAMQPH010000052.1 GCA_023717605.1 Pyrinomonadaceae bacterium
ACCTTTTGAAGAATTGTAAGTTAATGTGGCTTGATGGCACTGCATGTCAAAAACTGCAGTGGCCCATTGAGCGCGTTCGCAATGCGGAGGCCAGGAGTTCGACCCTCCTCTGCTCCACCAATCAAATCAAGTACTTACGGCAGGGCGCACACCCTGCCGTTTTTTCGTTTTCAGGCTTTTGACGGCTCAGGCAACGCGATTGTTAATGGGGCTTGATAGAGATCTAAGAGAGAACCGTTGTCGAAGATAGATTGCTACCGCATAGGCGCGGAGACTCTTTTGAACAATGTGAGGGCGGTCGAAAGCGAGTGACGTGACCCCTTCTGTGGTTAAATGCTATTCCCTCGCCGTCGAGCGTTAGTGAAGCTATTCGTATCTTAGTGCCACCAGGGGATCCACTTTCGTTGCCCGGCGCGCAGGAAGAAAGCAAGCCAACAAGGCAACCAGGGTTAGAGCGATAGCGGAAACGGTAAAAGTCACCAGATCGGTTGGCGCTACAGCAAATAATAGGCTGCTCATTAGACGTGTGACCGCTATCGCGCCAATAAGGCCGATAGCTACTCCTATCAGCGTCAATTTCATTCCCTGACCGATCATCAAACGCAGGATGTCGCGAGGGGCAGCACCGAGGGCCAAACGAATGCCAATCTCTCGCGTCCGTTGCGAAACGAGATAAGCGATCACGGCATATAGGCCGGCGGCAGCCAGCAGTAATGCCGTTGCCGCAAAGGCTACCAACAACTCCAAATTGAATTTCCGTGCGGCCACCGACGCTGCTAGAAACTGGCCCATCGGTCTGACCCCGGCTGTCGCCACATCCGCATCTATATTGCGCAACTCCTTACGCACGGATGCACTCAGTGCCTCGGGATCAACTCCGGTTCGCACGACCAGGCTTAGATTATTCGCCAGAAATGGCACCGCGGATTTTGGGGCCTGCGGAATTGGACCGTAGAGCGTCGGCGTGGGTTCGTCAGTCAAACCCATGTGCTTGACGTCTTCGACAACACCCACGACTTCATAGTCGCGGGCGGGATTGCCATCACCCATGTCGATGAGCACATGTGAGCCTAACGGTTCTTGAGAGCCGAAGAATCGCCGCTGCAAAGCTTGATCGATGACGATGACACTCGGCGAGTGATCGCTGTCGCGATCGCTGAGGTCGCGTCCGCGTACGAGCGGGATTTTCATAGTCTGAAAATAGGCTGGGCCAACCCAGCGATGTTGCGCGGCTGGTACCTCACTGGCGTTGGCGGGAGGGTGACCGGCAATCGTGAATGTTGTGCGCGCAATCAGTCCACTCAGGGGCAGCGCGCTGGCGGCGCTAACCCCTTCTACTCCAGGCAATACAGCAATGCGCGACGATATCTGGTCATAGAAGAGCTTCACGGATGCGCCGCTTGAGTAGCGTGCCGCGGGTAAAGATAAACGCACGGCCAGAACATTGCTGGCATCGAAGCCCGGACTTACGCCGCGCAGCCGCGCGAAGCTTTTGAGCAGCAAGCCGGCTCCAACCAGCAGCATCAGTGATAGCGCAATCTCCCCCACGACTAACAAACTGCGAACACGATTCCTGGTTACACCCGCAGCGTCGCGCCCGCCTTCCTTCAGGTCGGAGTTGAGATCGCTCTTGGTGTGTTGAATGGCCGGAGCGAGACCCAAAGCGAATCCTGCAAACAAGGTGAGGAGGATCGAGAAGAGCAACACACGCCCGTCGATATTTACTGCCGCGGCACGCGGGAAGTCGGCAGGACCCACCGCCAGCAATAGATCTTTAGCCCAGAACGACAGCAGCAGACCTAGGCCCCCGCCTAGTGTTGCGAGCAGCATACTTTCAGTTATCAGCTGACGCATCAAGACCAGGCGGCTGGCGCCCAACGCCGCGCGAATGGCCATCTCTTTGTGACGCGACGCCGCCCGGGCTAACTGAAAGCTCGCGAGATTTGCGCAGGCAATCAGCAACACCATTACGACTGCAGTGAGTATCAACCATAACCCCTCGCGATAACTGCCGACGACTTCATCCTGCAAGGCCAGGACGCGCGGCGGCGTCACATTGCCGTTGTGATCTGGATACAGATCACGCAGCCGATTACTAATCGCGGTGAGATCGACCTGGGCCTGTGCCGGAGTAACGCCGGGTTTGAGCCGAGCTAATACACGTAGAAAATTTGAGCCCCGCTCGGTCCGCCTCGGGTCCTGGTCCATCCTTAACGGGACCATGATTTCAGTCTCGGCATTTGGAATGACAAAACGCGCCGGCAGAATTCCAATTACTGTGTAAGGGTCGCCGTTGAGCGTAAGGGTTTTGCCCAGCGCTTCGCTCGTGCCGCCGAAACGCTTTTGCCATAAGCTGTAGCTCAGCATAACCACGCGAGCGCTGTTTGGATTGTCATCTTCAGGCACTAGAGCGCGCCCTGCGGCCGCCTGGACGCCAAGCATCTGCAACGCGTTAGCCGAGATTCTTATTCCCGGCAATCGTTCGGCTTCGCCCTGGCCGGTCAGGTTCGCCGGCCAAATGGCGAGTGGAGCAACTTCGGCCAGCGTCTGGTTCTGATCGCGCGTATCGATGAAATTGGGAATTGAGAAAAACGCTCGACTAACGGTTTTGCGTGTCGCCCAAATCCACACCAACTGATCAGGATCTTTGAAAGACAGGGGCTTCAATATCACTGCGTTCACGATACTGAAGATCGAACTGTTAGCTGCGATGGCTAGCGCCAATACCAGCACCACGAGCAAAGTGAAACCGGGTCGCTTGCGGAGTCCACGAATAGAGTAACGAATGTCTTCGAGCAAGCCTTTCATGGTCAGTTGATCCTCCGTTTATTGCGGCATTCAGCACCGTTTCCCTTAACCCTGCATTTCGCTCTTCGACCGTAATGGCGAAGACCAGGGTGCCCCGCGAAGAATACGCCACCCGACATAGCTCCTACGCTTCCTTGTCACGTCAACCTTTAGCGCCCGATCACCGAGAAGCCGCGGCCGCTATGGTTGGTAGGACAACGAGCGCCGGCGAGATCAGATCGAGAGTACGCTTGAGGCTCCAGACACTCGGCTTTGTTAACCCCGTCGAATTGCGTATCATTTCGTTCTTTTGCGCTTTCTAGTACCGCTCTTCGCACTAGTCTTCTTCTGAGACTCTTTACTCAACAGGGCATAAAGCCCATCAAAAACGATGATCGTTTGTTGCAGCAGCTTGCGATCATCTCTCAACACTTTGCTCAAACCGTCGATGATTGCATTTAGCCCCGCGGCCTCCAGCCGATGAAACTTGTCGTCTTTCAGATCAATGTCGTGCACGATCTCGGCAATCTCGCTCAGGCCTTTGTTGTCTGCCAATCCAAATCGTTTCAGCATCGTTTCGAAGGTGCAGGCTTCGCCCTGGTGAGTAAACTCGGCTCCGAACATGTCGAACGGAATTGCACCCTCAACGGTTTCCCCGTCAGCAATGAAGTCGAAACGCGGACGTTTGTCGATGAACTGTTTGATCAGCCAGGCAGAGGCGAGCCTATCGATGTGCAGATTACGACGCGTCACCCAACGCCGCCGCTGGTACTTTGCAACGTCGAGACTTCCGCCTTTCGTCTCTAACTGTGCGGATTTCCTGGTAGGACCTTGAGCGGCGCGGATGGCTCTCTGGCACCGGTCGTACGCAGTGAATGCTGCGGCTTTGCCTGCCGCATCAAAGAAGTCATTGGCGGCAACGCGTTCAAGCTCGGCGTGCAACTTGTCGATCTCAGTCTCATGAGTAGACAGACGTCCGGCAGATAGGTGTTTACCGCGATCCTGTTCCCGAATTGCTCCGGTCAACCCATCCAGTCCGGCTGAGATCGCGGCGTACTCTTCATCACGCGCCTTACGGAAGCCGGCGATTATCTCTTTATCCGTCGCCCCTTCAACCGATCCGGCTCTGAAAACTGCCGCCTCGCCCCCCGCCGACTCGATCTCCTGCTTCAACCACTGAAAGTCTTCATGTGCCTGCTCGCTGGCTGGCAAAACGTAGACGGAGTTCTTGATTGCCACTGCCCCGAGCTTCTGCAACTTGCGCCAGATCCTGACGCGCAGATTTGTCGGCTTCGGCGGCAGCTGATGGATCAACAGAATCCACTGCGGCTCTGGGCTTGTGTTTCTAACTATCATTGTTTAGTAACAGACGGGACATTGTAACGAGTGTTACTACGGAAGTAAAGTGATTTTCTGCGTGTTAATATGAATTGCTCAAAGGCTCAATCATGTCGCGAATTTCAGACGAAGCGCAAAAAGGAGCGAACCATGAGAATGAACTCTGCTGCAGGGCTGTCCGCGGCCTGTGCTCTTGTCGTTGTCTTCGCTGCCGGCGCACACGCCCAGCAAAAGCCTTGCGTGACCGCTTCCAAATTTGGGCCCGACGATCAGATCGGCAACCTTAACTATGTGACGCCGGCGAAAACACTCGCGGCCTCAAAGCTGGTAACGCGGGGCAAGGCTTATCGACTCGGCATTGAGACCAACAAGGACACCCCCGCGTACGGCACACGCACGTTCGCGATAACGGTGCTGCAGCCGGGACAGGCCGGCGGGGCCACGCTCGGTCCTACCAAAACGACTTATAACGACGACATCATCACAGGCTGGGTCGGCGTAGGTTCGCAGATTGACGGCTTCGGTCACGCCGGCATCGACAATCTCTATTTCAATTGCAACAAGGCGGCCGACTTCACCATGCCCGACGGCCTCAAGAAGCTGGGCATCGAGAATGTGCCGGCCGTTGCTACGCGTGGCGTGCTGCTAGACATGGCCGGTTACTTCGGTATCGACATTGTGAAAGAGGGAACGGCGTTCAACCGAGTGGAAATCGAAGGAGCCATGAAGCGGCAGGGCATCAAGGCTATCGAGAAAGGGGATGTCGTGCTTTTCTACACTGGCTGGCTAAAGCTACTTGGCAAGGACAACAAGCGTTTCATCTCGGTCAACCCGGGGCTCGGCCTGGACGGAGCGAGGTATCTCGCGTCGCTCGAAGTGGCAATGATTGGGGCGGACACATCGAACTTTGAAGTCATCCCTTTCGAAAAGGACGCCGGCCTCTTTGAGGTCCACCAGATCCTGCTTGCCCTCAACGGCATTCACATACTTGAGAACATGAACACCGAAGAGATGGTCAAGGAACAGGCCTGGGAATTCCTGTTCACTCTCGGCCCGGCGCGCATTACCGGCGGCGTGCAGGCGATCATCAATCCGATCGCGATCAAGTAGGTACTTTGGATCAATGAATGGGCCGCGGCTGCATAAAGAAATGCATGATGGACGAATGATCAGACTGTTGATGTTGACTTTGTCGATTGTTACAGGCCCAGTAACGACTGGGCTTGCCCAGCCTGGCTACTCTTCAACTTCAGACGACCTCAGCGGGACATCATGGCAACTGGTGAAGTTTCAAGACAGTGACGGCACCATGCTCGTTCCTGCCGGCGATAGATCCAAATACACGATTGCTTTTGGGCCCAACGGCCGCGCAACCGTGCGCGTCGACTGCAATCGCGGAAGTGGTGGTTGGAAACATAAAGGACCGAACCAAATCCAATTTGGCTCCATGTCGGTCACGCGTGCGAAGTGTGGTCCCGGTTCGTTGCACGACCGCATCGTTAGAGACGGAGCAGTCATCCGCAACTACGTCATCAAGGATGGCCATCTGTTCTTGTCATTGTTGGAAGACGCCGGCACCTACGAATTGGAACCTTTCGCACGTTCCCGCTCGCCAGTCAGAAAGAGATAGCGAATCATGCCCGCCTAAACTTGCTAGATTGCCTTCGCTAAATTTGATGAGACCGTTGAGTTAACAGTGTGGCTGGGAGTCGACACTTCACTTCTTGAATAGTTTTGCGAACGCGTCACGAGCATTCGTCGGAGGGCCTGACGAAGTCTCACGCTCGACTACAACTCGAGCCGCGAACAGTTCACACGTGTTGCGTGCGTTTTTGTTCACTATCCGTGCGGTGATCGGTTTACGACATTCGAAGCGCGCACCCGGATCGAAATACGTGCATTGACGACAAGTGTGGAGGTCAGCTTTGCAGTTTGGGCAAGAGCTCTCGAAGTTAATGTTCGGCGAAGCCTTTGCTCCGCACGAAGTACACTTCGACGCCTCGCCAAATGCCATCATGCGTGGCGAGCGCGGGCCTTCACGATCCTGAGGCTTTGATTGCGGTTTTGGTCGCTGCGGCTCGCGATCGCTGTCCATATAGCCGCGCTGACGATATTTACGGTCGCTCATCTTATTAACTCCTAAATGTCCGACATGCTTCAGCTTGTCGTCAAGATTGGCAATACTAAAGCATTGATATTACCCGTAACATTGAGAGTTCCCAATCTCGACGACAAGCTGAAGCATGTCGGACATTTGGTGCGTTTCTGATAGCTTGAGTATACAATGGCATAGCCTTTATATCCTCACAGAGGTTTTCACGTGAGGACGCCTCAACTACCACGAGCTCACAGTACGCAAACGCCCCCACTTAGCCTTTGCAGGGAACGCTATTCGTTACCTTGCGACTGGCCGACTCAATTCCAAAATCGACAGTTCGCTACTACAAGGCTAAGCGCGACTGGCTAAAGGATCAGCTCAGACGGGTCGAACGGATCTGCGCGGAGGCCCAGTCGGCCGAACACGCAAGTTGGCTTACTCAGCTTGAGCAACTGAATCATGAATGGTTCTTAAAGTGTGAGGATATTCTGCACCGGGAAGCTGTTGGTCCAACATGGATGCGTGATGGCAGAGTCGCCGATAAGGTGGCAGAGAATCTTCATACGCTCGATGGTGATGCCTATCGATTAGACGCCTTCTCCGTCATGTCAAACCACGTACATACTGTCTTTCGGCCGCTGGTCAGCAGCGAACTAATGGAGGAGATTCTCCGGTCTTGGGACGATAGTTTAGCTCGAATACCAGCGTTGTCTAAGATAATGCACACAGTAAAGGGTCGCAGTGCTAGAGAATGTAACCTGATTTTGGGTCGCGCAGGCTCTTTTTGGGAACACGAGAGTTTCGACCATGTGATCCGCAACGGAAAATTCGATAAGACAATTCGTTACGTCTTGAACAATCCAGTGAAAATTCGAGTGGTGCGGAATTGGGAAGATTATCGATGGAATCATTGCCGCAAGGAATTGATCGAGAGATTTCGAATGCCAAGATTAGACAACAAATGTCCGACATGCTTCAGCTTGTCGTCGAGATTGGCAAGGCTCAATGTGCGACGTTAGGGGTAATATCGTCACTTGAGTATCCATGATCTTGACGACAAGCTGAAGCATGTCGGACATCGGCTACGTCTTCCGGCGGATTGAGTAAAGCCGTTGTTCCGTTCGTATCAACAAGCGGTCGCCCACCAGCGCCGGCGATGCCTGCGCCATGTCGTCGAGTTCATTCACATGCAATAACCGGAACTCCTCGCCCGTTGCGATCACGAACGTCTGGCCTTCCTCGCTCAGGCAGAACAGCTTGCCGTTGTAGGCCCAGGGCGAGGTCGTGAAAGCCGTTGCCGTCGGGTCAATCCGTGTCTTGTAAGTCTGCTTTCCTGTCTTGGCGTCAAAACGGTTCAGGATGCCGGTCTCAGTCAGCGTGTACACAGCTCCCTGATAAGCCAGGGCCGACGGCAGCTAGGTTCCACCGCGCGCTTGCGACCAACCGACATACTCGTTCGAGGTCTGATTTTCTCCTAAAGAAATGTTGCCTACGGCGCCGGGGCGAATCGCGAACAACGGACGTCCTCGACCGCCGTCAATATAGAGTAATCCGTCATAAGCGAACGGCGTTGGGATCGGCAGCGCTGACATTCCCGACATACGCCACAATTCTTTTCCTGCCAGGTCGTAACTAACGACTTCTCCTGGTCCAACCGTCACGATTTCTGTGCGCAGCGCGTGCCGCCAAACAAATGGCGTGGCCCATCCTGACCGCTGCACTGGCTGTCCTTTGCCGCCGAGGTCTCGATCTGTGCGCCAGACCCGCTTGCCTGTTTGTTTGTCGAAGGCGGCGATGTATTGCTGTTTCTCGTTATCGCTTACGATAACCAGCAGGTTCCCAGCCAACGCCGGCGAACTCCCCGTTCCGAAGTCGAGGTAGATCGGATTCGGTTCAAGGGGCGTGGTCCAGGCAAGCTTGCCCTTAAGGTCAAACCCCCATAACCCCAGATTCGCCACATACACGTACACGAACTTCCCGTCAGTTACGGGACTCTCGGAAACGAAGCTGTTCTTGCGGTGACGTCCGCCGGGCGGACGCCCGGTGTAGAACTCTTTCTTCCATTCCACCTTGCCGCTTTTCAGGTTCAGGCAATAAACGAAGTAATGCAGCATCACCTCGTGCGGTAGCTCGGAGTCGCGTTCCGTCACACGTTTGATCACCTCTTCCATCGGGAGTCCCTGTTTTTGCAGTTCAGCGACATACTCGTTGCTGTATTCGGTGCCGATCTGCGGTGGCTTCGACTTGCCCTCTGTGGTTACTGTGGTTACGTATACCCTACCGCCGGTCACGATTGGCGAGGAATACCCGCGCCCTGGGATCTCTTGCGACCACTCCACGTTCTCGGTCTTCGACCAACGTTCGGCCAGCCGCGCATGCGTCCCCACCGGATTTGATTCCGGCCCGCGGAACTGCGGCCAAACCATATCCTGGCCCTGAACTGGGAGTGACACTAACAACAGCGCACACGCCAAGCAGGCCAGGCGCAAAAGAATGTAAACGTCTTTTAGTGTGCGATTAGTTTTTAGCTTGGAACAAAGTGTACTCATTATCTTCTCGTATGTTTTTGCTAAGGTTGAGTTGTCTGTATATACCACAAATTCGTTGCGATGCACGTAGGGGCAGCCCTCCGTGGCCGCCCGTTGGTTGCGTTGCACGATTTCTGGTAACCGCTGAAAGAATTCAGGCGACGTTTTGTACGCGGTGCCCGGCTGTACTAATATGGCCGCCCACATCGTAAAAGGTCTGAGGCCAGAAGTCAGAGGTCAGTCGAAAAGAATTTATCGTCACCATTCCGGAGGCACCCAGCATGCTTGGCAGGACCATCTCGCACTATCACATCACGTCGCAGCTCGGTGAGGGTGGGATGGGAGTCGTGTATGAAGCTGAAGACACGAACCTGGGCCGTCACGTTGCGTTGAAATTCCTGACACCGGCGATGGCTGGCGACGAGAGTCTGCTTCAGCGGTTCCAACGAGAGGCGCGCGCGGCGTCGTCACTTAATCATCCGAACATCTGCACCATCCACGGTATCGAGCAATTTGAGTCGGAGCATTTCATCGTCATGGAGTTGTTGGACGGCGAGTCGCTCGCCGATCGCATTCGTCGCGGTCCAATCGACATCGATTCAGTTCTCACGCTGGGGGTGCAGATCGTGGACGCGCTCGAGTCCGCACACTCTAAAGGGATCGTGCATCGCGATCTGAAACCCGCAAACATCTTCGTGACTTCACGCGGTCAGGCAAAGATCCTCGACTTCGGCTTAGCTAAAATCGACAAGATGGCCAACATGGGTCGACTGGCGATGGCAGACAAGGCTAATTCCGAGCTGCCGACAGCAGTGCGCCCAAAGGACCTGACCGAAGCAGGCTCCACCCTGGGTACCGTGTCGTACATGTCGCCCGAGCAGGCGCGGGGACAGGTCACGGACGCGCGCACCGATCTCTTTTCTTTCGGCACCGTCCTCTATCAGATGGCGACTGGAATCCTCCCCTTCCAGGGAGACACATCGGCGGTCGTGTTCGACGCAATCCTCAATCGAGATCCCACGCCGGTAAGTCAGCTCAATGCATCACTGCCGCTGGAGCTTAGCCGGATCATTGGGCAGGCCCTCGAGAAGGATCGCGACCTGCGGTATCAGAGCGCCACAGATCTAAAGACAGCGCTCAAAAGGTTGAAGCGAGATCTAGTCTCGGGAAAACATGCCGCTGAATCGAGTGGAGTGCGACGAGCTGCGTCAACGCTTCAGGACCACTCCATCGCCGTCCTCTACTTCGAGAATCTGAGCGGAATGAAAGAGGACGAGTACTTACGAGACGGCATCACCGAGGACATCACTACGGAGCTGTCAAAGATTCAGGGGCTGAAGACCTTCTCGCGGGCAATGGTGCTGGCTTATCGCGACAAATCGGTGACGGCCGGACAGGTTGGAAAGGAGCTCGGCGCGTCGTACGTGCTGGTCGGCAGTTTGCGTCGAGCTGGTGCGCGCCTGCGCATCAACGCTCAGCTCGTCGACGCCGCCACAGATTTTCCGCTCTGGTCGGAACGATATGACCGCGAGATGAAGGACGTGTTCGAAGTGCAGGATGAGATCGCGCAGAAGATCGCCGCCGCGTTGCGGATTACGCTCTCGCCGCAGGAGCAGCAGGCTCTTTCCGCGAAACCGACCGAGAATATGCAGGCCTACGATCTCTATCTGAGAGGCAGAAATTACGCGCGTCGCGTCGGCCGTCAGGATCTGCTCTTTGCGCTTCAGATGTACGAGAACGCGGTTTCACTTGATCCGGAGTTCGCGCTGGCTCACGCCGGGCTGGCAAACGTCTGCGCCCAGTACTACTACCACTTCGAGCGCCAGCAGCACTGGATCGATCGGGCCACTGCCGCGACTCAAAAGGCCAGCGCGAATGGCAGCGACGCGCCGGAGATCCAATGCGCCGAGGCGTGGGTCATCTTCGCCGAGGGGCGTTACGACGAGGCCGCGGAGAAGATCCGATTGGCGCTAAGCCGGAATCCGGATCTCGAGGGGGGCTACTACTTGCTGGGACGTGCGCTTTTCTCCGCCGGAAGATATCAGGAAGTCGTGGACATGATGGACGAAGCTCTCGCGCATGCGGGCGAAAACTACAATACGAGTATCCCGATTCATAATTCGCTTGGGGCGCTGGGAAAGAAAGATGCGTTGAACAACTATGTTCATCGCGAGATTGCCCTGTACGAGGAAGGCTTGAAGAAGGTGCCCGAGGACGCGCGTGTCCGCGTCCTGCTGGCTGGTAATTACGCCCGGCAAGGCCGGTTTGAAGAGGCCAAGCGGGAAGCGGACATGGCCATGGCCCTGCGTCCCGACGATTCGATGATTCTCTACAACGCCGCCTGCGTATACTGCGCGATGAACAATGTCAGCGACGCGCTGATCGCGATCAAGAAGGCGTGGGAGTCGGGTTACCGCGATCCGATATGGACCCGCCAGGATCCCGACCTCGCAATGCTTCACGGTGATCCAGTGTTCGAGCGACTCTACCCTCCGCCGAAGGCATGAGGCAGTCCCGCTTGGAGTTGTCGCGGAGCACCATCTGACCAGCAGTTGGAAAGCCCGAACCTGTAGCCTCGATAATTGTAGGAGCATCACTCGGTGGGCGCGGATAAATCAGCATTCAGAAATTAGCAGGTTGGGAAGGGCGG
>JAMQPH010000053.1 GCA_023717605.1 Pyrinomonadaceae bacterium
TCGCCTGACTTTTCGAACAGGTTCAGATGGCAGATGGTGAGCGGTTCGAGTGATGCGCCGAGCCGGCTCCTCATCCGACGAGCCCCCCGAGCCACCGCGCGAACCTTTCCCATCTCCTTGGTGTAGAAGGTCACTATACGATCCGCATCGCCCCACTTTCGACTTTTCAGCGTGATGGCCGCAGTCTTGATCAGCGGCATGGGGGAAATCCGTGAGACGTGAATCGTGAATCGTGAATTGTTTCGGAGGAAGAGCACTCGGCAGTCCTACGTTTCACGCCTCACCTTTTACGGTTCCTGTCAGCGAAGGTATTCCATGAACACGGTGGCCAAGGAGAGATAGATGGTAATGCCCGTGATGTCATTGGCCGTCGTCACAAAGGGGCCGGCTGCAACGGCAGGATCCACCCCCATTCGCTTCAGCACGATCGGCATGAACGTCGCCATACTAGTCGAGACCACGAACGCCATAATCAGCGACACCCCCACGACCATGCCCAGAAACTCTTGATGCCAAATCCAGCCGACGATCGTGAGAATCACACCACAGGCGAGTCCCATCAGTAGTCCGACCTTAATTTCCCTGAAAAATACGGTACGCACATCCGTGAGCTCGATCAGCCCTGTTGCCAATCCACGAATAATGAGGGTCGAAGACTGAAGGCCCACGTTTCCACCCATGGCGGCGATGACCGGAATAAAACTTACGATGGCTACCACTTCCTGAATCGTGTACCGGAATTCCCACAGAATCGCGCCCGAGAACAGACTGCCGACTAGATTCGTAAAGAGCCACGGGAGCCGGTGTTTTGCCGACGCCATGCTGGAGGATTTTGAGACCGAGTCCTCTTCGATCGCGCCGGCCATCTTGAGCATGTCTTCAGTCGCTTCTTCCCGGATCACGTCCACGACGTCGTCAACCGTGATAATGCCGACCAATTTGTTGTCATTGTCGATGACTGGAATCGCGAGCAAGTTGTAACTCGCCACCTGACGGGCGACTTCTTCCTGGTCCATGTCGACCGTTACGCTGATCACGTCGCGCATGGCGATATTTTTCAGCGGCGTCGTGGGAGGAACCGTCAGCAACTGCCGCAGAGAGAGGACCCCGACCAAGCGCTCATCCTTGTCGGTCACGTAAATATAGAACACCATTTCCGCATCCGTCGCCAGCTGGAGACGTTGGATGGCATCTTGCGCCGTCGCATCTTCCGGGAGCGCGAAGAACTCCGTCGTCATGATGCCGCCGGCCGTACCCTTCGGATACTTCAGCAGGTCGGCGACTTCCGTGGAGTCCTCCGTCCGCATCAGTGAGAGAATCTCTTTGGCTCGTTCTTCCGGCAGAACCCCGAGGAGGTAGGCCACGTCGTCAGGGCCGAGGTCTTTGATCAGCCAGGCGATATCCGAATGCAGCAGGTCCGCCAGCACCTGATTGATACTGTCGCTGTCGAGCTCGCTCAGCACTTGGCCGCGCTTCGACTCGCCTCGTACCAGTTCGAAGACTTCCCGTTTTTCTTTGGGGGACGACAGATGCACAATCACTTTCGCCACGTCGGCCTGATGCATCCGGCCCAGCATCTTCGCAAGATTGGTGATCGCACCCCGGTGCAACAGCCGCTGCACCGACAACAGCACGATGTCGGACTTGGTCCGGCCTCGATCGGCCTGGTCACGCAGCGCGTCGCGGAGGAGATCTTTATCCCCTGGACGAGGAGGTGGATCCACTGGATTCGATTCTGTCACACGTTCTGTCGGCTGCATCGTCACATCCGGTCTAAAAGTCTGAATGTCACAAGTCATCAAGTCTTGGATCTGGACATGATGACTTTATGACTTTATGACATTATGAACTTGACGACTATCTAATATCCCAACTCGGTGAGGACGTGCTCATCTTCTCGCCACGCTTCCCGCACTTTCACCCACAGCTGCAGAAACACTTTCATCCCAAAGATCTGCTCCATCTCACGTCGTGCATCGGTCCCGACCCCCTTGAGTCTCTCCCCGTGCTTCCCGATCACGATCGCCTTATGAGATTCTCGCTCGACCAGCACCGTCGCGCTGATGCGGGCCAGCTTCCCCTCCTCGACAAATTCATCGATCTCCACGGCAACCGAATAGGGCACTTCTTCATATGTCTGGTGCAAAATCTTCTCGCGAATCATCTCGGCTGCCAAGGTCCGCATGGACTGATCGGTGACGGTGTCTGCATCATAGGCCGCATCCCCTTCCGAAAGATGGGCCACGGTCACGGACAGCAATCGATCGACATTATCGCCGGTTTC
>JAMQPH010000055.1 GCA_023717605.1 Pyrinomonadaceae bacterium
CGGAGTAATCGCGGCTTCGATCAGAGAAGCATTCAAATTTCCTGTATCTGGTTCCACATCAACAAACACCGGCTTGGCCCCAGCCTCCATGATTGCAGTCGAAGTCGCAATGAACGTCATGGGGGTAGTAATCACTTCGTCTCCCGCGCCAATACCCAACGCCAGGAGCGAAAGATGCAATGCGCCGGTGCAACTGGTCACGGCAAGTGCATGGCGACGGCCAAGGTAGTCGGTAAATCGGCGCTCAAACGTCGCAACGACTTCCCCTGTCGTGAGGATCGGCCCCGCCAGCACCCGTCGCACTGCCTCAAGCTCAGGCTCACCCAGGTCATGCTGAAAAAAAGGAATCGCCATCTTAATCTAGCTCCCTGGCGCTGCCGACACACCACACCAGTCGATGGTGAATTCAGCCAGGTTCCGCGCCACGATGGCCATGTCATCTAACCGATAGGCTTCGTCTATACCATGCGCATTCCAGCCTGCGCCGGGACCATAGAGGCAAATGTTTTGTGTGCTGAAATGGCGCATGTCACTGTGTCCTGTGACCGCGGCTGTGCGGACTTCCTTTCCGGAATTGCGCTCGATCACTGACTTTAGTGTGTGAATTAACAGATTGTCCGCTGGCACTGCACATGCTGGTGTCGCCAGCAGACCCTGATTGACCTGTATGCGGTCGGAGATATCAGTAGCTATTCTTCTCACCATCAAGAGAATTTCTTCGGGCAATAGATTGGGTCCAAAGCCGATTTGAATCTGAATTTCAGCTTTATCCGGAACAGACCCGTGCCATATCCCTGAGTGGAATGCACCCACATTTACAAAATAAGGTTTCGTGATGTTCTTGAATGGCTCGGCCCGCGCATTCATGTCCTGCGACCAACTGCGCAACCTTGATACGAATTCGCAACCAATCAGTATCGGATTGACACCACGCTCCTCCACGCAGGCTGCCACCACCGATCCCTTGATCGCGACATCGAGCCATACCTGGCCTAAATGAGCATACATAATGCGCTCAGGCCATGTACCATCGCAGATCACGACTCCATCGCCACCAAACCCAGCTTCAACTAACGCCTTGCTACCGTTGCCAGTCGTTTCATCCTCGACTACAGAATGCAGAATCAAATCTCCGCGCAGTCGTACCCCGGCCATTTTTAAGGCCCACGCTACGAGTAGAATAACCGCTACGCCAGCCTTGTCATCCTGAGCGCCACGCCCGTAGAGAATCCCATTTTCCACATGTGCACTGTAGGGCGGATGTTTCCATTCCCCTTCGACAGGAGTGGTATCGCAGTGCGCGTTCAGAACAAGCGATCGCCCCACCCCACCACTTCCCGGAAACCGAGTGGCTAGATTGATGCCCTCAACCTTATTTCGACAAACAACCTGATTGACAACTTGCCCCATGCGTTCCATTTGTGCTTTCACCAACATTTGGCACTGCTGTTCATTTCCAAGCTGGGATGGAATTTGCACAAGCTGTTTAAGCAATTCATGATGGGCAGGCAGACAATCCTGTATCGCCGAATCGATTGACTTGAGGATTTCAGCCCTCATGTTAGGACTCCTAGTACAGGGCAGGTTGAATCAGACATCCATCCACGGCACAGGCATTCCTGGCGACTGTTTTATTTTTTGCCATTCTTCAACTGCTGCTGTGTGATAGATATTGGCCAGATAGCTGAAAAAGTATGCGCCATTTTCCGACACAAAAGGAAAATGGGTAGCCTTTTCCATTAGTAGCCTGCCGGGCCGGATCTGACGTACCGCTTCCGGGCGCATAGTGGCGACTTTCGTATAATGCAGCCGGCCGCGCATGTCAATGACCCCTCCTGGAATCGGTGGGGTAAAAATATTGTGTTCAAGGCGAAAATCGGAAACAGGGGCGATACTCGTCGTGTTCAGCGTAACACCCAACCCCAGAATCTTGGCGTTCCAGTCAAGTAAGCGGCCGAAACAGGATTCGGCGCAATAGGCGTGGTCAAGGGTTTCCTGCCCTTGCACGAGTTGTTCAGCCAATTGGCCCTTCGCGGATACCGGCCAGAAGTGGCTGATGGACGAGACCACGCCCTCCATTTGGCGAAACGTTTCGGGCACTACCCCGATGTTGGCGGGGGTATTGCGTAGATCCATCAGCGGACGGCGAGCCAAGTATTCAGAATATCCTTGCCAAGGTCGAGCAGACGAATCGAGATGCCAGGCATAGCGCGGCATCACGAGGGTTCCGTTTGGTCCCAGTCGTGCTAACAGGGTGTTGATTAATGCGGCGGGCGAGTCGACGAACGCATGGAGGCGACTATATGACGTATGAAGAAAAATGAGATCGCCCGACGCAATTTCCAGCCGGTCCAGCAAAGTGTTGAGGTTTTCGTTCTTGATGTTAGGCCTCGCACACTGCGTAGAGGAACCAGGCGTAGTCCTCCAGCTCATCCCCAATTTCACAGAATGCTTGCAGCAGATCGTCGCTCCAGCCTTCCATCTGACCACTGGATAATGGTTTGAGGAAACAGCCGCGCAACTCGACGATGCGCAGCCCAGCGCACTGGAGTTCGTGCCGCAACTGATATCGGTCGTAACTGCGCAGGTTGCCCACTTCCTTGTCGCGGTTATTAGCGTCAGTCGGATGTGCCTCCATGTTCATCAGGGTGCCGATACGGCGGTGTAAAGAGCGGCTGTTGGGCACGGTTAAGATCACACGTCCGTTTGTAGCCAGCCAGTCCTTCAAGTGTCTGAGGAAAGTGACGGGCTCTGAAATGTAGCGAAGAATGTCGCCCGCAATGATGCTGTTGTAGCGCCGCGACGGCTGAAAAGCCTCAAACAATGCGTGATGTATGGTTACACGGTCATTACCGGCGTACCGTTGTCTGGCGTGATTGACGTGGCGCTCCGCTCCTTCCACGATATCCGATTCCCATCCCAAGTCCAAAATCCGATCAGTCCACATTCCATCGACGAAACCCAAATCCAATACCGCCGAGCCTTTCAAAAAAGGCAAGCAACGTTGAACCACAAACTCCTTGGTGCGGCGATCGATACCCTGTTGCTGTGTAGAATAGTAGTAATCTGAACTCATACCGATGATCTTTTAGGCCAACAAAAGTCCTAACAAGCCGCGTCAGGATCACCCACTCGCTGAAGATTGGAAGGAGCGCCTACAATAACCCCCCCCCAGGAGATTTCAAATAGCATAATGTTCCATGGTCGAGGGCCATGAGCGACTGTGGTTGAATCATGTTCCCTCGGCAGGCATTCTACTGATTTCGTACTCAAGCCAAAATCCACTACACATTGGCCACAGCCCTTTAATGATTTAATGTAACTCCCGTTTGCCAGTCGCTGTAATGATGGGAATATGCCTCATCCACATCTGCGGCCTCCACCATGATTCATGGTCCCGATACCACTGAACAGCCTGTTCCAATCCATGCTCAAAGGACACACGCGGAGACCATCCAAGAAGGCGATTGGCCTTTGAATAGTCGCAGGTGTGCCGAAACACCTGCCCCGGACGATCCCCAATAAATTGAATCGGGCTATCTTTGGGTTTCATCAGATCATGAACCGCATTGGCGATGGCCATCAAATTGGTGTGCCGGCCGGTTCCAAGATTAATTACTTCACCCACCACCTTCTTGTGATCCGCGTGCAGGATCAGGTCCAACGCCTCGCAATGATCCTGAACATGCATGAAATCCCGAGCCGCCGATCCATCTCCGTGCACCGTGAGCGGTTCGCCAAGAAGACAGCTGGTGATGAATCTCGGCACGACCTTCTCAAGATGCTGATAAGGGCCATAGTTGTTGAACGGCCTGACAATGACCGCCGGAATTTTATACGTTTCCCAATAAGAATACACTAAACGATCC
>JAMQPH010000078.1 GCA_023717605.1 Pyrinomonadaceae bacterium
AAGGGTCTCGTACCACTCCGTGGATTCCGGATCGATCTGCGACAGCAGGTAGCCGATATCCAACGCCGGAGCAGCAAAGGTAAAAAGCAACTGCGGCTTCTGCGCGTATCGCCAGCGGCCGCCGAATTCGACAGGAAAACCGACCAGCAGTCCTTTCAAGCTCTGAAAGTCAATCCCCGTCTCATCTAAGTTGACTCGGCCGCTTACTTCTCGGAGCGGTTGCAAAAGGGGTTTATGATCAAGCTTGACGCCGAAAAGATCCAAGTTGCCGGTGAACTTCCGATCCCCGTTGCTTGCCAGTGAGCCATAATAGCGCACCGAACCGCGGACAATCCCCGAGTCCTCAGCGGATCCTGTGGCAAGAAGCAGACGGGTGACCGTTCCCGCTTTAACACCCGTCGAATCGACTCCCAGGTCGAACGTGCCGCCGTCCGAGGCGTAATTCATCAGCGACAACTGAATTTGAACGGGAGAATTTGACAGCAGCGCGCGCAGCTTTTCCGTACGAATTTCGGCAGGGGATACGGCGAGATCTCCTTTGATTTCCGTCAGCGAGATATCGTCGAAACGCAACCGGGCATTGTCCAATGTGACCTTTCCCTCGAAATGAGGTGGCGATTCGCCCGATCGTTGTAGATTGAGCTGAATTCGTCCCTTGCCTCCCAAGTCGCCCAGCGACGAAGAAAGCTTCCCGACCTGAGTCGGGAACACTCCCAGTTTCATTTGCTCGCGCAGTTCCGCCAGATCCAGCTCGCCGATCGCACGAACCTCCAGATTGCCTTTCTCCCCCGGCGCCAGTTGGTAGGTACCGTCAACATCGGTGAAGCGTGATTGACCGTAATTTCCCTTTAGATCCGTAAAAGTAAATAGGCCCTTTTCGAGGCGGATCAGTCCCTGCACTCCTTGCAAGGGAAAATAACCGTCTGTGTCCAGTTTCAAACCGGCGTTGCGCAACTCACCATCAAACCAAACCAGCCCTTTAGATGCGCTCTGAGCTACATTTCGCAGTTCACCGAGGGTGCCGTTGATTCCGAGCTTTTTGACTTGCAACTCACCCTCTTTTAGGCCACTGACGAAGCTTTCCACTGGCGGCGAACCCATTTTCTTTAACGGGAGATACTTGCTCAACGCGACGAGAGGCAGCCAAGGTGCCGACAGGTTCAGTTGAACATGAGTGTCATTGGCGGCCGTCAAGCGCGCCTCACCCTTCACCGTGAGTTTCAGCTCCTTAGAACGAAAATCAAAAAGAGCAATACCCAGCCGCTGGGGTTTCCAATCGACATCAAACTCTGCTCGCCCGTCACCTGGCGACAGCAGTGCATTAAAAAGATCAGGGGCATCGATCGCGAACTGCGTGAATGACAGAGCGCCTCGGAGGCGGATCTGATCCGTAGGGCTTCCCTCGATATGAAATCGTGGCGCAAAAACACCGGTCAGGGTTTTTACCGGCCATTCAACGCCGACGTACTGCTGCACGAGTTCGGCAGACAGGTTGTCGAACTGCATATCTGCGTTCCACCATGCTTTGCGAAATTCCAGAGTCTCTTTGGGGAACACCATCCTTCCCCGCGCCCGCAAGGTTGTCTTATCTTTGTCTATGCCAACCTCGCTCCTCAGCTTGAAATCCAACGCTGCTCCCTTCGGCTCCGGTTGTTTGAGATTCGCCAGTTCTTTGACAAAGTCCAGCAACCTTTGATCGCGAATCCGTTGGACATTAAGATCAATATCGCGAAACCGGATGGTTCGCGGTGCTTTTTCAGTTTGTTGATCCTCAAAGTCAACCTCGCCGTCTTGGATGCCGATCGAACGCAGATCGAGCCCGAATTGAGTTGCTTCTTGGGTCAAGAAAGGCAGGTTGAGCAATTTTTCGATCAGCGGAATCCGACCCTCCTTATCGCGCACTAAACGAGCGGTCGGCTTGTGTAAACGCACTCCATAAAGGATCAACTTTCGCTCAAACAGTGGCATCAATGCTACCCGTGCGGTAATCCGCTGGGCAGTGATGGCAGACCCCGGGACATCAGGTTCGGAGAGCGCAAAATCGCTAAAACCGATTCCCAAAATGCGCCCCACCGCTAAGTCGGCCTCGCCCAGTTGCACCTTGAACTCCGTCTTTGCCTCTATTTCACTAATCAAGAAGCGCCGCAATTCACCGGCGCGGATCAGATGATAGAAGGCCAGCGTCGCGACGATGACCAGCAGAACCATCGTGGAAAGAAAGACGCCGAAGAACTTGAGAGTTTTTCGCATAGAGGGGATGAAAGCGATCGGATTCTATCTGCTTTGCCGCCACCGTAGCATCGCGAAATTAATGCTAAAGGAACTCCCGTAAAGGCGCAAGCCAACTTTTTACTGAGACGATCTGGCGATTCATCCATCTCTCATGAAGCACACAAAGGCTAACGTTTCTTGTGGTCACGGTTCTCATGACAAGGAAACTCTGTTATCTATCAGGGCGGGGAGAGCACCGTGGGCGGCAGCCGCTTCGCTTCGTTTAGGGACATTCTACTCGGGAAACCGAAAGATCCTCTCGATCCTAAGGTTTTTCATCAGATCTCGCTGGTTGCGTTCCTGGCCTGGGTCGGGCTGGGCGCCGATGGTTTGAGCTCTTCGGCCTACGGTCCTGAAGAAGCCTATTTGGCATTGGGACAACATTCCCTATTGGCGTTGCCGCTGGCGATTATGATGGCCATTACGGTCTTCGTCATTTCGGCCAGTTATTCGCAGATTATCGAACTGTTTCCAACGGGCGGCGGTGGTTACTTGGTCGCGACCAAGCTCCTTGGAGAAAAGGTCGGCTTGGTCTCCGGCTCAGCGCTGGTCGTCGACTACAGGCTGACGATCACCATCTCCGTCGCTAGCGGCGCTGACGCGCTGTTTAGTTTTCTCCCGGCATCGGTCCAGGGGCTAAAGCTGTTTGCCGAAATCTTCCTGATCTTGGGACTGATTTTTCTCAACCTCCG
>JAMQPH010000086.1 GCA_023717605.1 Pyrinomonadaceae bacterium
CCCAAGCCTGAACGACGTAGAGTCTCACGGGCAGCCCGCGCTCCCGCAGGACCCGAGCGCGACTGGCTTCGCCCGAAGGCGACAGCCGCCATGGTCCGCGGCGGCAGATCGGCCCGCGTCAGGTCCTGTTCCATGCGCTGGATACGCGCCCAGGACATTCCCTGAGCCCACAGCAGTCCCCGGACAGCGGCATAGCAGAAACGGCATGAGTTCTCCTGGCTGACGACCAGCACGACAAGATCCGCTACGGTCTGATCGAGGTGCATGAGCAGTCCGTACTCGGGATGCAGATCGATCACCGCTCGCGCCATCCAGGGGACCGAGGCGAAGTAGGCGATCATCGGGTTGGGAATCCCCCACCTTCGCCGCGCGTAGGACTGTAACGTCGGGTCTGGAAAGGGCTCGACCAGGCACGACTCCCATTCAACCTGTTGCAGGACACTGTTCATGATCTGACTCGAACGCGGTGGCTGACCGACCGGAGACAAACTCGCGTCATGCGCGGCTCCTTGAGCTTCATCGGATAAATATGTTCAAAACGTTCAAGCCGTTCAACCTCTTTGCTCCGTTCAACCCGTTCAATCCGAATGCGGAGCTTGTTTTGAGCGGAGTTTCCAGCGGGATGATCAGGTCTAATATCGGAGCACAAGGGCGAAATCGCGTGGACGGAGTTTCATTTCTCCACAATTGACACGGGCCGGCCTCTGACAGTACAAATCGTGGTTGTGTACACTGGAGACGAGTAAGGTTGCTGCCTGATGGGATCCCACTTTATCGCAGAGCTTGCCGGGGAAGCTAGCCGGATCCGAAAATTCCTCGAACGCAACTGAACGTATTGAGGCCGTCCTCACAGGACATTTTTGCGAGACGCGGCGCGAAAGGGATTAAAGAAGCATACATCAAGCACGGGTACACGATGAACGAAATCGGGGAGCATTTAAATGTTCATTATGCGACGGTGAGCCGCCGTCTCAAGGCGGTGGAGGAGAAGATCGATAGAACAATGGGGTCAGGCAAACCTTAGTGCTATTTTGAACTTTTCGAACTATGGTCGACCGCTATGGCGAGAAAGCCGAGGATACATTGTGTCGGGGCTCTCTATCATGTCATGTGTCGCGGCAACCAGGGTCAGTCGATCTTTAAAGACGATTTCGACCGTGAGCGCTATTTGGAGTTTCTTAAAGAGAGCCAAAAACGATTTGGTTTTCGACTGTATGCCTATGTGCTAATGGGAAATCACGTCCATCACCTAATCGAGATTGGCCAGACACCGCTATCAAAAGTAATGCAGAATATTTTGTTTCGTTACACGCGATATTGGAACCATCGGAACAAAAAGACGGGGCATTTATTTCAGGGCCGTTATAAAGCGATTTTATGTGCAAAAGAAAGTTATCTTCTGGAATTGATCCGATATCTGCATCTCAATCCGGTGCGGAGCAAAATTGTGCGCGATCCCGACGAATACACCTGGAGCAGCCATGAGGAATACTTGAAAGGTGACACTAAGAGCTGGATCTCGGTGGACGAGGTGTTGTCTCGATGGGGAAAAGGCCGCGCGCAGGCAATAGCCGGATATCGTCATTTTGTGCTGGACGGGCTCACCGATGGACATCGCGATGATCTGTATCAGGTGGTGGACCAACGCTACTTGGGTGATAACGCGTTCATCGAAAGAGTAGAACAGCGGGAGCCGGACTTCGAAGAACGGCAAATCATAGAGATAAGCTGGGCCGAGATAAGAGACTGCGTCTGTAAACATTTCGGTTTGCCGGCTTCAGCCGTGTTGCATAGCGGCCGGGCAAGAGAGACTGTCCGGGTTCGGCGCCTGATGGCCTGGTTGGGCAGAGAGTTGGGCGGGTTGACGAATCAAGCGATAGCGAAACAGTTGCGTCAAGAACCAGCGGTGCTGAGCAGAGGTTTAGGAAAATTGGCTGTGGAGTTGGCGCGCAATCCGGAGCTGGCTGGCTTAGTTGAAACGCTCTGCGATGACTTGAGGAGGGGGCGGCACCCGAAAAGATCGATAAGGTTTGCCTGACCCC
>JAMQPH010000104.1 GCA_023717605.1 Pyrinomonadaceae bacterium
GGTGCTAGACTCATCTTACTGGTGGCGGGTCTATTGGGCGTCGAGTGCTGGATCCGGTCGCTACTCGCGGTTCTGTAGTGGAGTGACGTTCCTCCGCTGGTCAAACTGCATCAGTACCCTCTTATCGGGGTAGTGTCCTGATCCGTCTTATCGGTAGTGACTTATTAGATTCATATGCCACTGAATATGACACGTTGCGTGTGGCATCCGGTCGCTACCGCTCTCGGTTCTGTAGGCCGTTGAGTTAAAGCTGCAGAGTCTCATTGTTTTAACACCTGATGACACTCGACTTGAGTGATGAGTAGCCGTGACCCGAAGCTACTGCGTTACGGTACTGACTTCATGACGGTCGATTCCGGTTTTCACAGGGTTATACCTCTGCACTACTTCGAAGGAGTCATGCTAGTCACCAATTCTTGAAATTTCGGATTTGAGCGCAGCGATTCGAACGACGGGTCGACCTTCAGCGCGCTCCACATCGAGCCGCGACTTGTTTGATTCTTCTTGATGTATGCCAGGGCATTGTCTGCTTCGCCAAGCAGGGCATATCGCGACGCAATGTTATGCTCCAACCCGGGCTCATTTCTGGATTCCGCTTTGAGCAGCTCGATCTGTTTTCGCCAGAAGCCCTGGATGCCTCCCACTTGAAAGGCCGCACGAAGTGGTTCAATCGATTCCGGGTGGGAGGTTACCCGCCTTTTCAGTTCAGCTTCCACCGCCTCGTCAAACCGGCCATTGAGTTCGTAAATACGGGTGAGAAAATAGTATGACGTCAAAGTACCAGGGGCGAATTCCAGGACTCGATTGAATTGGGCGATTGCCCGTTCGAACTGTTTTGAAAAGTGTACGCTGGTTCCAGAGATAACGCCCTTTCAAATAGGCCTCGTAGGCGTCGTTACTTTCGGTCGGACGGCGACCTGCTTTTCCGGTCTCGCCAAAAGCGAATTGTTGTCGCAGGCGGTTTGAAATGACGTCCTGCAAGCCAGGATCTCGCCCGCCTTCGCGTCGAACTGCTCAGACCAAAGTTGCTCACCGTTCTTGACGGAGATGAGTTGGAGTGTAACCCGCAGACGGTTGTCTTCCGCTTGCACTCTGCCGTCCAAAACGGCATCGACTTCCAACTTCTGTCCTATTTCAATCACGTCATGTCCTTCACCCTCGTAATGCAAAACAGAACTCGTCGGACGCACCGCAACATCCTTTAACCCACCGAGGCTGGTGATCACGGCATCTGTGATTCGCAGGCGCAAAGGCTCGCTCTCGGTATCGGGAGCAAACGACTTCAACGGTAGAACGGCAATTGATCTAATTTGCTGCCTGGAAGGCGCCTCTTTGAGATCCCTTCTGTAGAGATAAAAGCCAAGAGTGACGGCCAGAATTATCACGCCAGCCAAAGCGGTTATCCACAAACGAGAGGTTCTGGGCTGAGCCACTGCCCGAGGCAAGCCTTCGACGTGGTTTACTTGGGGTTCATCAAGTTCTTCGATTAGCGTGCGCGTCAGAGAATGCTTCTCAATCACCAATTCGCCGTTGCCGATTTCGAGAACTTCTCCAGTAAAGCGGTAACCCCTCCGCGGTACCGTCTGAATTAAGTCTTCTTCTTCACCGACAGTCATGGGGCATCGACTTCAGCCAACGCCACAGTGACGGTCGTTGATAACACGCCGCCTGCAATCACCTGTCCGTCGAATAGCGTCGTTACGGCCTCACCCGGTCAGTCCTCGGCGGTGTGAACTACTCAGCCACGGCAACAGACAATTGTTCCAACCTCACGGTAACTGCGACACACCCATCAGGCTCGAGTTTCCCTGTAGGCGTGACGACGGTAACAGTAACAGCGACCGATGCGGCGGGGACTGCTGCAACCTGCTCCTTCACGGTTACAGTTAATGCTCAGCCGGATAAGATTGCCTTCGATACGACTCGAGATGGAAACCTCGAGGTCTATTCGATGAATGCCAATGGCAGTCAGGTGACGCGGCTGACCACCAATGCCAGCATAGACGAGTCGCCCGACTGGTCGCCGGATGGAACGAAGGTCGTCTTTACTAGCAATCGCAGCAACCTGCTGGATTTTGAGATCTGGGTGATGAACGCCAACGGCAGCGGTCAGACTCGACTGACCACGAGTACGCGCAGCAGTGTGCAGCCAACGTGGTCACGCGATGGCGCGCAGATCACGTTTGCTACCAACCGGCTCGCTTTGCTGAATTTTGAGATTTATTCGATGAATGCAGATGGGACGAATCAGACGCGGCTGACAAACAACTCCGCGGTGGATTTCAACCCGGATAGGTAGTTTCTCTTCTACGTTGACGGAGTCGTCCGATTCGCGGACGCCTCGAAAGGCTTACCATTCAGAAAGGCTGACTATTCAACTATCCACGTGTCGCCGCTGTTGATGAGCTTATCCAAACTACCCGGCCCGCTTTTGGAAATGGCTGCATCAATCTGGTCTGTCAGCATTTCTTCGTAGGTGGCGCGCTCGATGGCGCGAAAGATCCCTACTGGCTGCGGGAAATCGGGCTGCGCCATACGAGCGAGCAGGAAGGCCACGGACGGATCCTGCAGGTAGATGTCGTGCACCAGTAGATCGGCTTCGGTGATCCCGTTCTCGCCAATTGTCACCACTTCGGGGTGCGCACCATTCATCCGAATTCCCTGATTCCGGTCTTTCCCAAAAATCATCGGTTTGCCGTGCTCGAGATACAGCACTCGATCCGACCTCACGCTTCTCTCAGCAAACTGATCGAAAGCGTGATCGTTAAAGATATTGCAGTTCTGATAGACCTCGATGAAAGAAATTCCTTTGTGTTTGGCGGCGGCTTCAACTACCGACCCAAGATGTTTGACATCAATGTCGATTGAACGAGCCACAAAGGTCGACTCGCTGGCAATCGCGAGTGAAAGAGGGTTGATCGGATAGTCGATGGTCCCTACCGGCGTGGACTTGGTCTTCTTGCCGAATTCCGAAGTGGGACTGTACTGGCCTTTGGTCAAACCATAAATCCGGTTATTGAACAGGATGTAGTTGATGTCGAGATTGCGCCGGATAGCATGCATGAAGTGGTTGCCGCCAATCGACAAGGCGTCACAATCGCCGGTGATCACCCAGACGCTGAGTTCTGGGTTGCCGCACTTAATCCCGGTGGCCACCGCCGGCGCGCGTCCATGAATGCTATGGAAGCCATAGGTATTCATGTAGTAGGGGAAACGGGACGAGCAGCCGATGCCGGAAACGAAAACAATCTTCTCGCGCGGGATACCCAGCTCGGGCATGACCTTCTGGACGTTATTTAGAATTGCGTAGTCGCCGCAACCTGGGCACCAACGCACTTCCTGATCGGAAATGAAGTCAGCCTTCTTGAGCTGCCCAGGGGGCGGTGCAATCTTGCCTGAAACCGCCGAGCCGACTTCACTATCGGCAGAGACAGGCTCCGTGACTGGCTTGTTTCCGTTTCCATTCTGTCCGTTTTCACCTTTGCTCATTCTTACTCCTTGGATTTCAGCGAAAACAACTTCGCGATCGGATATTGAAAGCCAGGGATAACAGGCCCGGCGTCTAAAGTGTCGTTCTCGGTTAAGATCTTGATATCGGTCCTCGATTGATAGACTGTCACCGTACGCATCTTTGGGCTCACAACCCACACCAGGCTCGCCCCTGCCTCAAGCCATTCAGCTACCTTTTGCTCTACCTCGCTAACAGTGTCATGAGGGCTAAGCACTTCAACGGCCAGGTCGGGCGCGCCAGGCCAATAGCCCTTCCTGTCACCTACCTCTTCCACGCGCTTTGCACAGATAAAAGAAAGATCTGGCGCCCGCACGTGATCCGGATTGGACCTTAACTTAAAGCCGGTTTCGGCTGCGTAAACTTCGCCCAAGTCTCTCTCTTGAACATACTGTCCGAGAGGTACAGAAAGTCTCATTGCAATCCTTCCATGATTATGTCCGGTGGGTGACATTTTCTTGAGCTCTCCGTCGATCAATTCATACCGAAACTGGCCGCGAGGCAATGCCAGCAGGTCTTCAGCAGTCATGAGTTTTACTTCAGTGCTCATCGTTCCTTGCTATTAATGTTCTCAGATTCAATCAAGCTCTCTTGTCAGTCCGCGAGCTTACTCAACCGTACTGCACAACTCCAAAAATTTACCTCTCACGTAGGGGTCAAGCTGATCGGCAAACTCGGGTTGGAGCCCGCGAATCTTGATCAATTCCTGTACATCCGCCAGGTCCTTAAGCCTGTCGGAAGCAGTCATGCCTGAGGCTAGTTTCAATTCGATTAGCTTCGCAAGTGTCACAACCTGGATGCCATCAATTTCGGTCGAAGCTGTGGATGGTTCAGGGATACTCACCGGCTTCGGTTTACCATCACCCGGGAATTCCCCCGTAGTCATTACTTCAATAGTGACCCCATCTCTGGTTGAGCGCAGCCTCTTCTTTGCTCCTGGAAATGCTGGAACATACCCCAGACCGATCAACTCTCGATGAAAGACTTCTAATCCTTCGGGTGTAAGCACAAGATCGATGTCTTCAGTAAAGCGCGGATACCCATAGGCCAAGAGAGCGACGGCACCGATCACCATATAAGGAATTCCATGTTCATTCAGATCGGCGGCAAGCTGCGCCAGCGTGTTGTTAAGAGTTCCCTGTCCCACAAAGTAGCGTCGACCTTCTTCGTAGATGTCTTGCACCGATCGAGAGTTAATATTTGAACTCGAAGTCGTCATCACGGTCGTTTACAAATACTCTTCAACCTTCCTGACAATCTCGCGAATCTGGAAAGGCCGTCCTTTCACCTTCGAGAAGGCAACTGCGTCGACCAGATACTTCGCTCGGATCATGGTCGCTAGCTGGCCCAAGTTCATCTCCGGCACAATCACCGTTTCAAATCCCGCCAGCACCTCGCCCAGGTTCTTGGGGAAGGGATTCAGATAACGAAGATGCGCTGCCGAAACGCTCTTGCCTTCGGATTGCAACTTCTCCACTGCCGAGCTGATAGAACCATAGGTGGATCCCCAACCGAGAACGAGTACCTTGCCCTTGGGTTCGCCGAAGATCTCAACGAGTGGAACGTCGTTGGCTGCTCGATCGATCTTCTCCTGTCGGAGCTTGACCATCAGGTGATGGTTTTCCGGATCGTAGTTAACGTTGCCGGTGATGTGTTGTTTTTCAATGCCGCCGATGCGATGTTCCAGCCCGGGCGTCCCGGGAATTGCGTAGGGCCGGGCTAAGGTTTCGGGGTCGCGTGCGTAAGGCATGAAGTTGGCCGGGTCATTCGCAAAAGTAACTTCGATCTTCGGCAGGTCAGCGATTTCAGGAATGGCCCAGGGCTCGGCGCCATTTGCGAGATAACCGTCCGACAGATAGAAGACCGGACTCATGTATTTGAATGCCAACCGAACCGCTTCAATCGCCATGTGGAAACATTCGGCGGGAGTTGCGGGAGCTACCACGATGGCCGGGCACTCTCCATTTCTTCCCCATACCGCCTGAAACAAGTCGGCCTGTTCCGTCTTCGTCGGCAGTCCGGTTGAGGGCCCACCGCGTTGCACATTAATAATCACCAGCGGCAGTTCGGTCATCACGGCCAGGCCGATTGCTTCCTGCTTCAGCGCCACACCAGGTCCTGATGTTCCCGTCAACCCGATTTGGCCCACAAAGCTGGCTCCGATTGCCGCACATACGGCCGCAATCTCGTCCTCCGCCTGAAAGGTTTTAACTCCAAAACTCTTGTGCCGCGCTAACTCATGCAAAATGTCCGAGGCCGGCGTGATGGGGTACGAGCCGTAGAACAGCGGCCGTCCGGCGAGTTGCGAGGCAGCCACAAACCCGATCGCCGTCGCTTCGTTCCCGGTAATCTTGCGGTATTTGCCAGGAGCGATTTTGGCTTTCTTGATCGTAAAGTGCGTCGTGAAAACTTCGGTAGTGTCAGCGAAGTTGTAGCCGGTTCTGAGCGCGATCTCATTTGCCTTGGCCAACTCCGGGTTCTTCCCAAACTTTGCATTAATCCAATTGAGCGTGTTCTCCATCGGTCGATCGTAAAGCCAATAGAGCACGCCGAGCGCAAAGAAATTCTTGCAGCGATCGATCTCCTTGCGCGACAGCTCGACATTGCCTTTGAGGGCATTCATGTTCAGTGTCGTGATCGGCAGCTTGTGCACGCGATAGCCGGCGAGTGAACTATCCTCGAGAGGGTTGGTCGCATAATTCGCATACTTCAAGTTTTCTTTAGTGAAGCCGTCGCTGTTGACTATGATTGTGCCACCATCTTCCAGGTCAGCGAGATTAACTTTCAACGCCGCTGGATTCATCGCCACCAGAACGCTGGGTTGATCGCCGGGCGTTTTAATGTCCTGGCTGGAGAAGTTCAGCTGAAAGCCGCTGACACCAGGTAAACTTCCTGCAGGCGCGCGAATCTCCGCCGGGAAATCCGGCAAGGTCGATATGTCGTTGCCAACAACTGCCGAAGTGTTCGTGAATTGGGTGCCGGTTAACTGCATGCCATCGCCGGAGTCTCCGGCGAAGCGAATAGTCACAGCCTCTACTTCCTCGAGGTTCTTTTCGATCTGTTCAGCGGGTGTGTCGATGACAGTGCTCATGTTTTGTTTGCGATTAAGCCCTCTCTGAGATGATTACATTTGTGATTTTAGATTTTTGATTTGCGATTGTAGTTGCTTCGAAGATCATTCAAATCGAAAATCTAAAATCACAAATCAAAAATGCCCTAGCCTCCGTGTTCGCTACCCATCACCTGGTCATGATTTGGCGGCAAGTTCATCGTTTCCTTTGGATAACTCTCAGCCAAATAGGAAATCACATCAAAAACCGAGATTGAACCTGCCAGCTGTCCATCTTTGACCAGGGGAATATTTCGGTAGCTCTTTTCCGTCATCACTGCGACCGCATCACCAATCGTGGCATCAGGCGACAAGGTCGCAACTATGGGTGACATCCATTTGCTGACCGGGTCATTCATGTCAACCGACTCGCCGATGATCTTGGTCAACACGTCTCGCTCCGTAAAAATGCCGACTACCCGCCCCTGCTCACAAACTATCGCGCAACCACCCTCGTCCTGCTTCATAACCTCGATAGCTTTGGAAAGTGGATCTGAAGGATCGAGGCAGACGTAGTCGTCCGTTTCCATCAGGCTCACTTTGTCGCGTCGCGCATGACAGGACGCCTCGGTCTTGGCGATAACCACCGCCGGTGTTTCGTCTGCGGCCGAATTTCTAGCGGACATTAACGGGTGCTCCATCTGGTATGGGAGTTAAATCTGGCGGAAACGCAAGTGAATTGTACCACAGGACGAAGCGTCGGGTCGGAAATGCTGGGGGCTCTAACCACGGGCGGCGTAAAGTGCTCGCAGCTCCTTGTCATAAGGCGACATTTTGACCAGCTTCTCGATGATGCCCGGGAGAACCCGCAAGGTTTCCTCGACGTCCTGCTCGCTGTTGTAGCGTCCCAGGGAGAACCTGATAGAACCCTGGGCTGCAGTGTAAGGGACGTTCATGGCTCGTAGCGTGGGAGACGACTCGCGTGTGGTCGAATGGCAGGCCGAGCCAGTGGATACCGAGATGCCGGCTTCATTGAGGTGCGCCAGAATGTTTTCGCCCTCGACGTACTCGAAAGATATGTTCGACGTGTTTGGCAGCCGCTTCGTCCGATCCGGCGTTCCGTTCAAACTGGCATTAGGAATGTGACTTAGGATTTCATCCTCCAGCAGATCTCGTAAACGCCTGACTAATTCGTGACCTTCAGGACTTGCGGCCAGTTCGCACGCTGCCCCTAACGCGACTATGTTTGGTACCGCTGAAGTCCCCCCGCGCCGCCCGCTCTCCTGGCTGCCGCCAATTATGAAAGGCGCGAGCTTTACGCCGCTCTTGACATAGAGGGCACCCACACCTTGCGGAGCATGTAGTTTGTGACCGGAGATCGCAAACAGATCGACTTGGAGTTCGCTCAAGTTGATCGGAATCTTACCCACCGCCTGCACGCCGTCAACGTGAAATAGTGCGCTGGAATTCGCGCGCACGATGCGACCGATTTCATCAACAGGAAAGAGCACGCCGGTTTCGTTATTAGCAAGCATCACCGAAACCAGTGCGGTATCGGGGCGCAGCGCGGCGCGCAAACTTTCGAGATCTAATTCTCCTTTGCCGTCTACCTCCAGCCACGTGACCTCATAGCCTTGTCCCTCGAGTCGCGCGCAGAGATTCCTGACCGCTTCGTGTTCGACGAGAGTGGTGACGATGTGTTTCTTTCCCGGATTCTCCTCGAGCACACCGCGGATCGCCCAGTTGTCAGATTCGGAGCCGCACGAAGTAAAGACGATCTCGCTCGCGTCAGCGGCAACCAGCAATTTGGCTACCTGTTCGCGCGCACTCTCAACGGCCGTCTTCATCTTCCGCCCCAACGAGTGGGCCGATGATGGGTTGCCATAGAACTCCGTCAAATACGGTTGCATGGCTGCCACTACTTCCGGCGCGACTCGTGTCGTTGCGTTGTTGTCGAGGTAAATCATCGTGATTGGTCAATGGTAAATCGTAAATGGTAAATAGCAAGAAAAGGATCTATTCACCATTTACGATTCACCATTTACCGTCCCGAGAATGTCTTCAATCAACGAATAGCATGAGCGGCAGCCAGCTCCTGCGTTACAAGCTTTCGTAACATCGGAGATGGTACGCAACCCGCCCGCTTTGATTTCATTTTCGATTGTCCGCTCGGAAACGCCGAAGCAGGTGCAAATCAGCGCCTCGTCTCCCATCCACTCTTCGCGTACTGAATCGCTGTATTGCTTGACTGCTGAAACTAAGGCTTCGCAAGCGAGAGCAGCGCAATGATCACGATCGGGGGGCCAACCGTCGAACTGTTCGACAACTGACTTGTTCGGAGACTGCCCTAAGACTGCCGCTTCCGCCGTTGTTTTCCCCTTGACTTGCTCGGTCAGGAAAGAACTGGCCGCAATCAGATAACTGCAGCCCGCCGACTTGAACCTGGCGTCAGTAATTCGCTGCGATTCGTCGACACTCAACGAAAACCTCAAGGTGGCGCCGCAAATAACAGAGCCCGCCCTGGCAACCGCCTCCGCATCAGCAATGTTGCCCACATTTTTCGCGTTGAAGAAATGTTCGCTGATCAGAGCTGGATTCATTGTTCGAAGAATATCCAATCTACGCATGAAGGCTATCCGCACGATCCCCGCGTTGTCAAAAAACTCCGCGGCTCTGCCGCACGGAAGCCGAGTGATCGAGCAGTGCTAGAAAACCCTCGCAAGTCGACATTCAAGTTCCGCTCCGGCATAATCAACTTCAACCCCGTAACTAATAAAGCTATGTCACAACTGACTGAACAACTCATACTCGATGCGCTGCGACAGATCCAGGATCCGGACCTGCACAAGGACATCGTCACTCTCGGATTCATCAAAGATCTCAAGATCGATGGCGGCAGTGTTTCGTTTCGCATCGTGCTGACAACTCCGGCCTGCCCAGTGAAGGAAGAAATGGAAGGCGCTGCGAAGGAACTTGTCGGCGCTCTTCCGGGTGTGCAGTCGGTCAGCGTGAAGATGGACGCGGAAGTACCCAAGGGGCGCGGCATCGGAGAAAAGGTTTCGGTGCCGGGTGTTCGTAACATCATTGCCGTCTCGTCTGGAAAAGGTGGTGTTGGCAAATCAACGGTGGCCGTCAATGTGGCGGTGGCGCTGGCCCTCGATGGCGCGCGGGTAGGGTTGATGGATGCCGATGTGTATGGCCCTAACGTTCCCATTATGCTGGGCGCCAGCGATGCGCGCCCGGAAGTGGACGTTAACAAACTTATTCCCATTGAAGCTTATGGCGTACGCATCATGTCGATGGCCTTCCTACAGCCCGGCGATAAACCGATGATTGTCCGTGGGCCCATCCTGCATGGCCTGGTAAAACAATTTCTTTCCGACGTGAAATGGGGAGAACTGGATTACCTGATTGTTGACATGCCACCCGGCACTGGTGATGTCCAGTTGTCGCTGGCGCAACTCGATCCGGTCCAGGGAGCTGTGTTAGTCACAACGCCGCAGGACGTGGCTATCGCTGATGTGCGCCGGGCACTGCGGATGTTTGAAACCGTGGCCATACCGATTCTGGGTGTGGTTGAAAACATGAGCTACTTCATTGCGCCTGACACCGGCAATCGCTATGACATTTTTGGCGAGGGAGGGGGCGAGAAACTCGCCGCGATGTACGGTGTGCCATTCCTCGGTTCGATCCCACTGGGCATTGGAGTGCGCGAAGGCGGTGACAAAGGCGTACCGATCGTGGTTAGCCAACCCGATTCCCCGCAGGCTCAGGCCTTCCGGCGAGTGGCCGAGGAGGTTGCCCGACAAGTCTCGATTGAGGCTATGAAGCCTGAACTTGTCGTTTTGGGTAAAGGTCAGTAAGATGGATTTGGGATTTTAGATTGTTGATTTAGGGTCAATTGGAAATCGGCAATCGGCAATCAACAATTTATTCTGAGGGAGATTTAAGATATGTCTACACAAACCACGGCTACTGAAACACCAGGTGCCGCAACTGCAGCGCCAAATATTACACTGAACGTTACCGAGCCTGCCGCGGTCGAGATCAAGAAGTTTATGGCCAGCGAAGAGGGACTTCCCGAAACGTCGGGACTACGCGTCCGCGTTGTGCCAGGCGGGTGCTCTGGCTTCCAATACAGCCTGAATATTGAAGAGGAATCGCGTCAGGGCGACTTCATTCTCAACGAACACGGCGTACGCCTTTTCGTCGATATGTTCAGCGCTCAATATTTAAACGGTGTCCAGATCGACTACGTGACCGGGGTCATGGGTTCTGGCTTCACGTTCACGAATCCAAATGCAACCGGAAGCTGTGGCTGCGGCACTTCGTTTACTGCTTAAGTTCAAAGGGCGCGGTGCATGATTCAGAAGGCCGGGTAGTCTGTTAAAGACGCCCGGCCCTTTTTTATAGTTCCATCTGAGTTTTGCGGTGAAGATAGTTCAAGCCCAATCTCCCGAAGCCATAGATCGGACGCGCGAGTTGTTCGAAGAGTACGCGGCCTGGCTGGGACTAAACCTCTGCTTTCAGAATTTTGAAAAGGAACTTGCGGAGCTCCCGGGCGAATATGTCCCGCCGGCTGGTCGCCTGTTTCTAGCATTTGAAGGTGATCAGATTTCCGGTTGCGTAGCACTGCGAGCGCTTGGCGATGGTGTGTGCGAGATGAAACGGCTTTACGTACGGCCAGAATTTCGAGGTAGGGGTTTAGGTCGTCAATTGACCGAAGCTGTGATTAACGCAGCTCGTCAGATTGGTTATGACCGGATGCGCCTCGATACGTTACCAGGCAAGATGGACAGGGCGATCGCCATGTACCGGTCTCTGGGGTTTCTAGAGATCGAGGCCTACTATCACAATCCAGTTGCCGGGGCGACATTCATGGAATTAACACTTACCTGAATGCCAGGCTTACGACAGCTCTCTCTTTCGGGACTTATGCGTTCTGTCACGTATGGAACCGAAGTCCCCCTAGCTTGCTCAACTCAGGACACTTGTGCCAAATTCTACGCAGCTATCAAACCGAAAATTTCTGGAGTCAAAAGACAGATGCCGAATATTGAAGCAGAGACTGCAAACGGAATCGTGGCCTTCGAAGCGCCTAAGAACAAGAAACTAGTTTTGGCTATTGAGGATGAGGGCATCGATATCCTCCATCGCTGTGGAGGTAATGCGCGATGCACCACTTGTCGCGTGGAGATTCTATCGGGAGATCCTGGAGATATGGGTGAGCTTGAGCGCAACCGCCTGGCCATCGAAACAGATCTTGCCGCAAACGTACGCCTTTCTTGTCAGATTCGCATAATTGACGATCTAAAAGTTCACGTGATCAACCAGGCCAGCGTGAGAGGCATGGATCCCGGGCCTCGACCGCTGGACGACTGATCGCTTATCCCAACACTCAGCACCAGCAGGAGCCAGCCACTCAACACACAGAACCATTTGCGGTAGCCAATGGATCCCGTCACTCAGCACGGGAGCAGCCACTCAACACTCAGAAGCATGTGCGGAAGCCAATGGAGCCACATTCAGTCAGGGCCGGAGCCACTCAACCGGACCATTGGTTACCGCAAATCTGTTGAGTTGCTCATGCTGAGCTGAGTGCTGGGATCCATTGGTAGCCAATGGATCCTGTCAATCAGCACGGGAGCAGCCACTCAACACTCAGAAGCATTTGCGGAAGCCAATGGAAGGCCACATTCAGTCAGGGCCGGAGCCACTCAACCGGACCATTTGTTACCGCAAATCTGTTGAGTTGCTCACGCTGAGCTGAGTGCTGGGATCCATTGGCTACCGCAAATGGTTCTGTGTGTTGAGTGGCTGTGATCATAACTAGATTTACTTGCCGTATATCGACATTATTGCGTCTCAAGAGCGTCTGGGTGTAATCTGCGCGGGTAATTCTAACAACTCAAGTGACTTCGACAGATGATCTGTCTGTCCCACTTAACACCTCGGAGGGCCTATGCTAATCGAGTCAACTGTTCATCTCCCCGTCAGTCTGGCTATGTTTCAGGATATCTTTCACGCCCCCAACAGCGAGGCGTTCCTGAGGATATTCCTTCGCTGGGCACACTTCGTCGCAGGTATTACCTGGATCGGATTGTTATATTTCTTCAACCTCATAAACGTTCCATTTCAAAAGGCGCTTGATCCTGACACCAAGAAGAAGGTCAATCCGGATCTTCTATCGCGGGCATTTTGGTACTTCCGTTGGGGCGCAGTAATCACTGTGCTGGTGGGCCTGGCTTACTTTGCCATGTACACACTAAAGGCTGATGTGACCAACGCAAACACGATTGGCGGCGGGAGTATTAACCTCTGGTGGGTACTATTCGCGTGGCTAACCTATCCGATTGTCTTGTTCATCGTTGAATTCCTGATCATCAAGAAGGTAGCGGCGTTGACCAAAGATGGACGGCTATTCGCGATAGTAATGCTGGTGCTGGTGGCGATAATTACCTGGGGCCTGGTGAAGTTCTTCATCGGTATGTTGACCGTCGGTGGGGAGAGCTGGGCCAGCAATAAGGCGATTTCGATTGGCGTCGGTGGTGCTTATGGCATTGTCATGATGCTGAATGTTTGGGGCATCATCTGGCCGAACAACAAGCGGATTATCGCGGCCACGGCCGGCACCGGGCCGGCGGCGCCGCCGGAGTTGGCGCGCCAGGCTTTTCTCGCATCAAGAACAAATGCCTGGTTGTCGCTTCCACTCCTTTTGTTCATGGGTACATCGCACGGCGACTGGATAATCTTCGGTAAGTAGAAGAGAGAGGAGACAGGAGCAGTAGGCAGCATTTTCCATTTGTCATTTCTCATTTTTCAATTTTTCATTTGTCATCGCAGAACAAATGATCGGTGCCAAACGGACTCGCGTACTATTAACGTCGAGTCCGTTGTTGTCTTGGTTGTCAATGAAAAATGGGAAATGACAAATGGAAAATGGAAAGTGTTTCCTTTGCCGCCTGCCACCTGCCGCCTGCTTTTGCCACACTAAAGCCGCACCCTCTCAACTCATTCGCAACACTCAGGCGCAATAGTCGTCATCGACCTGAGACAGTTTTCCGTCTCGGAATAGATTTTCTTTCAATTGCTATAACGGAGGTGAGCAATGAGTACATCGGATTCCTACAAGGCCAGACAGTTTAATCTCAGCGGTCTGAAAGGCATTTCGGACGAGACTCTGGAACTGCACTTCAAACTCTACGAAGGCTACGTCAAGGAGACCAATAACCTGACCGAAAGGATTTGGCAGTTTATTCAGGATGGGAAGGTCGATCAGGAAGAGATGCCGGCCTATTCAGAGCTAACCCGTCGTCTCGGTTTTGAATACAACGGAATGGTCCTGCACGAGTACTATTTCGAGAATCTCAAGAAAGGCGCGGGCACAGGCAAGCCGGATAGCTCATCCAAATTCCTGAAAGCGACGCAAGCGAGTTTTGGCAGCTACGACATTTGGAAGGCCGATTTTGAGGGTATCGGAAAGATGCGCGGTGTGGGTTGGGCCATCTGCTATGAGAACCCCGCCAACAATCGGCTTTCAAATCACTGGATCTCGCTCCATGAAACAGGCAATGTCGCCGGCTTCAATCCCATACTCGTGATGGACGTTTGGGAACATGCTTATTTGCTCGACTTCAAAACTGAGCGCCCCAAGTACATCGAAGCGTTCTTCTCAAACATTGACTGGAGCGCGGTCGAGAGTCGCGTGTCGCTTGGCGCTCCGTCACGGAAACAGGCCGCGACTCGCTAATCGAGCAGGAGTTTTAAGAGTCCTCGCGCTGAGGCAATACCCGAGGTAATGCCGACAGTACGGTGATCGTCAGCGGCTGTATCAAGCAGCGAGGACCGCCTTCCATCAACGGAGAGCTGTTCCTGGCGCAGTTGCCTGCGTTCCTCTTCAAGGGCCGCCTTCTCTCTCGCGCGGGCTGCATCGAGTCCGCCCGCGCGGATGAACTCCACGATGCGACTGAGTTCATCTCGGTCGAACCAGCTTCCGTGGCCTTTGCATATATCTACAATCACACCCGAGCAGCGTGCAAAGTTGATGCGGTTCATCAACTGCGCACACTGCGGGCAGGGCGCATAACGGACCTTACCGCTTTCGTTGACTTCACCGCGCGGGGCGGGAGAAGCAGCACCAAGCACCGCCGCCTGCTGCTCCCGGTCGGCGCATATCTTTTCGAACGACGGCACGTCCACCCATAGACCTAAACAACGTTCACATTCTCGAACTGTGGTCGATCCAATGGTCACTGCTTGCATTTCGATGCGGCAGCGCGGGCAACCGAGTGCCGGCAAGCCTCCGCTTTCTCGCGTCGCGGCTGCTGCTCCACAGCGGGGGCAATGTTTGCTCCCCAGGAACATCATCCCAAAGCAAGAGGCGCAGGCGATGGTGGCCAGTCGGGCGTCACAATATTTGCAGAGCGGCTCGTCGGTTGATGTAGCAGCGCCGCACATCGGGCAGTTGAGTGTTTCTGCATTCATAGAGCGCATTCCAACAGTCGAAGGGATGCCGGTAGTTGAGAGTTCGAGCGTTAGCTTGTACGCCCCCATAGCCACAACCTAAAGGTCGAACTCTGAACTTCCAGAAAATGCCGGTAGTTGAGAGTTCGAGCTCTAGCTTGTAGGCCCCGAAGCCACAACCTAAAGGTCGAACTCTGAACTTCCGGAATCAAAATGAACCAGTACCACGTTTGAGGTCAAGCTGGACTATCAGACGCTGCGTGTGAGATTCTTTCGGCGAACTTCAATCGATGTTCCGAATAAATCTTTAATTCAATAATTCGATGTCGCAGGATATCTCCCGCGTCCAAAACCCGGACCACCGAAGATGAGCAGCGTGCTGGATGAGGTCCTCGAAGGGTTTGAGCCATCGCCGCAACTTGTCTCTGTGATGGCAGGATCAAAGACAGCTGCCGTCCTGGCAGTGGATATCGGCACGTCCGGAGTTCGAGCCTCGCTGTTCGACGAACGGGGCTTTGAGATCGACGGCGCCACCGCGCGAGTTCAGCAAACCCTCTCCGAAATGGGGGAACTCGCCGTGACGGACGCTGAAGCAGGCTTTGAATTAGTTACTCAAACAATCGACGCGCTCCTGGATCAGCCTTATCAAACCGGCACCCAGATTCAGTTGATCGCCATCTCCTGTTTCTGGCATAGCCTGCTGGGAGTGGACGCCCAAGGCTTAGCCGCGACGCCGGTTTTCGGATGGGCTGATACTCGAGCCACTGCCGCCGTAAAGGACCTGCGAAACCGTTTTGATGAAACAGCCGTGCACGCACGCACGGGTTGCCGATTCCATCCCAGCTACTGGCCGGCGAAACTGCTCTGGCTGAGAAGCGCAAATCCCAAGGCAGTCGCTGCTACCAGTCGCTGGTTGTCTTTTGGGGAGTATGTTGTCCTGCGTTTGTCTGGAGAGACTGAGGCCAGTGTCTCAATGGCCTCGGGGACGGGTTTGTTCAATCAGCAGCTAATTGAATGGGACAGCGAACTCATCGAGGCGCTTGATCTATCGGTCGAGAGCCTTCCTGAAATCTCCATAACCGGCCAGGCAGCTCGCCCTTTGAACTCAGAATATGCCGGGCGTTGGCCAGTTTTGAGTGAGGCCCGGATTTGTCCCCCGATCGGTGATGGTGCGGCAAACACCATCGGCAGCGGCTGCACCACGCGCGAGCAAGCAGCGCTAATGATTGGTACGTCGGGCGCGATGCGCGTGCTGTACGAAGGTGAGCCGCCAGAAACACTGCCCTCATCGCTTTGGTGTTATCGGGCAGATCGCAGAAGAGTGATAATCGGCGGCGCTTTGTCTGACGGTGGGGGTCTCCATCGCTGGCTCAAAGATTTGCTCTTGCCCAATGACGATTCGGAATCAATCGAGGCCGCCCTCGACGTCCTCGAACCAGATGCCCACGGCTTAACTGTGTTGCCTTTCAGGGCTGGTGAACGCAGCACCGGTTGGTCAACCGAAGCGCGCGGTGGGATCCTCGGTCTGACCGTCCGTACCCAGCCATTAGAAATTCTACGCGCGTCCATGGAGGCAATCGCATATCGGTTTGCCCTGATCGCGAAGGATCTGGACCATCTGGCGCCCGGTGCGACCATTATTGCGTCAGGCACTGCGCTACGCTCTTCTCCAGTTTGGACGCAGATTATTGCAGACGTGTTTGGGCGTCCGGTTATGCTTTCCGAACCGCGCGAAGCATCTGTTCGTGGAGCCGCCTTGCTTGCACTGGAAGCCGCGGGCAAAATACAGAGTATTGCAGGATTGCCGTTGCGTGTGGAGCAGACCTTTGAGCCAAACCTGTCACGTCATGTGCGGTATCAGGAAGGACTCAAGCGACAACAACGAATTTACGAACGTGTAATCGAATCACCTTAAACCGGAGACCAGGAAACCTATTAATGAGCGCGCCAATGCGAAAGCAGACAGACAACACAGCCGAGCTTGATCAACTTTGCATTAATACGATTCGGACCCTTTCGCTTGACGCCGTGCAGAGGGCCGAGTCGGGCCATCCGGGCCTGCCCCTGGGCGCCGCTCCGATGGCCTACGTGCTTTGGACGCGTTTTCTTCGTCACAATCCCAGGAATCCCAAGTGGGAGAACCGCGATCGCTTTCTGCTCTCAGCCGGCCACGGCTCGATGCTGCTTTATTCGCTGCTCTACCTCACCGGTTACGATCTTTCGCTTGATGAAATAAAAAACTTTCGACAGTGGGGCTCAAAGACGCCGGGACATCCGGAAAACAATTTGACACCGGGAGTGGAAATCACTACCGGGCCTTTGGGCCAGGGTTTCGCGAACGGCGTAGGAATGGCAATGGCTGGTGCCCACCTCGCTGCCAGGTTCAACGAAGAAGGATTCGCGGTCATCGATCACAATATCTACGCCATTGTTTCAGACGGCGACCTTATGGAAGGCGTCGCTTCCGAGGCGGCATCTCTGGCCGGTCATCTCAAACTGGGAAAACTGATTTACCTCTACGATGACAACAAGGTCACCATTGAGGGTTTCACCAGTCTCGCATTTAGCGAAGATGTTCCCAAGAGATTTGAAGCTTATGGCTGGCACACAGTCACGGTTGAAGATGGCAATGATCTCGAGGCGATCGAAGCGGCCATTCGCGAAGCCCAATCAGTAGGCACAAAACCATCGTTGATTTCGGTTAAGACTACTATTGGCTACGGTATGCCAACGGCCGGCACGCGCAAGGCCCATAGCGATGCGCCGGGCGAGGAGGCGGTGCGCGAAACGAAGCGGCATCTTGGATGGCCTGAAGACAAACAGTTCTATGTCCCGGATGAGGCGCTGGCCCATTTTCGTCAGGCGATCGAACGTGGCGCAGGACAGGAACAAGAATGGAAAGCGCTGGTCGAGAAATATCTCGAGAAGGATGGCGATCTCGGCAAAGCGTGGCAGGAAACCATGAGCGGCAAATTGCCCCAGGACTGGGAAAAGCACCTTCCGGATTTCGCGGATGCAAAGCCGATGGCCACGCGCGCCGCCAGTGGCGAAGTGATCAATGCGCTTGCGCCGCACATGCCAATGCTAATTGGTGGCTCAGCCGATCTCGGCGTCTCGAACAACACAGATATCAAAGGTGGTGGTGACTTTGAAGCCGGGTCTTACCAGGGAAGGATCATTCATTTCGGCGTGCGTGAGCACGCAATGGGCTCAACGCTGACCGGGATGTCTCTAAACGGTGGCTTGATTCCTTTCGGCGGCACTTTTCTTACCTTCTCCGACTACATGCGACCCGCCATTCGCCTCGCCGCTTTGTCTGAAGTCCAGGTGATTTACGTTTTCACGCACGACTCGGTCGGTTTGGGTGAAGATGGACCGACGCATCAACCAATCGAACACCTGGCAGCCCTGCGTGCAATACCTCATCTGGCGGTGATTCGTCCGGCGGATAATCATGAGGTGCGGGAGGCCTGGCGTATCGCCATCCTTCGTCGCAATTCGCCGACGGCGTTGGCATTGACCCGCCAGAAGGTACCGCTGATTGATCGCAGCCGCTACGCTCCTGCCGAAGGACTGCGCCGCGGAGCTTACATTCTTGCCGAAGGTAGAGTTGAAGCCCGACCGTCCGGTGGAGTTCAAGGCGACACTTCTCCGCAACTCATTCTCATCGCCACTGGCTCCGAGGTTTCCCTCGCACTCGAAGCCCGAGAGAAATTGCAAGCAGAAGGCCTTGCCACGCGAGTCGTATCAATGCCTTGTTGGGAACTCTTCGAAGACCAGACTCAAACCTATCGCGACGAGATTCTGCCACCTTCGATCCCTGCGCGACTGGCAGTGGAAGCAGGCGTGCGACAGGGTTGGGACCGTTATGTTGGGGTGAAGGGCGACGTGATTTGTCTCGATCGCTTCGGTGCCTCTTCGCCCGGCGACGTGGCGTTAAAAAACCTCGGATTCAATCTCGAGAACATCCTGAAGCGTGCAAGATTACTCTTATGAAGGAAGGATATGTTAGACAGCAGAGGCGCTTGAGCGCAGGGAATCTTAGAAGAACTAAAGTATCGCTGTCTGAGGGAGATATGACAACAGAATTGGAAAAACTTAAAGACGATCTATTGGCGCTTCCTATCGAGTCACGAGCTTCCCTAGCTCAAGCGTTGATTGCGAGCTTACTTGAAGGATCCGACGAAGAAGCAGAGGCACTATGGCGCGAGGAGATCCATCGCAGGGATGCTGATATTAGAAACGGTCGAGCGGTTCTGAAGCCCGCGGCGCAGGTTCTACGCGAAGCGCGTGAGCGACTAAGATGCATGAAATAGTTGTTCACGAAGATGCGGACTCCGAACTCAACAACGCTGCGGCATTTTACCAATCACGTCAGGAGGGTCTTGGCGATCAGTTCTTGGGGGAAGTTGCTTCGTCATTTAGAAGGATCAGTCCCATCCGTTCTCTGGCACCGCTATTTTTGGTGAGTTCCATAGGCACTTGATGCGTCGCTTCCCCTACTCGATCGTTTATCGCGTGGAAACGGAAACGATATTTGTCCTGGCTGTGGCCCACTTACACCGAAGGCCATTCTATTGGCGGGATCGAACTTGAGGCATCTTCGGATGTCTGGGAGAGTCAAACGTCCGGAAGGTTCGAATGCGGATTGCAGTTGGCGCAGATCATGGAGGTCATCCACTCAATGAGCGTGTGATTGAGGAATTGCGTGCCGCCGGACATGAGATTACTGACTTCGGCACGCACGATGGGTCCCAACCCGACGATTATCCTGATTACGCCCTTAAGGTAGGTCAGGACGTACAAAGTGGCGCAGTAGAAATAGGCATCCTCATCTGCGGTAGCGGAGTAGGGGCCGCAGTTGCAGCCAACAAACTCAAAGGTGTCCGGGCTGCACTCTGCGGCGACACTTACTCCGCCCATCAATCACGCGAACATGACGACTGCAACGTCCTTTGCCTGGGTGCGCGCGTTATTGGCGTAGAATTGGCAATGGAGATTGCGCGTGCGTTTGTCGCGGCAAGGTTTACGGGCGAAGAGCGTCATCGGCGCAGATTGATGAAGGTCGCCGAGATTGAAGCCGCGCGCGACTCAGAGCTGGGGTAAACCGGAACATTTTTCATGTGTCATTTGACATAATTTGACATTCACCATTTAAGGAATCGTTGACAGATTTATCCACTGAGATTGGTCACGATTTTTCATCAGAAGAATTTACACCTCGAACCTGTTCTTACAATGACAACTGATGAATGGAAAATGACAAATGGAAAATGAACCGGTTTACCCTCGCTGACTTTCCATTCGTTCGGATCCTGCGTTCCTTACACCACGATTCTTAACGCACCCGGCATGATCCGAAACTCAACCGGCGTTCTCCCGCGTACGTTCCCGTCTACTTCAATCAACATACCGTCCTCACCGGAAAATGTCTCAATCCGAACATTCTGACCTTGCGTGATTCTTACCTTCGAATTTTTCACGTGTCCGCCGCTATGAATACGCGCCAGCTCCCGAATGACTGCCGCGCGCGACAAACCCGAAGCCGTCACCACATCTAGTTTTCCATCGTCAATCCGCGCTGTAGGCGACATCATCATGCCCCCGCCGGCATAAAGCCCATTGGCAACGGCAACCAAATTCATTCCACCTTCTATTATCACGCTCTCGTCTATTGACACCCGTACCCGCCGTTCGCGCCAAGCGCCCAACGCACCGACAGCCGCCGCCGCAAACCGCGCCTCTCCCGAAAACCTCCGCATGAAACCGCCCTGCGCCGCAACGCGCGATGCCGTCTCACCACCGATCCCCATCGTCGACGCATTGAGACAAATAAACCGGCTGGTATAACCGGTGCACGAGCCATACATGATATCGACCAGTCGTGTGCCCTGCTCGTACTCTTCCTGACAATGAGAGATCAGTAATTCAGTCCACTGCTCAAGCGGTGCGCGGCGGCGCATGAGACCGCGAGCAAAATCGTCTCCGGTGCCGGCAGGAAGAATCGCCAATACTGCCTGGGGATTGATCGGCGAAGGAAGGGATTCGGGTGGATCGCCAAACTCAAAAAAACCTTCTGCTGCCTCACTGAGAGTTCCATCACCGCCGACCGCTGCGATGGTAGTTATGCCGGCTCTGAGTGCGGCCCGGGTTCGCACAGCTGCATCGCCGGGCTGAGTTGTTTCGTAGAAATCAAAATGGATGCCCGCGGCTTCGAGCTGCTTACAAACAATGGGCCAGGAGCGTTTAGCTTTGGCGGCAGCTTTGTTGATTATTATGAGTGTCCGAGGTTGGTTGGCCACGCGGCGATGGTAGATGGTAAATCGCGAATGGTAAATGTTGGATGGCAAGCAGAAACCGGTCGCCAACCAGATTGTGTTGAAAACCAAAAGGGCCTTCGGTGATTCGCAGGTCGGGAAGGGGGATCCATTTCCCATTTCTCATTTGACATTTTTCATTCGGTCATTTTTTCTGATCTGATTTACCATCGCTTTATGAAAGCCGTAACAATTGTCAGACACGGTGGTGTCGAAGGACTCGAGATCCGCGAAGTCGAGGCTCCCGCAAGCCCAACCGCCGACCGTGTGCGCGTACGCGTGCGCGCCGCTGCTTTGAACCGAGCAGACATCCTCCAACGCCTTGGCTACTATCCAGCTCCGGCAGGTTCCCCCCAGGACATACTGGGTTTGGAGTTTGCCGGCGAGGTCGAAGCAGTCGGCGATGAAGTGAGTCTATGGACGCCCGGCCAGCGTGTCTTTGGGATCATTGGCGGAGGCGCGCAGGCAGAATTCGTGTTAGTGCCTGAGAACCACCTGGCCCCGATTCCTTCCAACCTTGATTGGCCGTCGGCTGCAGCGGTGCCGGAAGCTTTCATCACAGCCCATGATGCTTTGTTTACGCAGGCGGAGTTAAAGACGGGGGAAACAGTACTGGTGCACGCGGCAGGTTCAGGAGTCGGTACGGCGGCTGTTCAACTGGGTCGGGCAGCGGGCGCAAGCATTTTTGGGACGTCGCGGACGGCGGAAAAACTGGAGCGGGCGAAACCATACGGGCTCAGCGAGTATCTTGTCATCAAAGACGATCCCGCTGTCTTAATCGATGCTGTTTACGAGTGGACCGGTGGCCGGGGCGTCAATGTCATCCTGGACCTGGTCGGAGCGAGATATCTGAACGCAAATCTGAGCGCGCTCGCTTCATGCGGCCGAATGATGCTGGTGGGCACTACGTCCGGTTCCAAGTCGATACTCGATTTCGGTACGGTGATGAGCAAGCGAGCTGAGATTGTAGGCACAGTTCTCCGTGCGCGTTCTGCGGAAGAGAAGGCGACAGCAACCCGGCTCTTTGGTGCGCAGGTTGTGCCGTTGTTGGCGAACGGCCAGGTAAGGCCCGTGATCGATACTGTTTACAAAATGGATCAGGTTCGCGAGGCCCACAACCGCATGGAGTCGAACGAAAGTTTTGGCAAGATTGTCTTGCTGATTGAATAAAATGAATCTACTCGGTTCGTGCCTTGGCGCGTTTGGCTGCCTGCGCAAGTTCACGGGCACGAGGCAAAGCATCGACACCCCTGGCAATCT
>JAMQPH010000008.1 GCA_023717605.1 Pyrinomonadaceae bacterium
CTGTCCTCGCTTTCTCCAACAAGCTTACGCCCACCGACCGGCCAGATGTCGCCTACGCGATGATATTCCCAGGAACGACGATCCTGAAGATCCTCTTCGTAGACATCGTCCCCAACGTTTTAGGCAAGTAGGAGTGCGGCAAATAAATTTAGTTACAAAATCCTCGCCGACGTCGAGATCAAAGATCCGAACTGCTCGGGTGTGATCTTCGCACATGGATCGCGATTCGGTGGTCAGGCGCTTGTTCATCAAGGACAAGAAGCTGTACTATTAACTTCCTGGGCATCAAGCTGGAACAGAAATTTGTCTCGCCTGAGCTAAAGCCCGGTAAGTACACCCTCGGCATGGAGTTCACACGAGAGAGCGCCGGCAACTACGGCGAATCGATCGGTAAAACCAAACTCTATATCAACGACAAAGTCGTCGCGGAAGGACCGATGAAAAACGCAGACTGGCAAGTTCACCTTGTCCGGCGATGGTCTTTGCACCGGGCGTGATAGTGGTGACAACGTAAGCCAGGAGTACAAAGCTCCGGGTGAATTTACCGGGGGCACGATTCTGGGTGTTGGCATCAATGTAAGAAAAGAAGAGTATGCGAACCTGGAGATGAAGGCGAAGGCCGCCTTTGCGGTTGAGTGAGGAGTAATACATTCACCGGGGCCATCAAGCGGCACGACACACCGCCGGTAGGCGGCCCCAAATTTTCAGCAGCACGCACTTAAAGAAAGGTTCGAAATAATGCGAAACAGTCGATTCATATTCTTGGTGTTCTCAGTCGTGAGTGTGGTGATTCTCGCGGCACTGGCTGCCAATTCACAAACAAAGAAGCCCAAGTCAAAGGCGAAGACAACAAGGGCAGCTGCGGCGCCGACACCTACGCCGGAGCCGCCAATTCGTGGTCCAAATACGACAGAAGGTGCCAGCCAGGCTTCAAAGTCGAGCCAGGTGTTACGCGAGATCATGGGAACGCGCGACAAAGGTATTCCACGTGACCTGCTCGATAAGGCAGAGTGCGTGATGGTTTTTCCGAAGGTCCTCAAGGCTGGGTTCATCGTTGGTGGACAGCGTGGTCGCGGGGTTGCCAGTTGTCGAACGCGTTCGGGTTGGTCTGCTCCAGCTTACTTTGAGATGAAGGGGGGCAGCGTTGGCTTCCAGATCGGTGGGCAATCAACCGACTTCGTGCTGTTGATTATGAATGAGAGCGGTATGAAGAATTTGCTCTCTGACAGGTTTGAGTTGGGTGGTGAAGCTTCTGTCGCGGCGGGACCTGTGGGAAGAACTGCAGCCGCCTCAACAGACGCCAAGATGGACGCTGAGATACTCTCCTACTCGCGGAGCAGGGGGTTGTTTGGTGGAGTCTCGCTGAAGGGATCAGTTATTTCACCGGACAAAAGTGACATGGAAGGAACTTATGGCGAGGGGATGACGGCCGAGTTGATCCTTCGCACCAATAAGAGCAGAGCCCCGTCGGAAGTTCGGGTCTTTCCCAATGCGCTGTCGCGGTATGCGTCGCGGACCGCAAAGTGAAAGGCGTGGAGCGATGAGCTTAAGCTCAGCGAATAGTCGAAGACACTGAAAGGCCGTCGCGATGAATACGTTAGTAAACATAAACGTTCAGTCGAAAGATCCTCGAACATCCGAACGACCGCTTAAACGACGGCCAGGCATATGGTTTGGATACCTGGAGGCTCATTCCTTATGGGCTCAAACGATCATTATCCTGAAGAATCACCTGTGCATCAGGTAAGCGTCGACGGGTTCTGGTCAGAAGGATTGTTCAACCAGCTGGGGATATGTTGAATGACCGATCCATTCAGTCGCGCCGCACTCGAAAAAGGAGGAGAGACCTTAAATGAAGCTCGCCGAGCTAATCCTGTTGGCGATTAAGGTGAGCATCATATTCTCAGTATTCGCGATTGGTTTGCGTGTCAGCTGGGGAGATGTGACATTTCTGCTCAAGCGACCAGGCCTGCCGCGGCGATGATGACGACTCACTGATGGGGCTATCTCAGCCGACGCGTTAACGCGACTTTCCTCAACAATTGAAATCAAAATGAGGCGCGCAACGGAGTTATCTCCGTTGCGTGTATTCAGATTCAAAAGAAGAGTGTCTGTAAGTCATTGAAATGATCGGTCCCGGCGGCGGGAGTCGAACCCGCACGGCCTTTCGGCGGTAACTTACCTGATTCTACTGCGCGTGCTCCTTTGTTGAATGCGCCTCCTGTTCCGCCTGATGGGCCCCGCTCAGCAACAGGCATTGTTCCGAGAACACCGCTCGCTTCATCGGTGCAGCGCCGAAGGAAATCCAGATTCGTCACATCCGCAATTGCCTGAAGTTTTCCATAATAATTCCTCACTCTGTAACTGAGATTTCAAGGGTTCAAATTGCGCGGTGAAGTGGCGCAGGAATTTTGGTTGGCTGATGATCCGATAACCGCCGATCGATGCACGACGTTCATACACCTGAAGGATTGCCTCGACGACATAATCAATATGGCTTTGTGTATAGACGCGATGCGGAATCGCCAGACGCACCAGGTCCATTGCTGCCGGCGTCTCTTCGCCGCTTTCGGAATGTTTCTCCGCGTGCATTACTGATCCGATCTCACATGAACGAATACCTGCTTGCCGGTAAAGCTCGATGGCCAAAGCCTGACCCGGATACTGAAGCGGTGGGATATGTGGCAGCATCGCTCTGGCATCTATGTAAATGGCGTGACCGCCGGGCGGTTGCACGATTGGCACGCCGGCACGCGAGATGTGTTCGCCGAGATAGCGAATTGAGGCGAAGCGATATTGTAGATAGTCTTCGTGTAATACTTCTTCAAGGCCGACAGCAATGGCCTCAAGGTCACGCCCGGCCAGGCCGCCGTAGGTGGGGAACCCCTCGGTCAGGATAAGCAGGTCCTTCTCCTGTTGGGCCAGCTGATCGTCGTTTGTGCAGAGGAAGCCGCCTATGTTTGCCAAACCGTCTTTCTTTGCGGACATCGTGCAGCCATCCGCATAGGCGAACATCTCACGCGCGATTTCCTTCACCGATTTGTCGGCATATCCATCTTCGCGCAGCTTTATGAAGTAAGCGTTCTCGGCAAAACGACAAGCATCCAAATACAGCGGAATCCGATAACGAGTGCAAATAGTTTTCACTGAGCGGATGTTCGCCATGGAGACCGGCTGACCGCCGCCGGAATTGCTCGTCACCGTGATCATCACGAGTGGAATGCGCTCAGGTCCTACTCTCTTGATGAGATGTTCCAGCGCCTCGGCGTCCATGTTGCCCTTGAAAGGATGATTGACGGCCGGTTGGTAGAATTCCGGAATCGGCAAATCAACAGCTTCAGCGCCAAGGTATTCGATGTTGGCACGCGTCGTATCGAAGTGAGTGTTGTTCGGAACAATGCTTCCTCTCGCGCACATGACCGAGAAGAGGATCCGCTCAGCGGCGCGTCCCTGGTGCATCGGAATCACCTGCTTGAAACCAAAGATGTCGCGCACGACTTCTTCAAACCGATAGAAGCTCTTGCTACCGGCATATGACTCGTCGCCACGCATCAATGCCGACCACTGCTCCGCGCTCATGGCCGCCGTTCCGCTGTCGGTCAGCAAATCAATGATGACGTTTTCGGCTTTGAGCAGGAAGAGGTTATAACCAGCGTCTTTAAGATAGTGGTCGCGCTCGGCGCACGTTGTCATCTTGATGGGTTCGACCACCTTGACTCTAAAGGGTTCAATAATAGTTTTCATGGTTCATCTTTACTGTTACTTTGCTGGCTGTAATGACTCTGACTGTGCAACAAAGGCCTCGCTTCCGGACTTAGCAGTCGATCTCCGCCGGGCAAGGCATAACGGTGTGTCGCAAACCACAGACCATCCAAGTAGAAATGCGTTGATCGGGTAGGGGATTCGCAAAAGAGCCCACATTCTCTGCCGGTCTTTCTTGAACAGCCGGCGATTTCAGTTGGGCGAGCCTTTGCTGGCTGCATTACCAAAGCGAAAAACCCCGCAGCCCTGCGCCCCAGCTGCGTAATTTCGAGCACAGCGGCGCTAAATCTGGGCCGCAAGGTCAAGAATGAAGTTCAGGGCGGATATTGTCGAAGGAACAATTATCAAGCGCCGGGCAATGCGTAGCAGCCTACCCCTCATGATCAGCCGCAACTGAAAGTCGCGCGGCTCTTGCGGTGTTGCCTGCAAAGTAAATGCTCATCAGAGCGATCTGCCTGGCCGCAACGCCAAAGATTGTGATCGAGACCAACATCGACACCCAGCCGAATGAGCGAAAACCAAGGCTCAGAACCTGGGGAATCGGACCGATTAGATCGACTTTGTCCGGCGAGACAAAAGCGAGCACTGAGCCAGTGCCCAGAATGAACATTAGCGCGATGATCGGGGCCGAGATCATAACTGAGCGACTGATATTGCGCGCCGGGGCGCGACACTCACCGGCGAGAATTGCGATGTATTCAAATCCTGAGAGTGCTCCCACGGCAAGTTTGCTGAAGACGTTGATGTTGTACGTGCTGATTTCCGGAAAGCTGGTCGAAAAAGGATGGTAGTTAGCAATCGTGCCTCGACCGGCTGTAATAAACGGCAGCAGAATTAAGGTCGCGAAGGTCAAAAAGCAATAACGCCCCACCGAAATTCTGCACCCACTTTCCGAGCGTTAAGCCTCGTCTCGACGCAGCGATCATCAGGACCATTAGCAGAGTGCAGATCAGCGTCGTCATCAACTTGTTCTCGTGCATCCAGTCGGCGCGAGGCCCGATGGCGTAGGCTATGTTTTTCTTGATAATCAGTCCGATGCCTGACATTACCAGAATTCCAAAAATCCAGAGGTTCCACGCCAGCATGAAGGCAACGAAGTCGTTGAAGGCCAGCTTGGCCCATTGATAGACTCCGCCCTCCAATGGCATCAGGCGGTTGAGAAAAATAACGACTGCGGCAAGGGGCAAATAGAAAGTGAGGATCGCGAGCAGCCAATAAACCATCTGGTGATCGCCGAGCTTGGCCGCCCATCCTACCCAGATGGTTCCCACGACAAAAACAATTTGAGTCAGAACAAGATCGAAGAGACCGAGCTCCTTTTTGAAGACAGCGCTGCGCCGTTCAACCTCTCGCTCGAGTTCAGCGAGCGATGGTGGAAGAGTGGTTGGTGTATTGGTGATCAAGAAACTTGGTTGCTCGATTATGATTTGAGGGCAAAACGCTGTTAAGCCAGTCGCACTCGGTAGCAATAGGCCTAACTTGCCGACGAAGTGTGATCGTGAACGATCTTACGCGGGTATTCATGAGGGAATCTATCCGGAACAGAAGCTCAAATACTCCGTGGTTAAAGGCTTCGGCCCGACACAAAGCCATGCCCCTAACGCCGTCAATTAATCCGCTGACACCCAGCCCTATAGGAGGGCACCAAAGCGCTGGTCGCTTTGGGAGATACACCCCATAAAAGAATTGTTCTATGTTTGGCTGAAACCGAATAACCGTTGTAACGATACCAGAATCAATTGAGTGTACCACGCGGCATTGTCAACTTAACTCAAGAATGAACAATATTAGCGTGAGGAATAGAGAAACACGTTTCGTCATCTGTTTGATTAGCGATCGCCTAGACGCAAATGGCCTCATTCCATAATGCGAATCTCGATTTCATCACTTCTTTTGCAACCGCTGGCTCTGTACAGATGCCTACCACTCTGATTGTTCTCCCCAATTCACTTCCAGTTTAGAATGATTCTTCACCATGTATCGCAACCAGCTTAGTGAAGTATTCCTGCTCGCCAACGAGTTCAAAGAGGGCGATCTGAACGTCGGCGGCACACGCGATGACCACGTGCGCCGAGAAGCCCGCGGCGTGCTGGCGGCTCTGTCGCTCAGAGAAATTGCCAGAGCTGACTTCGTCGAAGATCAGGTCACCGAAGCTCTTCATCTCTCTCTGGATCCGCAACTGGCCCGTGATGTGGCTCATCTCACCGTTGCCGAGTTCAAGCGAATTCTCCTCTCGCCGCAGGGCGCGGATTGGATCGAACGTCATCGGAATGGCATCTCCAGCGAAGCCGCTGCCGCAGTAGTGAAAATCATGACTGATGAAGAGCTTGGGGCACTCTCACGCAGGCTCTTCAATCCGCTGCCGGGAAGGGGTATTTCTATCGGATCACAGGGACATTTTGGCTCGCGAGTTCAGCCTAACTCCCCGGGCGACGATGAAACCGAGATACTGCTTTCAATCCTCGAAGGGGTCGCCTACGGTTGTGGCGATGTGATTCTCGGTCTCAATCCTGCCAGCGACGATATTGACACAATCATCAGGCTCGAGCAGTTGTTGCAGAGTGTAGTCGAGCGACTTCGTTTACCTACTCGATACTGCGTGCTGTCGGACATCGTTAAGCAGACCACTGCGCGCTCCCAAACAAGAGTGGATGTCGGCTTTCAAAGTCTTGCCGGAACTTCGAAGGCGATATCGGGAATGGTGGGACTTGATGTTGATGGTTTGCTCGCCCTCGCGGCCGGATTTGACGGGCTCTACTTCGAGACGGGGCAAGGTTCCGCAGTCACCAATCAGGCCGCCGAGGGTGTCGATATGGTTACACTTGAGGCGCGGGCCTACGGAGTCGCTAGACTCATTCGTCAACGGACAGGCAGCTGGATGATCGTGAACGATGTGGCCGGATTCATCGGACCCGAAGTCTTCCGTACCGGTGAGCAATTGCTTCGGGCGTGTCTTGAAGATACCGTGATGGCCAAGCTTCACGGAATAACGATGGGACTCGATGTCTGCGCCACTTTTCATATGGGCATCGGACCGGCTGATTTGCAGACTCTGACGGAGCACATCGTGGCACAGGCTGCCCCGGCCTATTTGATGGCGGTCGCGGGCAACGCGGATCCGATGCTCGGCTACATGACAACTTCGTTTCGCGAGCATCCGAGGTTGCGCCGCCAAACTGGGCGCCAAATCGCCACCGCGATGCAGAAGAGACTAATCGAACTGTCCGCGATGAGGGAATCCGGCGCGGTATCCGGCAGCGGCGCGGATTCGCTCTATGCGGCCTATCACAAGGCCGGCGGCGACACTCGTTCGCTGGATACGCTCCGCGACGAAGGAGCAAAAAAGATTGGAGCGCTCGCCGGACGAGGGTTCGATCTCGGCTACGGCTGCGACGAAAACTACGATGACCCAGCCGCAGCGAGCGCTCGAATTGCGGCAATCTACGCAAATGCGAGGTGCGCGCTCTACTCGACAATCGATGAGGCTGTGGTCTCTGACTCGTCGCCGCGTCACTTTCGAGCGCACACAAGATCTTCGGACCGAGATGACTACTTGGCGCACCCGACAACGGGCGAGCTGATAAACGACGAAGATGCGGTTCGTATCCCTGCACTCTATCCCGCGCGACGACCGCAAGTGCAGCTTGTCGTTTCTGATGGGCTGAATGCGAACGCGGTCAATGAGAATCTGCGTTCGGTGTTACCGGGGGTACGGCGCGAACTTATGGCGGCAGGGCATCATGTGAGCGAGACAGACATAGTTATTGAGAATGGGAGAGTGCGGGCGGGTTATCACATCGGCTCGCTGCTGGAACCTGAAATGATCATTCATTTGATCGGCGAGCGGCCTGGGACTGGGATCAATACGCTTTCGGCCTATTTAACCTACGGTCTGGACGAGAAGGGTCAATCGCGCTGGGGATCGCGGTTGGCGCCAGGATTCGACCATTCGTGGACTACAGCCGTTTGTGGCATTCATCGACGTGGCAAGCTTCCTGAAAGAGCGGTGGAAGAAATAGCGAGATTGGTGGATCGAATGTTTGCGGAACGGTCTTCGGGTGTCGCTCTTCGAAGTGCACGCAGGCCGTAAAGTATTATGGACCAGTTGAAGGAGGAGGTAGTTACCTTCACCCCTCAGCTGCGCCAACCCAAGGGTTCGGATCTTTCCAGGAACTCCGCCCGGGTGAATGACTGGGCAAATCGCGTGATGGCCAACGACCCGAAGGTCCGGGCAATCGCCAGGGCCGCCCTGGTCCAAGCGGCGGGGCGTTCGCTGCATGGGGACCTGGGCGGAACGCTTCATTGTCTGGACGCGGCAACCGGCGTTCAACTCTGGAAGCACGAGACGAACGAGGCCATCTGGGGATGCCTCTTGCTGGCCGGCGACCGGCTTTACGTTGGGAACGTTGAAGGCAGCATGACCGTTCTTCGTGCCGGACGGCGAAAGGAATTGCTGGCCCAGATCGAGATGGAGGCGCCGCTCTATTCGCGTCCGGCGCTGATCGGCGATACGCTTTATCTGGCCACCGCGGACCGGTTGTACCTCATCGCGGCAAAGCCT
>JAMQPH010000009.1 GCA_023717605.1 Pyrinomonadaceae bacterium
TCGCAACTGCCACCCGGGTATCGTACGGTCTTCACCCTTCACGACATTGAGGGACACGAACACGAAGAGATTGCGCGTATGCTCGGTTGCTCGGTTGGGACCTCGAAGTCACAACTGCACAAGGCACGAATGAAGTTACGGGGCCTGCTCAGGCAACAGAATGTGGACGGAGTAGCTTCCAAGAATGCTGGCCGGCCAAAGAGTCCTGAACGGAGCAAGCCGGAGTGAGTTTCTTGAGGACGCCTCGCCAAAAAGGGAATGAATTTTGAATGCAGTCTCCCCTTGATTGTTCGGAACCACACCACGCAGGAAGTAGGCGAAACTAATCAGGGTTCGCGTGGTACGTCAGAGGTTGTAAGACAATGAACTGCGAAAAGTGTCAAGAACTGATCGGCGAACTGGTTGATGGCGGGCTCAGCCACGAAGATGAATCCACGCTGAGTTTGCACTTGGAAAAATGTCTCGCTTGTGCGGACGTCCGCAGCGACCTGCTATCAATAGTTGGCTTTTGTCGGAATCATTGCGGAGAATACAGCGCGCCTCCCAACGTGGACGCCCTCTGGCTGCGCATTCGCAACTTGATTGAAGCGGAAACGATGCTGGCAGCCAAGGCGGCGCCGGCGCGATTGCCAGCCAAGAGCTTCTGGTCCGGCTGGATGAGGCGCAGCTGGGAACTCTCGATGCCGCAGCTTGCTGCGTCTGCCGCAGCAATAGTTTTGGTCGTCTCGCTGGGCACCACAGTTGGTTTGCGTCGATGGGACAGCTCCCGAGCAGCGGGACCGGTGGCGCCTTCACTGCGCTCTGAAGCTGAAGCACGCGTTCGTGATCGGATGTGGAAGCAGCAGCAGGCCATTAACTACTGGAACCAGCGCGTGGAGACGAACAAGGTACGCTGGAATCAACGAATGCGCGATACCTTCGATCGCAATTTGAGGGTCATCGATCAGGCAGTCAACGACTCGCTCAACGAGGTGAACCGAGATCCCCACGACGAAGTCTCTGAAGAAATGCTTAACGCCGCCCTTAGTGAGAAGCTGGCATTGCTGAGGGAGTTTTCAGATCTATAACCCGGGTGCAGGTTTTTGGCGAAAGTTTATCCCCGCAGTCTGTGAGAGTTTGGTTCTATCGAAGAGTCCCGCACAAATGAGTATCCGACTGTTGCCTATGCCTCGCAGATTTTCTAGCGCTCATATATTCTCGGCCCTCGTCGTTATTGCCGTCCTCTATTCGGTTACACCTATTGCACACGCTCAGCGTAGTGTCTCCAAGCGCTTTCCTGCCGGAAAGAATGTCCGTGTCGAACTCAAGAATATCTCAGGAAAGATTACGGTTGAGTCATGGAACCGGAACGAGATAAAGATCACTGCTTCGTTGGAAGCCCCGAGCGCCAATGTGTCCCCGAAGCTAATGGGCGAGTGCGTTTCGATCGATGTGATGGGTGACAACCGGGGCCGCGGCGACGTTGGCGAGGTGAATTTCAGGATTCAGGTACCGCAGGACTCTTCGGTTGATATCGAGACGCGACGAGGGGATATCACGATCAGCAATATCCGTGGTGGTCTGGTACGGGCCCACATTTCTACCGAAGGGGATATCACGCTGACCGGCATCAGTGCCACGCAAGTGCTTGCCCAAAACACTATAGGAGATGTTTTCTTCGATGGGGATTTTTCGCGAGGAGGCACTTACCAGTTCCAGTCGACTAAGGGAAATATCAGCGTACGTATTCCCTCCGATTCAGCCTTCCGACTCACGGCGGCAGCGCAGACAAAGAAAATTGCGCTGGGGGAGTTTTGGAACAACGGCTTTAAGAACCTTGGCGATGGTAGAAAATTCGTAGGCGATGTGGGCGATGGTCGTTCATCAGTAATGGTCACAACCTTTCAGGGCAGTATCACCTTTATTCGTCGCTAGAGCAGCAACGCAGAGTTAGTTTTCGATGCGGACGATCTTGATCTGACGATTAAGAACGTCCGCATTAGTTTTTGATATTAGTTCATTTGCGGCTTAGGCTGAGGAGAACTCTTCACTCTTGCTGCAGGCACTCTGGTTTTTCCTCAGTTAGGGCGTAACGTTGGTGGATGATACTATGCGCAACTGCGGCGGCAGTCTCGTCGGTTCACACCCAGACGCCAGCGCACCGAATCGCGAATGGCTGTGACACCGTCCAGTTTCGACAATGATCTCAAATTCCAGATTCATCAAGCTCGGCGTACTCACTGCAACTCTCGGGATGCTCGCCTACACGATGTTTGTTCCCGCATCGATCGCCCAGCAGAAAAAAGACATCCTTGCGCCCAGGCCGCTGCTCACACGCACCGCCACCAGGCTGGAAAAGCGACGGCTCGGTTATGGCGGTACTGTGACGATTATTGGCGCTCCACAGGGATCTATAACGGTCGAAGGCTGGCCGCGTAGCGAAGTTGAAATTGCTGCCGATATCGAACTGCGCGCAGAGACCGAAGAGGATCTTAATCTACTGGCAGCCGTCAATGATTGGGCGCTGGATGATGACGCCAATCACCTGCGAATCCTGACGACGGGAACTCACGACAAGGTTTTCATGCGGCAGGTGGCAAAAAACTTCCCCAAGAAGCTACTCGGACTTCCCTGGAAGATCGACTATCGGCTCCGGGTACCGACTGCCGTCGATCTCGAGATTAGCGCCGGGCGTGGTCCCATCACGCTAAGCGGAGTTGAAGGTGCGATCATCTTGACCGCAACGGAAAGCGAGACTCAGATGATCCTCACCTCCGGTACGGTGATCGCTACTGTTGCTTCAGGACTAATTAATGTCAGGATCCCAACGCGCAGCTGGCGAGGCGCCGGAGCAGACCTTCGCATTGCGGCCGGGGATTTAAACGTGGAATTGCCGGCGGGTTTCAATGGCGACATTGATGCTGACGTCTTACGGATAGGTCAGATCAGTGACACGTTTTCAGCGCTGGAGTCGCGTGAAAAGCCCGGGATCACGGGCCGTGTAGTCAGAGCTCGTGCCGGAGCAGGCGGAGCGTTCTTCAAGTTCACCGTTGGCGATGGGACAATTCGCATTAAGAAATTGGCTATGAACGATCAGTGAAGTACATTGCCAATTGCCGATTGCCGATTGTCGATCGCCAAGAGTAGAGTGCTAGTCGCCGATCCGGCAAGATTGGCCCAGCGGGAGTGACGGGAAGACGACATTACTTTCTGGAAGGCCTAATGCTTCCTAACAAATCGCTATTCGTAAAACGAAATTGGCAATCGGAAATTGGCAATCGGCAATGGTCCTCCTTGTCACTTATCGCACGTCACTGTATTCTCTGACCCCATCATGACAGTTAAATCAGACCGTTGGATCCGCCGCATGGCAGAACAACATCAACTCATTTCTCCTTTTGAGCCGAAGTTGGTTCGGCATGTCGATGGCCGCCGCATAATTTCCGCCGGGGCGTCGAGCTATGGCTACGACATGCGACTTGCCGATGACGGCTTCCGCATCTTTTCACCCATTCACGGCCGCGAGATCGACCCCAAGGCCTTCGATGATGAATCGCTGGTGGAGCCGCCGTTGCGCACTGCGGAAGATGGGTCGAAGTACTACCTGCTTTCGCCACATTCTTATGCGCTCGGGGTAACCGTAGAAACCTTTCGCATGCCACGGAATGTGACCGGCATCGCGATGGGCAAATCTACTTATGCGCGAGCAGGCCTGCTGGTAAATACCACACCGCTGGAAGCCGGATGGGTGGGACGCTTGGTAGTTGAGCTCGCAAATCTTGCGGACCTGCCGCTGCGCATTTACGTCAACGAGGGCATCGGTCAGGTGGTTTTCCTCCAGTCAGACGAAGATTGTGATGTCTCTTACGAGGATCGTGGCGGCAAGTATCAGGGGCAGACCGGACTAACTTACTCAAAGCTTTAGTAGCCAAGTGATGCATCTAGAATACGGACGGCGGTTATGCGCCGTCCGTATTCTTGTCCGCGCTAGTTCAAGACGATCTCAACGGGCTGCGGCAGGCGCTCGCCCCGCAGGGCTAATCCGCGTGGGCTGGCTATTGGTTACTTGTTTGGAGTTTGAAAAAAGAGAAAGCCCTGGCGGCGACGGTCGGTGGACGACAACGGCGTCTTTAGATCCAATCCGTAGGCAGTAAACTCCTGTTCAAATTGCTTTCGCGAATTCGGATTGTAGACATAAACGTCATTCGCTTTAAGGATTCGAGAAATTGCCTGCTTGGGAGAGAGCATCTTCCATTCCTTGCCTTCGCCGTCACGCAGGCGAAATCGCGCGCGCTTGAGTTCCACAGGCACACCACTTTCATGTTCGATCTCTACGCGCAGCGGCAGCACGCCAGCTAACGGCAGATTCGCTTCGAACAGTTCCTGGCTCTCTTCGTCGCTAAGCAGCGGCGCAACTTTTATCGTGACGCCGCCGGCACTGGCGCTCTTCACGTCCCCGGCGAGCGGCGGCAGTTCCACTACAGGCTTTACCTTAAAAAGCGCGCCTCCGCAGCCGCTTACAAACAACGTAAAGAACGCACAAAAAACTAACAAAACGACATTTCTGTGTCTGAAAACGTTTGGTCGGGGGTGGATCACGGGCGCAATTTCTCACGCTGGTCAACGGACTGTCAACGTGGCACAGACTTTAGTCTGTGATTCAACGTCGCCATGGCACAGACTTCAGTCTGTGATCCAGCTTCGCTATAAAACTCCACTTCAAGGACAGTGGACCTTAGAATCACCGACTGAAGTCTGTGCTACTATGGCGCAAAAATATGATTAGACCGTTCCGGGGTGTTCATCCTCAGATTCAATCCAGTTCTTATATTGATGTGAGTGCACAGATTATCGGCGATGTTCACATTGGCGAAGAGTCTTCCGTCTGGTGTAACACCGTGTTGCGTGGCGACATGTATTACATTCGCATCGGCAACCGGACCAATGTACAGGATAACAGCGTGATCCACACTCGCACCGGCACCCATCCCACTATTTTGGAAGACGAAGTCACGATAGGGCATAGTGTGACTCTCCATGGCTGTTACGTGGAGCATGGATCCTTGATTGGAATCGGTTCCATTGTTCTCGACGATGTCCGAGTCGGCACGCAATCACTGGTCGCTGCCGGCTCATTGATTTCACCCGGAACTATCATTCCGCCGCGATCTTTAGTCATGGGAATACCGGCCCGGGTAAAGCGCCCGCTTTCGGACGAGGAAGTTGCGGGACTAAATCTGTTCTGGCAGAACTATGTCCAATATTCGAGGATTTATAAAGAAGAGCCGTCTCAAGCGGAAATTCGCAAATAAGACTCTCATCAAAGGTAGATGATGATCATTTTCTCTCGGGTTATGTTCGCCGGTATTGTGGTTCTGAGCTCCGCGCTCGCGATTTGCGCACAGGATGGTGATAGCCAGGTGAATGGCGGTGGTTTGATTTTCAGTCAGTCCGTTCCATTGCCGGACGCCGGCCAGTTTGCGTTTGTCGGTGAAGCGGGGGCCGGCGCGCCGATTTTTACTTCTGAGCGGCGGGCAGTGACTCTCGGCGTGAGATTTCATCACATCTCCAATGGTGACCGGACCGGCTCCAATCGAGGCCTGACCCAGTTTGTCTTCTACGCGGGGTTCTCAGTCTTCAAGTAATGAGTCCCACGAAAACCCAACCAGCGCGCGGCATGCGCGATTTTCTTCCCGCGGATGTGCGGCGCCGTGAATATGTCATAGGCGTGATAAAGGACGTCTACGAGCGTTACGGCTTTGAGCCGCTGGAGACTCCGGCTGCTGAGAATATCGACACGCTGATGGGCAAGTATGGCGAGGAAGGCAACCAGCTCATCTTCAAGATTCTGAAGCGCGGCGTTCATGAAGGTTCGGGGGAGGCTGATCTTGCTCTGCGTTACGATCTGACCGTACCACTGGCCCGCGTGGTAGCCGAATACCGCGACAAACTGCCGAAGTTTTTCAAACGTTATCAGATTCAGCCGGTTTGGCGAGCTGACCGCCCCGCGCGCGGAAGGTTTCGGGAGTTCTACCAGTGCGACGTTGATGTCGTCGGCTCGCGCTCGATGGTAGTAGAGACCGAACTGATCGCGGCGGCGAGTGAAGCCCTGGAAAGGCTTGGCTTCAACGACTTCGTGGTGAGGTTAAATCATCGCGAAGCGCTTACCGGTCTTCTTGCCTGCGCCGGTGTGCCGCTCGAACACCACGAACCGACGCTAGTGGCTCTCGACAAACTAGACAAGATCGGGCGCGAAGGCGTCGCAAAGGAACTAACTGAACGAGGTATAACCGAAAGAGCCGGCCAACGCCTCCTCGATTTCTTTAGCGAACTCTCATCGCTTGAGCATGCAGCTGACATCGCCGTGGGCGACGATTTGGTGGCGAAACGACAAGGGCTTAACTCCGCGATTCTCGGCCGCCTGGTTGAGTTTGTGGGAACGAACGAGAAAGGCGCAAAAGGCGTTGATGAGTTGCGTTCGATTCTCGAGTACTCCGGGGCGTCCGGCGTCGCGGCAAGGATCAAAATCGATCCGAGTCTGGCGCGCGGACTTTCGTACTATACGGGAGCAATTATTGAGATCAACGTGAAGGATCTGGCTGGCAGCCTCGGTGGCGGTGGGCGTTATGACAATTTGATTGGCATGTTTTCTGGTCAGGATGTGCCCGCGTGCGGCTTCTCGCTCGGCGTCGAGCGGATTACTGTCGTTATGACGGATCGAGAGATGCTTCCGGCCAAGCTCCTGGCATCTCCCGCCGACGTGATGATTACCCTTTGGAATGAAGACTCGATCAGTGACTCAGTAGCCCTCGCCAGGGAATTGCGCGGATCGGGACTGCGAGTCGATCTTTATCCTGAGGCCGACAAACTGAGTAAGCAGTTCAAGTATGCTTCGGAGCGCGGGATTCCGTCAGTAGTAGTGCTCGGCGATGACGAGAGAGCCCGAGGTGAGGTGGCCATTAAGGACATGCGTACAGGAGAACAACGGTCGGTGAAGCGGGATGCTGTCGCAACCTCGATCCGTACGGCAGCGAATTAGTAGATTGGGAATCAACGCGTTGGATCGAGTCTTGGGTTACGAACGATGAACCAACAACTGGGACGCCACTACGTGGACGATGCGATCACGACCTTCCGAGCTTACAAGAAGCTTGCCGAGAAGGCTTTGGACCAGTTGCAGGACGAAGAATACTTCACCACGCTTGACGAAGAATCAAACAGCATTGCGGTGATTATGAAACACCTGGCGGGCAACATGCTGTCGCGCTGGGCGGATTTCTTGACCACCGACGGCGAAAAACCTGAGCGCAACCGCGACATGGAATTCGTAATCGGGCCAGAAACCTCCAAGTCTGAGGTAGTGAACTATTGGGAAAAGGGTTGGCAACGCACCTTCGAAACGCTGGAAGCATTGCAACCAGAAGATCTAATGCGCACAGTAATGATTCGTGGTGAGGCACACACTGTCGTGCAGGCGATTAACCGGCAGTTGGCGCATTACCCACACCATATTGGGCAGATCGTTTTTCTCGCCAAGCAT
>JAMQPH010000138.1 GCA_023717605.1 Pyrinomonadaceae bacterium
TCCTTTGGCTACGCAAATGGTTCTGAGACCGATTCCTGCTCAAGTTGAGTGCTGGGATCCATTGGCTACCGCAAATGGTTCTGTTCGCGTGCTCCTCGACCGATTGTCAGCGAACTTTAGAAACAGGACTAAGCTGCCGAAAACGGCGGCAGCTGGTAGCCCCTGGTTGAGTTAATGGTTCAGTTCTATTACTAAAGTGAAATGTACCTCTAGAGAGCGTCTCGACTTAGGCCTCGTTTTTTCCCGACGGATTCCTCAGGGCACGGTCGTGCTTGAGAGGGCTATCACCACCTTGCCGCTACTGGCAACTCGTCACGGCCAATGTCTTTGACAATAAGTCTTCCCCTCGGGGGGACCTTCCCTTCGTTCCACAAGTAGTCGCTGAGGAGGTTTTGAGCCTGGACGGTCCAGAATGAGTTTTCGGGGGGCAGTCGCCGCCCGATCATACGCTCTACGTATCCCACCGCCTCCTCGTCGATTTGCACCAACACGTCATAGTTCTCTCCACCCGGGCTTTGCACTGTGTAACGGCGCTCGTCGGGTGCGTTCCAGGCGCCTTCGGATTCCACAATGGTGAATCCGTTCATCGTAATAGCTTGAATGAGAGGGGCGGCTGGAACTTTTTCTGCGACTGGAGATGATGTGGGAGGGACGGCTGAGGACAGCAGCGGCTGTTTGGAGAGGGCGGCTGCCACAGCGTTGCGCAGGATTTCAGGCGTCATGGGCTTACGCACAAAGTCTGTGGCGCCCAATTTCATCGCGTCCACCGCGAGTTCAATCGAAGCGTAGGCGGTTGCCATGATGACGCGGGCAGACGGGTTGTGGTCCTTGATGTGACGCAAAGTCTCTAGCCCGTCCATGCCCGGCATTCTTTGATCCAACAGCACCGCGTTCCACTTCGAACCATCCCCAAAGGCTTCCAGTCCCTGGGAACCGTCGCTCGCTTCGCCAACTTCGTAGCCGGCCGCCTCGAGAGTCAGACGCGTCATCCGGCGGATATTCTCTTCATCGTCAATTATCAAAATGCGTTTACTCATCGCTATTCCCTCGAGTGTCCCTTACCTCCTTTCTCTATCTCATCCGGCTCAACGCCCTTTAACACCAACTTCCCACTGGGCGGAACAGCGCCGTCGTTCCAGATAAAGTCGCTGAGAAATCGTTCGGCCTGCTCCGTCCAGAAGGCCCCTTCAAGCGGAAAACGATTAGTCACCTGCTCAACCGCCGCGATCGCCTCGGTAGAAATTTCGACGACTACTTCCTGTTCCCGTCCATTAGGTTTTCTCACGAGAAAGCGTCGCTCATTTGATCTTTGGGACAATCCGCCAGGAACGTCTGCCGTGCGCAGAATCGTAAAGCCGTTCATTGTCACCGCGGGCCGGTGCGGCGTTTTGTGTTCAGTAGCTGAGCTATCTGGTACCTTCCGCGGCTCGCTCGATTTCAAGAGAGCGGCAGCCACGGCGTTCCGCACGATCTCGGGCGTCGTGGGCTTGCGCACGAAATCGCTGGCGCCGAGCTGCATCGCTTCAACTGCCAACTCTACGGAAGCGAACGCAGTCAACATAATTACGCGTGTTGTCGGGGCCAACACTTTGATGCGCTTCAGCACCTCAGTCCCGACCATACCCGGCATTTTTTGATCCAACAGGATGACGTCCCACAAGGCGGCGCCGCCCAGAATTGCAAAAGCCTCCATCCCGCTTCCCGCTTCGCCAACTTCATAGCCCGCCGCCTCGAGCGTCAGGCGCGTCATCTGGCGGATGTTCTCTTCGTCGTCAATTACTAGTACGCGTTTCCGCATTTGGGTTCCTTGTTTAGAGCTCTAGCTTTAGCTTGTCAGACTGGGC
>JAMQPH010000140.1 GCA_023717605.1 Pyrinomonadaceae bacterium
CTCGAGTGCGGCGGCTGCGCGCTGATGCGAACGCAGAGCAAACGCGTCCTGTTCCTCGCGAGTGACTTCGTACTTGCGGGCCACATTCTCCGTTGCCAGACCCATGTTCAGATAGAAATCAGGATAGTGTTCGACTAGATATGGATTGGGACGAATGATATGGCCGCCCATCGGGATCATCGACATCGTTTCGAGGCCGCCCGCAATGGCCACTTCCGCGCCACCAGTGCGGATCTTGTCGGCGGCAATGGCGATCGATTGCAACCCGGAAGAGCAGAAGCGATTAATCGTCATGGCGCTGGTTCCCACCGGAAGACCGGCGCGAATTGCCGCCGCGCGAGCCACGTTCATCCCCTGCTCCGCTTCCGGCATGGCGCAACCCATGATCACGTCTTCAATCTCAGCCATATCGAGGCCCGGTACGCGGTCTAAGGCTGCCTTAATTACAGCGGCTCCCATTTCATCCGGGCGCGTGTCTCTCAACGTGCCCTTGGGTGCTTTACCAACTGCTGTGCGAACTGCTGATACGATTACTGCGTCTCTCATAGCTTTTAGTCCTAGTTTCTAAGTGGCTTTCCCGTCTTCAACATGTGTCCAATCCGCTCCTGAGTCTTGCGTTCTCCCACGAGAGAGAGAAAAGCCTCTCGCTCAAGATCGAGCAGGTATTGTTCGGAGACTCGCGTTGGATGGTTCAAATCCCCACCTGTAAGAATGCGCGCGAGTTTCTCGCCGATCAAGGCATCGTGATCCGAAATATAGCCACCGCGCTTCATCTGGTGAATACCTAGTTTCAACGTCGCCAACGCGGGCATTCCCAACGCGAGAATGTCCGTTCGCTGTTGCGGCTGCACGTACCCGGTGGCCGCCAGCGCGAGCACTTCCTTCTTCGCATCGGCGATGAGTCGATCGCCGTTCATGGAAATCGCATCGTCAGCTCCGAGGAAACCATAAGTGCGCGCTTCTTCCGCCGATGTGGCCACCTTGGCGAGGGCGATGGTCTCAAACGCCCGCTTCACAAACGGGAACGGATCCGCATCGTCCACGTTCTTTGGAATCGAGTCGAGCATCCGGACCAGCATCTCTTTTGTCCCGCCGCCGGCAGGAATGATTCCCACGCCGACTTCCACCAGTCCAATGTAAGTTTCCGCCGCCGCCCGCACCCGATCTGCGTGCAACACCATCTCGCAGCCTCCGCCAAAGACCATGTTGAAAGGCGCCACCACCACCGGCTTCGGCGAATAGCGCAAGCTCATGGTGGAGCCCTGGAAGACGTGCACCATCATGTCCAGCTCTTCCCAGTTCTCTTCTTGCGCCTCCATCAGCATCAGCATCAGGTTAGCGCCCACGCAGAAGTTCGCACCCTGATTGCCCACTACCAGCCCGATGAAATTCTTTTCCACTTCCGCCAGGGACTGTTTGACCATCTGCAGAGTGTCGCCGCCAATGGCATTCATCTTCGAATGAAACTCGAGACAAGCTACGCCGTCGCCGAGATCGATCAACGAAGCGCCTGAATTTTTCTTGATGACCCCGTTGCGTTCTTTGAGAGGCTTCAGGATGATCACGCCCGGCGAATCAGCGAGGGGTGAATACTGCCCAGAAGCAAAGTCGAAATAGAACCACTGGCCGTTCTCCTTCTTGTAAAACGATCGTGCGCCCGCGGCGAGCATGCCCTCGACGTTCGCCGGCAGCGTCAGGCCTTCTTCCTTCATTCTCGCGACCGACGTCTCAACGCCAATGGCATCCCAAACTTCAAACGGCCCCAACTCCCAGTTGAACCCCCAGCGCATCGCTCGATCAACTTCAACAACCGTGTCGGCGATTTCCGGAATTCGCGCAGCTGCATAGCGCAAGGTTCCCGACAGTGTCTTCCACAGAAATGCCCCGGCGCGATCCTTGCTCCAAACCAGGGTCTTGATCCGTTCCTGTGTCTCCTCGATGTTCTTGGCCATCTCCAGCGCCGGGAGTTTTACCTTTTGCGATGGCCGATACTCGAGCGAAGCGGTTTCCAACGTCCAAATTTCCTGTTTGTCGCCTTCGCCTTTCTGTTTCTTGTAAAAGCCGCCCTTGGTCTTATTGCCGAGAATCCCGCGGGCCACCATGTTGGTCAAAAACTCCGGGGCCACAAACATCTCGCGCTGGTCATCATCAGGCAGCGCTTCGTAAAGGTTTTTAATGACGTGGGAAAAAACGTCGAGGCCGACTAGATCGAAAGTCCGGAAGGTCGCCGTCTTCGGACGTCCCACGGCGGGTCCGGTCAGCTTGTCGACTTCCTCAATCGAGTAACCGTCTTCCAGCATCGTCTTGATGGTGAGCAACGCGCCGAAGGTACCGATGCGATTGGCGATGAAATTAGGACGGTCCTTCGCCGGCACCACGCCTTTGCCCAGCCGCTGATCTAGAAAGCCAAACAGGAAGCACGAAACTTCCGGCTTGGTCCATTCAGTGCGAATGAGTTCAACCAGATGCAAGTAACGCGGTGGGTTAAAAAAGTGGACGCCGAGAAAGTGGGCGCGGAAATCGTCCGAGCGGCCTTCGGCAAGCAGGCGAATCGGAATGCCGCTGGTATTTGAAGCAACGATTGAACCGGGTCGTCTATGTTGTTCTACGCGCTCGTACAACTGGCGCTTAATGCCCAGGTTTTCAACGACTGCTTCGATAATCAGATCGCGGTCTATGAGTTTGGGCAGATCGTCGTCGAAATTCCCAACCGTAACCAGCGCGGCCTTGTCCGGCGTAAAGAAGGCAGCGGGCCTGGCTTTTTTAGCGGCTTCCAACCCGGCGCGGGCGATGCGGTCACGCGCTTCTTTCGATGCGAGCGTCAGTCCCTTTTTCTGTTCTTCCGGCGTCAGTTCGCGCGGCACGATATCCAGGAGCAACGTGGGCACGCCGGCGTTTGCCAGGTGCGCGGCGATTTGCGCCCCCATGGTTCCGGCACCAAGAACTGCCGCCTTCTCAATTCGCATATTCGACCGTCTTCCTCGTTCCTGAAGTTTCGGAGACTATAACGCTAGTTTTGGCAGGACATCATACTGAATGAGCGCTCATTCAGCAACTCTGGCGGCGCGCATGACCGAGTCCTTCGGCAGTGACTTTCAGTGGCTGAGTACCAGCAGGATCAGTAAGACCACAAAACCAACGACCAGCAGCAGACCGTTGAACTGCGGCGAGCCGTGGAACGCCTCCGGGATCATCGTTTCCGAGACAAGCGCCAGGATCGCGCCCGCTGCGAACGCCTCGACCGTCCCTCGGACCGCCGGCCCGGTGCCTCGGAGCACCGGCCCGGCAACCGCCGCCGCGAGGCTGATCATCAAGGCGATTCCAATCCACACGCCAAACACGTAGCGCGCGGACCGTCCCGCCCGCCGCATTCCGGCGCTGCTCGATAGGGCTTCCGGGATGTTCGCCAGGAAGAACGCCGCGACCGTCCCCAGGCCGGGCGCGCCCTGGTGCAGCACGCTCAGCCCCAGCACGACCCCCTCAGGAACGCCGTCGAGGAACGTGCCGGCCGCGATGGCCAGTCCGCTACCGGGCAGCTGCTCCTCTTCTGGCTGCTCCACGCATTCGCCGCAGCGTTTTCGGTGCTGTGCCCCGCGGCGGGAGAGTAGCCAGTTAACGGAACTGAACACCGCCGCGCCACACAGCAGACCCGTGACCGTCCAGTGCAGGCTGGCCGCGCCACGCGCGTTGATCACCAGGTCCACCGCCACAACAGCCAGAAGTACGCCGGCGGCGAACGTCATCACGCGGGCGATGGTGGTGTGCCGAAAGGACATGTAGTAGCCGCCCACGGCACCGAGCATCAGGCCGGATGCGGACAGGGCTCCCCAGCCGGCCGCTTGCAACCAGCCGGCAAACTCGGTAAGCGGTCCCATCGCCGTCTGATCGTTCATTTACCCGAAGCCCTTTCGGAGTTGCCGCATAACGAGAGCCGTCACCCAGACTCTTCTCGCCGGCGGCCTCCGACTACGCCGCCGTCCCGCGCGACCGGTACTTCCCGACCTCCGGCCGGAAGGCGATGGCGGGCGGTTCCAGCCGTTGATGGCGATGATGGCCATCGTCAGCTTGACTAACTCCTCCTCGCTGAATTGCGCCCGGGCGGCCTCGTACTCTTCGTCCGACGCGTGGGTCTGGGAGATCAGCGTAACCACCTCCGCCCAGGCCAGCGCGGCACGCTCGCGCTCGGAGTAGTAAGGCGCCTCGCGCCACGCGCTCAGGCCGTAGAGCCGCTGCTCGGTCTCGCCTGCGGCGCGCGCGTCTTTCGTGTGTCATCGCCTGCACCGAGCCCGGCGCGGCCTTGCTGTAGTCCAAACGCGTCTGCATCTCTTCACCTCACGTCCTGCTGTTGAATGAAACGCCCCCGGCGCGTGGCCGTCAGGCCGTCTCGAGTCCGATTTCCGGAGTTGGCCGCCGATCATGACGACCGTCTGCGGAAGGCCGCCAGAACTCTGCCGCAAGCTTCTCCCTTAAATTGTTAACTGGCATGAGCAACGGCGTTGTCAGCAATCCACTCCAATGGTCGCGGCTGAAAATTAAGTTCGCGTTTTGCCTTGGCATTCGATACGCCTCGCATCTGAGTCCCGTAGTAAACCGCATCCGCACCACTCGTTTTCAGAGCATCCTCAACCGATATCTGCGGCGGTGGTGGAGCATTCAGCCATTGAGCAAACGCAGGGAGCCATTCGCGCACCGCTAAAGGTTGATCATTCGCAATCAGATAAATCCCAGGATTGCCTTGCTCTGCTGCCGCACTGGTGGCAATCGCCGCGTCCTCAACATGTAACCACGACCAGACGCCTTCGCCATTCCCGACGATCGGGAACTTTTGCTGTCGCACCTGTTGGGCAACATCGCCATCGCGGGTGAACCAGGTGCCGGGTCCATAGAAGAAGCCATAACGCAGAACAATTCCTTCTATGTTGGGATTTCCTAGTAAGCGATGCTCAAGCTCAGTTACTACGCAGGCATCTGCTGCAACCGCAGGCGAGGCATCAAATGCCAGAGGCGTTTCTTCATCAGCCAATCCAGGACCAGGAACCGCCCAGAATTTCGATCGATTGCCTCAGGTAACGCCGCACACCCGCTGCTTGTGCGGCTGCCAGCAAATTGGCACCGCCTTCTAAACGGAGGCGAGTGTTGAAGGGGGCGGCAGCACTCATTGCCTCACGGGTATAGGTTCTGGGTAGGGCGGTGAGTTGTTGAATCACGACTTCCGGTTGAGCGCGGCTGACCACCGCTTTGACCGCATCGGTATCAAATACATCGGCGATCGCAGGTTCTATGCCTTGTTCCAATAAAGCCTGAGCTTCTTCTGGAGAGCGGGTCAGAGCAACGAGAGCGTGGCCTCTGGCTAGCAATTCCGCGATCAGCGGACGACCGATCGCTCCGGTTCCCCCTGCAACAAAAATCTTCATCTGTGAACCTCCTGTCCGTCGCACGCGCCCGATTCATTCGGAAGCGATAATGTCTCTGACGACGCCCGCTGCTGTGCTTGCCCAGCAACCCGCTCAAATAGATCCGCAGTCAATGAACTCGTCAACCAAGACCGACGTGAACCAAAGGAGACCAACAACATGAACCAACTCAACACTGCTGCCTCGACGAAAACCGCCGCAGACGCAATACGCCCCTTCCATGTCAACTTTCCGGAAGCAGCACTCGTTGATCTGCGCCGGCGTCCGCTTCAGCTCAGTAAAGAATGGGAGTTATGATAACTTATTTGATCAACCAACTCCGAACGTCAAAGGTAACGCGAAAGTAATCTGGGACCACTGATGTCAGCTTAGGGATAAGCATATTGGAAGTAGGAACCATTATGAAACGGATCACTTTCTTGGTTGCAGTTGCAACAGTGACGGGCGTTATCGCCTTCGCGGCGCCCGCATCCCGACACGCCGATCAAGAGGCCGCCCCGATCTTCGTAAAAACAATTCCACCGGGATACCGCGACTGGAGGTTGATCTCCGTGGCCCGCGAAGAAGGTGATCTCAACGATATCCGCGCCATTCTGGGTAACGACGTGGCGATTAAGGCCTATCGCGGAGCGAAGCTTCCGTTCCCGGAGGGCACCATCATCGCCCGGCTTGCCTGGAGTCACGACGCGTCGGAGGAAAACAACAAGACCTTTGGCCGTCCCCAGTCTTTCGTCGCCGGAGTCCACAAGAATGGGGTTCAGTTTATGGTCAAAGACTCAAAAAAATACGCCTCGACCGGCGGCTGGGGATTCGCTCATTTCGACGACGGCAAGCCTGCCGACGAGGTGGTGCTCAGCACCTGCTTTGGCTGCCGCCAGGCCGTCAAAGAGCGCGACCTCGTCTTCACCCGTTACGCACCTTAATACTGAACCACAGTAGCAAGGAGGACTGAGACGATGACCACACACAAATCAACCGGCTTCCGCAGCATGGGCCGTGTGGCAAGCACGTTGTTGAGCTCGCTCGGCTGCGTGACAAAGCAAACATTTCATCGAACGTCACGCCTTGAGTCGAAAGTGATTCTGCTGGTCGATGCTCGCGTTCCACGGATCTGACTATCGATTCAGGTGAACGCATAGGAGAAGAGATCATGGCAAATCCCATTCTGGTCACCGGTGCGGCGGGCCGCGTCGGCGGGATAGGGCGTACGGTCACCGAGCTGCTGTTGAAGCAAGGCAAGGCGGTGCGTGCGATGGTGCGAAATGAAGACGAACGCGCGCAGGCGTTGCGCGACATGGGTGCGGAGGTCGTAGTTGGCAACCTGCTGGATCTCGATTCGATGCATTCGGTGATTGCCGGCTGCGAGACGATGTACTTCGGCATGTCCGTTTCGGATGCCTATCTGGCCGCAACGGTAAATGTGGCGGCGGTGGCGAAGCATCACGGCGTCAAGGCGTTCATCAATATGTCGCAGATGACCCTCTCACAGATGAGCATTACCGAAACCACTGCGAGCCCGCAGCACAAGCTGCACTGGCTCGCCGAGCAGGCGCTGAACTGGTCCGGTCTGCCGGTCGTGCACGTGCGGCCGACCGTGCTTCTCGAAGGCTTCTTCCTGATTTTCACAGCGGATTCGGTCAGGGAATCAAATCAGATCAGATTACCGTTCGGCGAGGGGAAAACTTCGCCCGTGGCAGTGGAAGACGTTGCACGTGTGCTCGCGGCCGTGCTCGCCAATCCGCAGCCGCACATCGGCAAGATCTATCACCTCACGGGCCCGCAGTCCGAGAACATGCATTTCTATGCACAGGAGTATTCGAAGGCGCTCAGCCGCACGATCACCTTTCAGGACATTCCGGTCGAGCCGTGGCGGGAGGGTCTGCTCGAGCGCGGCTTGCCGGTTCACCTGGTGAACCACCTCGCGACGATGGCGGATCTGCATCGCGCAGGACGCTACGACCGGATGTCGGACGACGTGCTCACGCTAACGGGGCAAGGGCCGCTGAGCGTGCAGGAGTTCGTCAGGAAGAATGCGGCGACATTCACCGCGTCGGCAAAAGCGGCCTGACAAGTTTCATAAAGGAGAAGACACAATGACCGAACTTGAAAAAGCACAATTAGACATGAAGCTCGAGGTCGTGTTGCTCGGCGTTTCCGACGGCGACCGCGCGAAAGCGTTCTACGAGAATCTCGGCTGGCGGCTCGACATCGACGTCGCTGCGGGCGGCTTCCGCGGCGTGCAGATGACGCCACACTACTCGGAAGCCTCGATCATCTTCGGCAAGGGAATCACCTCGGCGAAGCCTAGCTCGGCGTACAGCCTGGTCCTCGCCGTGGACGACATCGACACCGTCCGCGACGACCTGATCGCCCGAGGCGTCGACGTGAGCGAGGTCTTCCACTACGCCGGCGGCCCTTTCAACAACTCCGTGGAGAACCCACGCGTCGGCGGGCGCGACCCGCAAGGTCGTTCCTACTTCTCGTTTGCTTCGTTCGAGGATCCGGACGGCAACGGCTGGCTGCTCCAGGAAATCACGACGCGCCTTCCCGGCCGCGAGTGGAGGTCACGCGCACGGGCCACGGACGTCGCGATCCTTGCGGAGCTCCTCCACGAGACGGCGGAGCGCCACGACCGCTACGAGAAGACGCACGCCGAGCACCAATGGTGGGACTGGTACGCGCCCTACCTGAGTGCGCGTCAGAACGGCAGCAGGCCCGAGGAAGCGGCAGCCGCCGCCGACCGCCACATGGAGGAGGTACATCATGTTCTTCCCCGATGACGCCGTTCGAGCGGCCGCGCCAGTTCATCTCGCCCGTTGGACGAGTTTGAAAGCAAGAATCGGAGTGTTAGGAAGAAAGCGCGCTGCTATGATTGCGTTCGTCATGGCAATCTTCGGAGGAACATGAATGAACATCTCAGCAAGAACCGCTCTGATCGCGGCTGCCAACACAATATCGCCCACACCGTCACGCATTGTGTCACTCAAGGACCCGCCCAAAAGCATTGCAAGTCGAGTCGAGGGAGTTGATTGGCAGCATGTTTCGCAAGACCTCGACGCGCATGGCAACGCGACGATCGAGCGTCTTCTTTCACCAGAGGAATGCCGGGCGATAGCCAGCCTCTACACGAAGGACGACATCTTCCGCAGCCGTGTCGTGATGGCAAGTCATGGTTTCGGGAGCGGAGAGTACAAGTATTTCAGCTATCCGCTGACCCATCTTATTTCGCGCTTCCGGACGGCCGTCTATCCACATCTTGTCCCAATCGCCAATCGTTGGAACCAGGAGATGGATACTGATATTCGCTACCCTTTGAAGCACGCGGACTTCATCGAGCGGTGCCATCAGGCCGGCCAGATCAGGCCGACACCGCTATTGCTGCAGTACGGAGCCGACGACTACAACTGTCTGCACCAGGAACTCTATGGCGAGCATGTCTTCCCGCTCCAACTGGCCATCCTGTTGTCTGAACCCGAAAAAGACTTCACGGGCGGCGAATTTGTGATGACAGAACAACGCCCGCGCATGCAGTCGAGGCCGATGGTTGTGCCACTTCGACAAGGGGACGGCGTTGTCTTCGCAGTTCACAATCGCCCGGTGCAGGGTGCAAGGGGTGTGTATCGTGTGAATCTGCGGCACGGCGTCAGCCGCATCCGATCGGGACATCGTCATACGCTCGGCATCATTTTCCACGATGCGAAGTGAGAGTTTCCTACCAGCGCACAAGAAAATCTCGCAGCGTCTGAAACATGCCCTCAAACGAAGGCGCGCAGAAGAGCACCGGCTGATAGTGGGTCGGGTCATACTCGTGACGCGATATGACTTCCAGGTCCAGTTCCAGAAGTTCAGCTTTGTGCATTGCCTCCAATTCTCCCGCTGAGGACAAAAGACCGGTGCCATAGGCTTTCAACTGTTCCCCTTCGCGCAGCACTCCAAATTCAATAGTGAACCAATAAACACGTGACAGCCGATCCAACGCGTCAGCTGAACTGGTTCGTTTCACCGCTTTACCAAACAAACGATTGAGTTCGGCAAGGCGCTCGCACGCGAGGGTCACACCGTGACCAACTATCTCGTGGACCACGTCCGGCTCGGGTGTGTAGAGCGGCGTTGAGTGATGTCGTATGTACTGCGTGCAGAGGAAGACCCCGTTGGCCAGGGACTCGAGGAATACACGTGGCTGGACCAGGCCCGCGACCGGCTCAAGCCGAAACCCGCTGATTGCGCTAACCCTTTCGCTTACATCACGCAGCTGGGGTATGCGATTAGAGTCAAGCTCCAACCTTTCAACCGCCTCCAGATACTCGGCGCAAGCGTGCGCTCGCTGAGCAGGCACCAGCGCCTTCCAAATGGTTTGCCAAACTCCGTGTTCCTGCGGGGTGTAAGGAGCGTCGGGAATACTCTCCCCGGCCCGGTAGTCGAGCGCTATTTGGGCAATCCGGTTGCGGCGGTTGCGATAGTCCTGGTCGCGGAAGCCGGGATGGTCGGGGTTCAACTGCACAACCGAATTGCGATCCGGCGTCGGTTCATCGGTAGTAACAGAGACCGGGCGCATATCAACATGGTCAGAAAGCAGCGCTGCTTTCTCGGTTTCAGTCATATGGACAACTCCTTCGAGGGCTCGGGCCCAAAAAATAAACCGGCCACCGATCCTTCGCGACTGGAAGGACCGATGGCCGGTTGTGGAAACCTGTCTGGTAGTCTTACGCGCTTAGCGCAAGTCGACAGCTCCTCGCCCGACCGCCCCTCCAGGTGGAGAGCGGACCGTAATAATAATAATAGCGGGTCAGGCTGCCGTTTCGTTCAAACATTAAGATTAGTCTAGTCTCAGGTGGGTAAGATAGGCTGGCGGCAGTCTTGAGGTCAAGCAAAAGTTTGCGATTTACCAGAAATCGGAGACTCCAGAGCTCTTTAACAAATTGCAGGTTTTGTTCTTCCCAATCCCGTAGGGACCCAATGTTTATAGACCGTGGAGTGCCAAGAGAATGTCTTTAGCTCCGTAGGAGCGAAATATATGATGTTAGCGTCACACATCGCCAAACATTTCGCTCCTACGGAGCTAAAGATAACTGTCAAGACCAGGCTCTATAAACATTCCATCCCTACAGGATTGGGGTCGTGAATATCTGACCCTTCTTATGGGCTATTCACCGGAGCTTGAGTGTTTGCCGGCTGGCAAAGAACTCTGCCCAAGCGTCCCCAGCCTTTCGGCAAAGCGTGGGAACATTTTTTAGAGTGAAGTCTGCGATCTTCACGCCCTTTTCGATTTGTTTCCAGGTTAGCGGCATTGAGACAGTCGCTTTCGGTTTAGCTCGAGTTGTGTAAACAGAAGCCAGGCTCTTGCCGCGAGCATTCTGCATCCAGTCCACATAAACCTGGTCGTGCTTTCTCTTCGCCAACGAGCGTTCCACCGTCGCAATCTCTGGTACTCGCCCCGCAATTTCTCCTGCCAGCAGCCTCGCAAACTCCGCCACCGCGTCGTATTCGTTGGTGGGTTTGAGCGGCAGGTAAATATGAATTCCTGATGAACCGGACGTCTTCGGAAAAGCCTTCAACCCGATTTCATCGCAGACCTGCTTCGTGATTAAGGCTACTTCGAGCACGTTTTCCCAAGGGGCTTTCTTGGGATCGAGGTCGATCGCAATCCAATCCGGATGCGAAAGTTTCTTGACTGTTGAATGCCAGGGATGCTGTTCGATGGTTCCCAGGTTTACGAAGTGGAGGAGGGAAGCCAACGTAGTGTAAACCGCGTAATCAAGTTCACGTCCCTCCTGGTTCGTTAGTCTGACTGACTTAACGAATCGCGGAGCGCTCTCCAGATCCTGCTGAAAAAACATCGGGGCATTCACGCCTCGCGGCCAGCGTTGCAAGATGGCCGGTCGATCTTTCAAGTAAGGCAGCAGGTAGGGGCTAATCTCAATATAATAACGAAGCAGATCAAACTTCGTGATTTTCTCAACAGGCCAGTAAACTCGATCGAGGGAGGTCAGCGAAACGAGTTGGCCATCCACTGCCAGGATCAAATCGCCTTTGGGATTTTTGAGAGCGAGAAACTCCTCCAGGGAGATAGCAGGTCCCTTTTTCCCGGCAGTGCGTTTGAGCTGCGCCTTTTCCGTTGGGGTTGTCTTCTTCGCCAT
>JAMQPH010000161.1 GCA_023717605.1 Pyrinomonadaceae bacterium
GACGGTCGAGCTTCAGGCGCGCAGCACGTTCAATACCGAAGAACGCCTTGACTCGCTTTCCCGCAGCGAAGTCTCTCGTGGGCATTGTCAACTTAAGTGAAAACCGATGGAAAAGGCTACCATTGGTAGCACTCAGGAGGCACGCTTATCCAACCTGCGGTGGTGGGATCAGCGAAATTATCGTTAAGTTGACAATACCCCTGCGACTCACTCCGATTCCCGATATCTGGACGTTTGAAATTGCCGCAAGTGCAAAGAGAAGTTAAGTCTTGCCGAAAGTTCAAAGGGGAGGTCGACGTCTTAGGTTGGCGCACGTGACGAACGTCCGTCAGGGCTCAGAACAGAGATGGGTTGGCGGTGCACACTCGACATGACGCAAGGATTTGCAGAACAGATCATACTCTTTCTTCGCTAGTTCCTCGCGACGCCCACTTGAGTCATGGCCCTAAAGATCATTTCCCGAATACGACTGGTTAAAGGACTTATTGCAAAGCGGAAAATCGGGCACAATGTTCTTTAGCACCGCAAACGACAGCGGTGGCCAGTTGACGAACGACGGGTCCTTGATCTTAACGCGGTAGATCTCTCCTTTAGGATCAACCATGACCCAGTGGATGATGGCACCTCGCCAGCCCTCCACGATCCCGAAAGCCGGTTCGAACGGCGGTGACTGCCCCAGCGGCGCGGCAAGTGGTCCAGGAGCCAGTCGCTTGCTCGCCTGCCGGATCAGTGCCACCGACTGAGCGGCTTCCTCCACTCTCATCATCGTCCGCGCGTAAACGTCGCCGCTTTCATAGACGGGCACTTTGAAGTCGAGCTCACCGTAGGCGGCAAATGGGTGATCGCGTCGAGCGTCGATATCCACTCCCGAGGCGCGCGCGACATAGCCGAGCGCACCATGATCGACTGCGGTCTGCTTGGTCAGACAGCCCGCGCCCTCAAGCCGGTCTGTCAAGATCGTGTTCTTCAAACTGATGTCAACGATCTCATCGAAGTCGGCCAGAATCGAGTAGAGTTCAGCCGAGAGGTCGAGACCCTCTGGCAAATCAAAGCGGACGCCGCCGGGGACGACTCCGCCACGCAAGAGGCGGTTTCCCGTCAGCCGTTTGTTCAAGCGCAGCAGCCGCTCGCGAAGGCGTAGGCAGTGAGTGTTCGCGATGGCGAAACCTGTGTCGTTGGCAATCGCGCCAAAGTCCGCAATGTGATTATAGAGCCGCTCCATCTCGAGCAGGATCACTCGCAAATAACGGGCTCGGCTCGGAACTTCAGTTTGGGTGAGCGATTCGAGAGCCTGGCAGTAGGCTAGCGAGTGGCCGATTGTTGTGTCGCCCGAGATGCGTTCAGCCAGTTCCACGCCGTCCGCCGGTAAGCGTCCCTCGAACAGCTTCTCTGTCCCCTTATGGGTGAAGTAAAGCCGGATCTTCAGGTCGATCACGGTCTCGCCGATAACGCTGAAGCGAAAGTGGCCCGGCTCGATGATGCCGGCATGCACGGGGCCAACGGGAATCTCGTAGACACCCTCGCCGCCGACTGGCTTGAAGGGGAAGGGTGTGCCGTCGTCCTCAAAGTGTTCCGGCGGCACGGCATCCTTACGCAACGGGAAATAATCCTTCGGCCAAAAGGCGTGCCCGACCAGCGGCCTCGGGTCTGGATGGCCGATCGCTTCGATGCCGAACAAGTCTTTAATCTCACGCTCAAAACGCGACGCGGGATAGTAGAAGGTCGCCAGCGAGACGATCGCCGGATCTTCGCGCGAGACTTCTTTGGTGGCGTGCACAAACCAGTTCTCACCAGAGTTGGCGAAGAGGTAGTGAACCTCGAAGGCGCTTTTGTCCGGCCGATCATTCGCGACCATGAGGGCAAGCTCGGCTCCGAAGTCGGCACGCAGGAGCCCGGCGAGCCGCCGCGCAGCGCCACGGCTGATCCGGCAATGTAATTCGTTGCCCCGCTCGACATGGACATCTGTTGTCTTGCCTTCGAAGTGCCTTGCGAGCGCCAATTGTAAGACGGAAAAGTCGGTCATTTGGAAACAATCTCCATGATCCGATTTAGTAACGTTGCCAGCGGCGCCGGCATGGTCAAGCCGAGCACGACGAGCGCCGACAGCGGCACTAACAAAGGAATCATCCAGCCACGCCTGTCAAGCTCGCCGACATTCACCCCCTCGGGCACCGGGCCGTAGAGCATTTTGTTTAGGTGATTGAGAAATGAAACGAAAGCCACGACCAGTAGCAAAAGCGCTGCTCCCATGAGCCAAAAGTGCTTAGTCGCAAATCCGGCGCGAAAGAGAGCAAACTCTGAAATGAAAAGTCCAAAGGGTGGGAGTCCAATCAGCGCCAATATTCCGATCGCGAACAACCCTCCCGTCCACGGCATAACCCTCAGCATCCCCCGCACGTCTTTGATCAGCGGCGAGCCGTACCTGAACTCGATTCCTCTAACGAGAAAAAACAGCAATGACTTCACGGCCGTATGGTTGATCATGTGCAGTAGCGCGGCAAAAACCCCAAGCGGCCCGAGGCCCAGGCCGAGACAGATCAGCCCCGCGTGCTCGACGCCGGAATAAGCCAGCAACCGTTTGTAGTTGCGCGCGAGCACAACACTGAATGAGCCGATCAGGAGCGAAAGCATGCCGAGTGCAAGTAAAAGGTTGTCGCTGAAGTGGCCCCCAACACATGCGTCCACGACGATCTTCCAACGCAGAATGGCATATATCGCCACCGCAAAAAGCGCCGAAGACATCAGAGCGCCAAGCGATGACGGCGACTCGCCGTAAGCATCCGGCTTCCAGGTGTGCATAGGTGCGATGCCGGCTTTCGTGCCATAGCCCACAAGAATGAAGACGAACGACAGGCGCATGACTTCCGGGTGCAGCAAAGGAGCGGTGGCTCGGAGCACAGGCCAGTTTAAGGCGTTCTCTACGCGGCCAGACAGCGCTACAAAATCGAAGTAACTCAAGACTGTTCCAGCGAAGGCCAGGGCAATCCCAACCGAGCCGATCAGAATGTATTTCCACGAAGCCTCAACCGACCGCTGGCTCAGTCTGAGGGGAATGATCAAAGCCGAGAAGACCGTTGTGGCCTCCAGAGCGACCCACATGATGCCTACATTGTTGGCACTCACGGCCAGCAACATTGCGGCGATGAAGAGGTTGATGAAGATGTGGTAGCGCCGAAGCTGTGATGTGTCGTAGCGCGTCTGCCGCCCTAATCCAGGACTCAAGAAAAGTGTGAGCGTTGCTATGGTTGTGACCAATACCGCGAGCAGCGCTGCGAGGCCGTCGGCTCGCAGGAACTCACCCGGCCCAAAAACGGGCGCATCAATTTCATTTACCGCAGAGCCGGCCAAACTCAGAGCCGCACCGCATGCCAGGAGCGAGACGAACGCGTTCAACCAGCCGACCCAGGCGCGGAAAGGTCGCACGAGGATCGCGATTAGCGCACCAAGGAGCGAAGGGAGTAGTAGAAGAAGAAAACTCATCTTGGCAACGCGAACGCTTCCTTCAACAACAATCACAAAGCTTTTCGAAGAGAATCAACCACGGCACTCTCCATCTCGATCACAATTGACGGCTATGCGAATCCGCCGGAGACGACCCAAGGATTTCAATGCTTCAACCGATTCAGTTGTTCCACGTCCATCGATTCGAAGGTCCCGTGGATGTGGTAGACGAAGACCTGCATCGCCAGAAAGCCCATCAGTACATCGAGGAAGACACCAAGTTCGATGATCAACGGAATGCCGTAGGTCCCTAGCATGGCGAGCAGGGCGATGCCATTCTCAACCACCAGGAACCCCACAACCTGCGTGAGCGCCTTCCGTCGTGTGACGACGACGAGGAGGCCGACGAAGATCAGCCCCATGGCCAACGGCAGGGCGCCGCGGGTGGGGAGCTTGCTCACCGCCACCAGGGGCCTGGTCACGGCGTAGGCCAGCAGCACTAGCAGGCCGGAGACAATCAGCGACGTGGGGATGTTGATATAAGGCTGCGACTCGCGCTCGGCCCCGACCCTTTTTTCCAGACGGCGAAGATATCGGGGAATGATCATTACCTTTAGCACAAAGAAGAAAACAGCCATCGCGTAGAGGTCCGGGTCTTGTCCGAAATAGCCGACCATGAAGAACATTGCGGCGAGCACGAGCGACTGCCACTTGAAAGCCTTTACATACGAGTCGAGACTGCGTCTCCAGAGCAATGCAATCCCCGCAAGCAGTGCGAGACTGGAACCGAGCGCGGTGAGTTGGGCGAAAAGGTTACTGTCCACCGAAACTACCTCAACAGGAAGGACGACGTTACGGCCAGAAGGGCCAGCACGAAGGAGACCGCCAGCAGTTCCGGCACGCGAAAAAGTCTTAGTTTGGCGATGCGTGTTTCAAGCAACGCCACGACAAGACCAAGCCCGGCAAGCTTGGCAATCAGGGCGAGCACAGCGAGGCTGACAGCTACAGGCGTAAGCGTCGTCGCCACGCCCCACGGCGCAAACATATTGGCGAGTAGTGAGAAGAAGATGAGCAGGCGCAATGCCGCGGCCCATTCAATTAGCGCGAGGTAACGCCCTGAATATTCCAGAGTCATGGCCTCGTGAATCATCGTCAACTCGAGGTGTGTCGAGGGGTTGTCTACCGGCAGTCGCCCCGTCTCAGCCAGCATGACTATAAACAGCGCGGCGAATCCCAGCAGGTGGCCGGGGCTGATCGCCGCTTCCGGGTGCGCCAGTGTCTGCGCCACAATGCGACCGAGGTTGGTTGAACCGGCTCCGACAGCGAGGCCGAAGATTGAGAGTGCTATCGTCGGCTCGGCGATCGCGGCTATCGTCATTTCGCGGCTCGCGCCCATGCCGCCAAACGCCGTGCCCGGATCAAGGCCCGCCAGCGCCAAAAAGAAAGTTCCGAGCAGAAGCAAGTAGACAACCAGCAATAAGTCTCCCAGCGCGTCAAACGGAAGCGGTGCGGCAATCAGAGGGATTAGCAACGTCACTGCCAAGGTGGATGAGAAAACAAGATACGGCGTGAAGCGAAAGACCCAAGAGGCGTTCCTTGACATCACCACCTCTTTGCCAAACAGCTTTCGCAGGTCGTAGTACACCAGCCATGGCGGAGCTCCGCGCCGACCTTGCAGACGCGCCTTCCACCAGCGGACAAACCCCACTAGACCAGGAGCGAGTGCAAGGGCCATTAGTGCCTGACCGATTTCGAGAAGGTAACCCGTCATCGCTAGGACCACCTCGCAATCAAGAGAAGGATCAATAACGCGACGCTAACGTAGAAGAGATAAATGTGCAGTGAACCGGATTGCAACCGCCGCGTGAGCGAGGCCAGGAACCGGATGGACCAGAGGAGCGGTCGGTACAACGCCTTGTCGAACCAGGGTGTAACCTGGCTTCGGTATGCAATGGATTGGACGAAGTATTTCGAGTCCTGGTGAAAGTCAATAGTCAGCTCCTTGGTGGGACGATAGATTTCGGCGAAGACCCTTCTGAGCGGCTCGGCAAACGCCGTCGCGGTGTATTCCATCCGGGGCGTCTGTCCCACCCGTCCACAACCCCACGAGTCGCCAACGCGTAAGCGGCGGTTCACGCTGAACAGCAGCATCACGACCGGCACGAGGCCTAAGATTACGACTAGGCCGAGCGCGACGAGAGTGGGCGACATGCTGGCAAAACTGTTAGGGGTCACGAGGGACAGACTGAGCGTAAAAGCCGCGTGGGTATCCGGCAGGCCGCCGACTCCGGTCAGCACTCGCCCGAGCGCCGGGACGACGACGAAGGGCGCAAGTCCCAGAGCGACGCAGGCGAGCGCCAGCAGCGCCATCCCCACGAGCATCGATGGTGGCGACTCGTGTGCCTGCTCGGCCTCGCGCGAGCGCGGAATGGCGAGGAAGGTGATACCGAATGCTTTGACAAAGCAGGCTGCCGCGAGCCCGCTCGTTAGCGCCAGCATCCCGACTGCAACAGGCATTACGGCCGCCACTTCCGGCGTTGGAATGTTAAAGCCGGCGAGCAAGGACTGAAAGACCAACCACTCTGAGGCGAACCCGTTCAAAGGCGGCAACGCTGATATAGCGGCCGACCCGATGAGGAAGAAGAGGGACGTCCAGGGCATCCGTTTGATGAGGCCACCCATCTCCTCCATGTTGCGCGTGTTAGTCGCATGCAGCACAGATCCAGCGCCGAGGAAGAGCAGTGCCTTGAAGCTCGCGTGATTGATAGTGTGATACAGACCACTGATGAAGCCCAGCGCCGCCAGAGTCATCAAACCGTAGCTGTGGAAGATCATCCCAGCGCCCACTCCGATCAGAATAATGCCGATGTTCTCGACCGAGTGATAGGCCAGCAGCCGTTTAAGATCGTGTTCCATCAGGGCGTAGAGTACGCCCAGGAGAGCTGAGACTGAGCCCGCGCCAAGCACCACCGCGCCCCACCATGCCGGCCCACCGCCCATCAGATCGAGCAACACCCGCAGCAGACCGTAGATGCCCATCTTGATGACGACTCCTGACATGACGGCCGAGACATGGCTGGGCGCTACCGGATGCGCCATCGGCAGCCAGATGTGCAGCGGAATGATCCCGGCTTTGGAACCGAACCCGAAGAGCGCGAGCAGGAAGACGGCGTTGCGTAAGCCTGGCGAAAGCGACGTCACACCCGCCCGCATCGATGTGAAAGAAGTCGTCAAGTCGGTACCCGAGAGCACCAGGAACATGGCGACTAGCGCGGCGAATCCGACGTGCATCATGGCGAAATACCACACGCCCGCGCGTATCGTACCGGGTCGGTCGTGCTCGGTTAGGACCAGCCAATAAGCGGTGAGCGACATTGCTTCCCACAGGACGAGAAAGGTGAGCGCATTGTCCGCCATGACTTGCAAGCTCAGCGCCAACAGCAACAGGTTGAACATCACGCCCACGAGACGGAGCGAATAACGTCCCGCATACTGTGCCGAATACCCAAAGGCGTAAGTCGCCGAGGCGCACCCGACCAGCCCGACCACGACGAGGAAGAACGCACCCAGCCCGTCAAGTCTGAGAGCGACGCCAGTAAGGGGAAGAAGCCGCACCGAAGTGAACGTCAACGGAATTCCTGACGCGATAACCAAAACTCCCAGCGCCAACCCGGCGACCGAACCGACTACTGCGCCTGCAGCCACAAACCAGCGCCCAACTGCGCTGCGACCGCCGAGTAGCGCCGCGAACGTGCCGAGGAGGTAAGCCGAGATCATGACAAGAAAAAGAGTCTGCATCGCTTAGATTATTAGATTTGGGCTCACTTTCGCGGCAACCGATCAAGCGCAGATAGGATCCCCCGCAGGATGTCGACCGGTTCCGGCGGGCAGCCGGGCACAAACACGTTTACGGGGATTACCTTGTCGACGCCGCCAACGACCGCATAGCTGTCTTTGAATACGCCACAGTTGATGGCGCAGTCGCCGATTGCGATGACAATTTTAGGATCAGGCGTCGCGTCGTAGGTGCGCCTGAGCGGTTCGGCCATGTTCCGCGTCACGGGGCCGGTCACCAGCAGACAGTCGGCGTGGCGTGGCGAGGCCACGAAATGGAGCCCGAACCTTTCCATGTCGTAGTAGGGGTTGCCAAGCGCGCCAATCTCCAATTCGCAACCATTGCAAGAGCCGGCATCAACCTCTCGGATGTGCAGCGAACGACCGAAGAGTTTGCGCGCGCGCTCGCTGATCTGCCGCGCAACGACTGCGATCTGGGCCTCCGGATCTTGCCCCACCGCCTCGGTAACTGCAGGGGTTCTCAAAATCTTCGCGAAGAGTGA
>JAMQPH010000178.1 GCA_023717605.1 Pyrinomonadaceae bacterium
CTTGAGTGCTTGAGTGCTGAGTACTGAGTACTGAGTATTGAGTATTAGTTCCATTTATCATTTATCATTTGTCATTTGTCAGTTGTCATTGTTCATCGTCTTGTCGTAACTCAGTACTCTGTACTCAGAACTCAGAACTCAGTACTCTGTACTCAGAACTCAGCACTCAGCACTCAGTACTTCTTATCTATGGATTTGGGACTAAAAGGCAAAGTCGCGCTGGTAGCGGCGGCGAGTCGCGGGTTGGGCCGGGCTGTTGCGGAAGAACTGGCCACCGAAGGGGTGTCCCTGGTTTTGTGCGCGCGTGGTACAGAGGCGTTAGACGAAACACGCAACTACATCGAGCAAACCGCAGTAACGCCAGTGCTGGCCGTGCCAGCAGATCTGTCCCTTGTTAGTGACATCGCCAAAGTATTTGATTCGGGTCTCGAGAGATTTGGCCGCATTGATATTCTGGTGACGAACGCCGGCGGACCGCCCGCCGGACAATTCGAGACCTTAAGTCGTGAATCCTGGGAAGCTGCGACGCGTCTGACTTTGCAAAGTGTGCTCGAACTAACGCGCCACGTTCTGCCGGGGATGAAAGAACGTCGCTGGGGCCGCATCCTCAACATCACCTCGATTGCCGTCAAACAACCGGTCGACAACCTGATGTTGTCAAACAGCCTGCGGGCGGCCGTGACCGGGTTTGCGCGCACCCTGGCGAACGAAGTCGCAGCATGGGGCGTTACCGTCAATAATATTATGCCGGGCTATACGCGCACTGAGCGGTTGGAAGAACTGGCGCGGATGATGGCCGAAAAGGAGGAAATCAGTCTGGCGGAGTATGTTGAGAGATGGGAAAGAGAAATCCCCATGAGACGGCTGGGCGAACCTCGTGAATTGGCCGCCCTGGCCGCTTTCCTGGTCTCTGAGCGCGCGAGTTATATCACCGGAACTTCAATTCCGGTTGATGGCGGATGGATTCGTGCGCTGTTGTGATTGGTGTATCGGTTCCACCTACCAAGCCTCAAGTCACACACCGGGCACAAACACAAAAGGATAGCAACCTGGTCACAAAAGGATAGCAGGTCTCTATTCGAGTGAGCGGTATTAAGCTCTCGAACCATGAAATTGGCGCAAATCTCTGCACCTACGGGCTCATCAGCAGTTCAAGTAGAGTGGCCCCTTTATTGCAATGCGTGTGTTAAGACCGGCAAGGGTCCAACTCGAAATGAGCAGCCTCAACTTGCTTGGTCTAACGGTTCTCTGAAACGGGTACTACCAGCGTTAAAGAAAAGCTCGCCGATTAATCCCGAGACCCGCTTAACCGCTACGCGTCCGTAACGTAACGCCTCCCCGTTCCTAGCGCCGTTTTCTCCGAACTGAGGTTGAAAGGAGTCAAATAATGAGCGCCGAAGCTGTCAGTCTGGCACCGCCTAGCGAAGCTAACAAGAAAACGACATGGACTCAGGACCTCTACAAAGTTGTGATTCCAAGTGTGGTTACAGCTGTCTTTGGATTTGTGATTTGGAACGCTCAAGCCAAGATTGAACATAAAGTCACCAGCAGTAACCAAATACTGCAGTCACAAATGGCTCTGAAAGAAGAGTTTTATAAACGAAGGCTGACGAAGTATGAAGATGCGTGCAAAAGCGTCACCGACGTGCGGCATGCGCTTGATGAAGCCGTCGAGGCGGCGCCAGAGAGTCAAAGTCACGCGATGGAAAAACTCGCTGCCTTAGAAACGCTCAACAAGAGTAATGCGCTCTATTGGAGTGATGACATGGACAAGCGACTAGGTACGCTGTGGTCGTTGGGTATAGATAAACTGAGATACAGACAGTTTGCGGATAAGACTGCCAACGACAATATCCGGAACGAGATTTCAGGGCTGTTCCGGCAGATGAAGGATGATCTCGCAGTGAAGGAAATGTCCAGGTTACCGCAACACCATCAGCAATCTGAGTAAAGAGGCGCTAGGAAGCAATAAGCATGTCGTAACTTATAACTTGAAATTTGCAAGGAGGCCAGAAACACCATGCGTAGAACACAACTTTTTGGATTTGTCGGGTTACTAAGCCTGTTGGTTGGGTGTTTGGTTCCCTCGGGTGGGACTAACCAGGCTAGTGTCGCTCATCGAGGTACCATGACCGTCAACGTTGTTGCTGGATGCCAGGATTCCCCCAACGATTGCAAGTTACCCGTGAAGTATCTTGGGGAGAAGGATGGGTGTGCTTGTTTCACCTGCGAATACGCTAAAAGTACACAGCGCATAATTTGTACGGCTAACGAAAACGATAAGAACACCCTTATGGCGCTAACCAGAAAGTAGAGCCGCGATCGTGGCTACAAACTTGTGCCACATGCCAATCAACCAAAACGACATAGGCGACTCCTCATTGCCTTGGATTCGTCGATGTGCCGGGCAGCTCCAGTCAGTGTTTTAGTGCTGGAATTTCCTCGAAGCTCTGAATGTTCTGATAACGCTCCGCGTGGGGCTGAGGGTGATTGCCAGCTCTTATGCACAACAAAGTCTCCATTCCGGCTGCACTTGCCGCATCGAGTTCGGCGACAACATCTGAAATGAAAAGGATCCCCCTAGCGGGCAGGCAGAGCACCATTTCGATGCGGTGATAGCTCTCAACGTCTGTCTTAAGTCCAATCTTAGTATCGAAGTGATTGTCGATGAACCGGGTTAGGTCACCTGCTTCGGTATGAGCAAAGAGAAGCTTCTGAGCTAAGGAGCTGCCAGAAGAGAAGATACTGATCTTTAAACCCTCGCGATGCCAGCGCTCGAGTGCCGGGAGCACATCGGCGAAGAGCGGCGCTTTCAGGGTCCCCTCAAGGTAACCTTGTCTCCAGATCTTTCCTTGTAACGATTTCAGTCCCGTAGATTTGCGATCGCGATCAATCAACCAGTAAACGTAGGCGACGAAAGAATCGATCTCGGCGTCGCTCGGTCCCATGACCAGCTCTGGAGGTCTTAGGTTCTGCTTCACGTCGGCTGCGTGCTCATCCCGCAGTTTCGCAAGGTCGGCAAGTGTTTCCGCAGTGTCAGAGTGCTCTGCAAGATAGTTGCTTACTCGCGAGCGGGCGTAGGGAAACAACGCCTCATGAACAAAAGCAATAGGCGTCGTGGTTCCTTCAATATCGAGCAGGATGCCGCGAATACGTGTGGTTGTGAGACTTACGGTCATGACCTGTTTCTATTAAGGACACGACATCACAATGCGGTGGTTGCCTGGTACGGAAGATGGGAAACACCAAAGCAAAGAGGCTGAAAATTCTCATCGGCGCCACTGTCGGTGTAGTGCGGCGTCCAACCCGCCACATCCTGAAACAATCGGATGGCTCGAATCCGCCGGTCGGCGCAGAGGTTGAACCAGTGCCACGTGCCGCGAGGAACGCGAATTAGGTCTCCGGTTTCAACCTCGATTGCCACGACCGGTCCGGTCTTGGGGTGAATGTGAAACAGTCCGTGGCCCGAGATGATGAATCGCACCTCGTCTTCGTCATGCCAGTGTTCGCGATTGAACTTTGCCAGCATCTCGTCCAGTCCGGCCGTTTCGGGCCCCACATCGATCACGTCAGAAGTGACGTAGCCGCCGCGAGCTTTCAACTGGTCGATTTCTTTGGAATACGCTCTCAAGATCTCTTCGGCAGATGCATCTGCGGTCACAGGATGAGCGGGTGTCCACTGTTCGTAATCTATGCCACACCCAGCCAGATAGGTGGCAATCGCATTGCAATCGGCTAACCTCTTGTCTTCATCAGGGATTGTCACCAATGCCATAGTCAACTCCTAACGTTATTTGTTTACTAATCCATTGAGTCAAGAAGTTCAGAGTTCAACCTTTAGGTTGTGACCTGGCGCTGCGAACAAGCTAAAGCTCGAACTCTAAACTATCCTCTAATAGCGGACGCACGGCCCACCGCCTCGATCAGAAACTCAAGAATTTCGATATGGCGTCGAGCCTGTGCCAGATCGTTCCCCCAGGCATACAACCCGTGACGTCGTAGCAAGAAGGCGTGCGCATGCGGATGTTGCCTGAGAGTATCACCAATACTCTCGGCAAGCGCCTGCATGTCTTGAGAATTCTCTATAATCGGCACCCACTCGCGGTGTGCGTGCGTCTTTACACCCTCGAGTCCTTTTAGCATCTCGTAGCCTTCAATTACCAGACCTCCATCGGGGGCGTGAAGATCGGAGAGAATGGTGTTCCAGATTGAATGCGTGTGAAAAACCGCAGCTGCACCGCGTTCCTTTACGATTCTGACGTGCAGAGGGCTCTCATCTGATGGTTTGGCCCGGTGGTCACTCAACACTCGGGTGCGCTCGTCAATCAACACGATTTGCCCGGCAGTTAGCTCACCTTTGTCGACGCCGCTTGGGCTCATGGCCAAACGCAGCGGCTCGCGATTCACAACAGCGCTAAGGTTGCCACTCGTGCCAATTACCCAGCCGCGAGCGTGAAAACCTCTTGCGATTAAGGCCAAACTAAAAGCAATCTGGTCGAAACTTTCGTACATTGAAAGGAAAGATGCCTCCAAACACGCAGCTAGCGCAAGCCGTGACAACCAAAGAACGAGTAGACTACGAACCAATGACTATTGCCAACACGTGGGGAACTTCTCCTGAAGAGCGCCGGCTTTCCTATCCTTGCGATCGCTTGATGCCTCATCCTGAAGACTCGCTGTATCGCGGCGTTACCATAGACGCGTCTCCCCAAACCGTTTTTCGCTGGCTCTGTCAGATGCGTGTGGCGCCCTACAGCTACGATTGGATAGACAACGGTGGCCGCCAGAGTCCCCTTGAACTCACTCCTGGCCTCGAAGACCTTGCAGTGGGGCAGGACGTGATGGAGATCTTCCAACTGGCTGACTTCGCTCACGACCAGCATCTCACGCTTCGGATCAAAGCTAATTCAAGTGCTTATCGGCTCTTTGGAGACCTCGCCGGCAGCTATTTTGTCTTCGCCAAAGGCTCGGAAAGCTGTCGTCTGTTGGTGAAGTTGGTTGTGCAGCACCCGCCAGGAGTGTGGGGTAAGTTAATGCGCAGCCTTCTGCCCTGGGGAGATTTGATAATGATGCGAAGGCAGTTGCTGAACTTCAAGCAGCTGGCGGAACGCGAATCAGCTAAACGCTGAACTAATTAACGCACCACGTTGAAGTGTATGGTGAATCTGGGATCCGAGATGAAGTGGTCTTCCACTTC
>JAMQPH010000212.1 GCA_023717605.1 Pyrinomonadaceae bacterium
CTCCTTCGCCTCTAATGCGGAACAGTCCTCGGCCCAGGCCGACTGGTGGAGACAGCCCGACCGAGTTCGCCCGAGACACGAACAGCAGATAGGGTTGACCGATGATTAGTTGGGGCATTCCGGGAAGGTATGTCGTGACGCGGGAACTCCCGGAACGGTTGATCTGTTGTGGAGACAGCATGCGAACTTCAGCGAAGCGCATTCCCTTGAGCTCTTTAAAATCACCCTTGAATGATTCATCGACCCTGATGCGATATGTGACGACCTGGAGTTCGCCGCCGCCCACATGAACAGTGCCGGGTGATGCTGACACTACAGTGCCACGAAAGATCTTCTCAGCTTGCTGGCACATTTCACGTAGGTTCATCTGTCTCGCGCTGTCGGCGTGCAAGGTTGATGGCACGAGCATCACCAACGCTATAACAAGGATCGACAAGCGCCCTTGGGTCAGGAGTGAATTCTTGTACTTATGCATTATGTGTCCTTTCTACTAATCACTCTGTTGGCGAGCCTAGCTGGAAGCAGCACCGACGAGCAGCAAACACTTGAAGCGCCAAGTTAGCGTTCCAGCCTGCGAGTGTCGCCGTCTGTTTAGATAGGAATGCGTCAGGAGTGTGAGGTTGATGAAAGCCTGGCAGTGTTGCTGAAAAACCAATTCGATCCGCGAAGAAGTTGTAGGGACGCCCCTACAACTTACACGAGGCGGTTGCGGAGGGCTTTGGCGACTGCTTCGCTCTTGGAATGGACTTGGAGCTTGTCGTAGATGTTGCGCATGTGGAAGGCGACTGTAGTTACGCTGACACCGACTTCGACTGCGGCTGTTTTGTAGTTGTGGCCCTCGACTAGCAGTCGCAGAAGACGCGTTTCGTGTGGTGTCAGGTGATAGTCGGCACGCTCGGGTGGCCTGATGTCTCGGAACAAACCGATGACGCGCCTTGCTACCTCGGGAGACATTGGGGCGCCGCCGTCCATTGCTTCGCGCAGAGATTCAATGAGGCGAGCTGGCGAGGTTTTCTTAAGTAGATACCCGCAAGCACCGGCGCAGAGTGCGTCAAAGATGTACTCGTCATCTTCGTAAACCGTCAGTATCATGAGCAGTATGTTGGGATAACGCTCTTTCAAAAGGCGGATGCCCTCAATACCGTTCATGCCGGGCAGCCCGATATCCACGAGAACGACGTCAGGAACGTCTGACTTAATCTTCTCCAGCGCTTCTTCCATAGAGCGGTAGCCGCCAGTACAACGATAGCCATCGGTGAACTTGAGCATCGTCGCCAAGCCGTCGCGGATGTCGCGCAAGTCTTCGACGATAGCCACACTGATAGTGCCGGCGGCCGTTTGCTGTTGTGCGTGTTCGTTGGTCACAAGGTTTCGCGGTAGATAGAGATGTGCGACCGCGTCAGGATACCGGAAAGCGTGCGCCGTGGCCCCGTCTGTTTAGACGGGAGCGTGTGTCACTGCTACTTGAGTGTAGCGAACCTTGAGCGGGGTAAAGCACCCTTCCCAACCTGCGAGATCCCGGACCGTGAGTTGTACCATTCGACGGTCAACAATTCGCAGGTTGGGAAGGGCGGTTTACCCCCGCTCAAGGTTCGCTAGAGTCATCATTCGATTAATACCGCACGATCTTTTGCAAGCATTCATGCCGGGGTGCCGCGCAGCCTCCCGTTGTGTTCTTTAACGGTCGTCCGGAGCGGCGCACGCAGAATGATTGTTGTGCCGCGAATGGGGCTGGAGTCAATCTGAAGTTCGGCGCTCATCATACGAGCGCGCGACCGCATGTTAGCCAACCCATTGCCTTCCACCGCACTTGCCGGATCGAAGCCGCGGCCATTGTCATGTATGGTGAGCGCGAATCTGCCGCCCTCAACCTTCAACTCAATTTCAGCTTCCGTGCATTGTGAGTGGCGAGCGATATTGTTGATTGCCTCCTTGAAGATCAGGAAGATCTGCCGGCGTACGTCGGCGCCGACCTTAAGGTGCTGCTCTCCGCTCGGGCCTCGAAATGTCAGCCGGATATTGCGGGCGGTGAAGACGTCGCTGGCAAAGCGCCGCATACGTTGCGTGAGGTCGCGCAGTTGATCGCGCTCAGGATTGATTACCCAGACGATGTCGCTCATCGAGTCGACCAGTTCGCGCGACGCCCGGGCGATGACCGAGAGCCGCTCGCCAACTGGCGGAAGCTTGTCCGCCTCGTGGCGCGCAACTTCGCTAAGCACTGCGATGCGCGAGAGGCCAGCGCCTATGTCGTCGTGCAGATCAGTAGCAATGCGTGTGCGTATGCGCTCAACTTCCAGCAGTCGTCCAACCCGGTAGCGATAAAGAGCCAACAGGATTAGTCCTAATGTCATAAAGACAAGGGCCAGGAACCACCATCGTTGCCAAACGGGGGGAAGAATCGTAAACGTAACGGCTGCCGGTTGTGCGCTTAACGAACCTTCTGAAGTGACCGCCCGCACAAGGAACTTGTAGGTTCCCGGTGAGAGCTGCGCGAAGTTGACAGTTCGCTGCTCAACTGGAGTGCTCCAGTCGGCATTTGCTCCTTCGAGCCGGTACTGGTAACGCAGTACTTCGCCCGAAGCAAAGCTCAACCCGAGGAAATCAATCTGCAACTGGTTCTGATCGGCGGCGATGTCGGGCAGACGAATCTCGGTCTCGCCCAGTGCTGAAATTGCCTGCTGCAACCCGGCAATGCGAAGACCGCTGATGAGCACAGGAGGAGACGCTGCCGGCTCATCCTTGGCGGGCACAAAGCGCGAAAATCCCTTCGCGGTGCCGAACCAGAGGGCGCCATTGCGGTCGTGGAAGGCGTCGAAGAATACTCCGCGCGCGAGACCGTCGGCGGTCGTGTAGTGTCGGACGCGCCCCGTCGTCGGGTTAAGCCGGTCCAGGCCGCGCCCCGTCCCGACATAGATTTCGCCGCCGGCGTCTTCGGCGATGACTTCGGTGCTGTTGGTCGAGAGCCCTTCCGCGGTTGTATAGCTCGTAAACGACAAACGTTCAGCAGCGCTTTCAACCCTCACCAGCCCGCCGCGCGACGAGGCAAGCCACAGCTGGCCTCTTTGGTCGATATGGATGTCCATGATCGCTCCTGGCGGCAGACCCTCCTTGGCGCCGAAGAACGCGAACACCCCATCGCGGTAACGCACCAGCCCGGTACTCAAGCCAAGCCAGACGTTGCCCTCACGATCTTCTCCAAACGAGCGCACGAGGTCGTCTTTAAGGGACGGGAGATTTGCCGCCTCGGTCAGGTCGCGTAGTCTGGCGCTGGCCCGTTCCCAGACGGCGAGGCCGTTACCGCCGGAGTTAACGGTCGAGACCCAGATTCGTTCGCGCGAGTCTTCAAAGATGCGGAATATCTGCCTGTCGGCAAGCACGCTCTTTTTGCCGAAAACCTCGAGCAGTCGCGACTTGATGATCTGAGTGAAGCTATCGGCAGGCGGGAACCGATAGAGATCCGTATTCATCACCACCCACCACTCGCCACTGCGCGCTTGCAGCGTCACGCCGTTACCAATCCAACCAAAGTATTTCCCCTTCAAGGCGTCCGGCACGAACCATGCGAACTGCTGCCCATCGAAGTGACCCAGCCGCTGCCAGTAGGTGGCCTGACCCAGATCGAGTAGATCCACCTTGCCGCCATCGAAGATACTCGCGCGCTTGTCTCCAAGAACGTATGCCCTGGAACACACACCTCCTGCCCGGTCCGAGAAAATCGCGTTACCCGACAGTATGCCGTCCTGCTCGTCGTAGGTGACGAAGCCGCTGTGCGCTAACTTCATCGCCCCGGATCCCGTCCCGCTCCCAAGCCAGAGGTTGCCGCCCATGTCTTCGTTGAGTGCGGTGATGTGGTGGTCGCTTAAGCCGTTCCTGGGCGTGTAAAAACGGTAGCGTCGGCCCCCAGTGTCGCCGTCAGGGTTGAACTCCAGGAGTCCCATCGGCGTCGCGGCCCAGAGCTTGTGTTCGGAAGTCTCGAAAAGCTGATTAATCCAATCGTGTTGATAGTCGCGCGGAGTGAGCGTAAAAGCTACGGAGGGTGGCGCGTGTGTCTCGTCAGCAACGAGACGGCAAAAACCACCATAGCGTGCCCCCACCCATAACTGCCCCTTGCGGTCAATTAACAGATCGTTGAGAAAACTGCTCGGCAACCCATCGCGAGTGGTGTAACGCGCCGTGGTTCCATCAGGCCAACGCCGATAAAGCCCGCTGGGCGTGGCGATCCATAGCGAGCCGAAGCGGTCTTCCACGAGATCGGCGATGTAACGTTGCTCTGGGTATTCGTTCGGTAACCCGATGTCGACAGACGTGAGCGTCAGTCTCTGGCCAGTCACGTTCAGTCGGGAGAGGCCTTTGTACGTTCCGCACCAGAGAGTGCCGTCGCGTGCTTCCAGCAACACGGTGAAGGAGCGACCACGTCGGTCCGTGTCTTCGGGCCCCACCACCGTGAACATCGGCGGCGGTTCACTGCCCACGTCGTTGGCATAGATGACCCTACTTCCGGGCGTGCCTTTCGGGTTAAACCGAACAAGCCCTCCGCCCGTCGCCACCCAATACTCGCCGGAGCGCGTCTCAAGCAGGTCGTTTACCGCCGGGTGAGGCAGCCCAGCGCTGGTGCCGTAGTTTGTGAACGAATAACCATCGAATCGCGAAAGACCATCCGCTGTGCAGAACCAGAGGAAGCCGCGCGAGTCGCGTACGATCTTATTAATAATGTTATGCGCCAGCCCGTCGGCTGTTGTGTAAGGCTTGAGTGGCAGACGTTCAGCCTTTGCAACGCCCGCAACAAGTAATAGCAGGAGCGGAAAAACTGCTCTCGTGCAGTTGAGCGTGTGAGATGAGTTGGAGCGCAAAACGAGGCTCCTCCGACATTGTTTCGCTCGGCGAATACTAACTCGCCGCTCACCAGAAAAGATAGGAGAGGAGAGGTACTACAAATATCTGGTCTGCCTACCTGCGAGATTCCTCAACGAGCGATGTAGTCCTGGTCCGCGAGTTCAGGAGACAAGAGGTCTAAGTTGTAGGGGCGTCCCTC
>JAMQPH010000213.1 GCA_023717605.1 Pyrinomonadaceae bacterium
GACTTCACCTATTATCGTTAACGACTAACGGAGTCTTCCAGTCTTATTAACTAGGGATGGTTATCTGGAATGCCCCCTTGGCCATGACAACCAAGGAGAATCATATGTATGCACGTCGCGTATCCATGAAGTTGAAGCCCAACAGCACGTTCGAATTTACTCAGCGGCTCGAAAAGGACGTCATCCCGATGCTTCGAAAGCAAGGCGGCTTCCGGGAGGAGATCACGTTCGTTGCCCCAGGCGGAATCGAGGCCTTTGGTCTGAGCCTGTGGGACAACAAGCAGAACGCCGACACCTATGACCGCGCGCATTACGCTGAAGTGACCAAGATCCTGGAGAAGGTGGTTGAAGGAACGCCTCGGGTTGAAACCTACGAGGTTGCCAACTCCACTTTCCACAAGATCGCTGCTGCGACGGCCTAAAGCAACTCGAAGCGCAAATTAGCGGGGCGAAGCCACTTGCTTCTTCCGTTGGCAGTGGCCCGGCCCTCAACCGGGCCACTTTTTTCGGGAGGACCCAAAACGCAGGCAGTAGTTCGGGGCCCCACCCGCAGAATGACCACTCAATAGGAATAGATCATGCAAAATCTCATTTCTTACGATCCAAGGCTTGATACCACTTATGACGAATTGTTCCGTGGATTCTTCAAGCCCGTGCGCATGGAAAGCACGCCTTCTCCGGTAACGATCAAGATCGATGTGTGCGAAACCGAGGATGGCTACGTGGTTTATGCCGAGATGCCGGGTACTAAGAAGGAAGAAATCGACGTCGCGATTGCGAGCAACCTGGTCACCATCACGGCCAAAGTAAAGCGGGAATGGGAAAATAACGAAGGCAACCGCATGCTCCGCAACGAGCGGTATTTCGGCAACATTTATCGCAGCTTTACGCTGCCGGTGGAGATGGACGAGTCGGCGTGTGAGGCCAAGTACGACAACGGTGTCCTGGAACTCAAGCTCGTCAAGAAGGCCGCGGCGCCGGGGAAGAAACTGGCGATCCGGTAACCAGAAGGGACCGGAAGGAAATGGCCCGGGTTCATGGAGTTGGTCCATGAGCGCTAAGATAATCCTTCTCAGCGGTAGAGCCCCACGTGCATTGCGTGACCAGTTTGTCACGGCGCTTGATGGGGACGACCATGCGGCACTTCGGGTGCTGGCCGTCGATCTTCGAAGCTGCAGCGACGTCCTGCCGCGCGCCGCGTGCGTATCGCTTGGTTTGCCACGCGGCAGCACGTACGCGTCAGCGGCAATGTCGATCATCGCCTCATGAAACGATGTGTTGATGGGCGAGGCCAGTCTTGCTCTTTCTTGAAGTCCCGGCACCCGGGCGAATGCGAGTCAATTGTCATTCACAGGAGCAGCAGACATGGGTACGGGCACGGTGAAATGGTTCAACGACCGCAAAGGGTTCGGCTTCATTAACCAGGTGGCTCCGATCCGTTAGTCCGGCCCCTTCCGGGCCAAGAAGTCGGACATGTGGTCAGCGATCTCTACGTTGTTGAGGTCCGAGAACGCGAAGTGCGTGTTGCCCCGGATGCCAATCTCCGGCAGGTGCACCAGCGTCGCGTCGCCGCCGTGCCGATTGATGGCCTCCGTCCACAGCCTAGCCATCGCCAAGCGGGCACGCCAATTGTCCTCGCCAAAGCTCGACGAGGGTTGGTTTGGGATGTTGTCCCCGTAGTAGACGACGATTGGAATCCGAGTCAGCCTGACAAACTCGGCCTTCGGCACTGCGACGCCTTCCAGCG
>JAMQPH010000215.1 GCA_023717605.1 Pyrinomonadaceae bacterium
GGGCGAGCAAGCACCAGTCGAAGTGAAAGCCAACAGCGAGGCGAGAGTCGACTGGCTCGTCGCGGTTGATAAGACCGGTGAAGCGAAGTTGAAAGTTGAAGCCCGCGCTGCCGAGCACGCCGATGCGATGGAGAAGACGTTCACTGTCTACGAACACGGGATTGAGAAGTTTATTTCCCGCTCGGGCAAGATGCGCGCCGACAGTGTTGCGATCACTCTCGACATCCCAAGAGAACGCCGGACTGAGACAACCGAGTTGGTAGTCCAGGTGGCGCCCAGCATGGCAACAACGATGCTTGACGCGCTTCCGTACCTTATCCATTACCCGTACGGATGCACTGAGCAAACTATGAGTCGATTCCTTCCGGCGGCGATTACGGCAAAGACGCTGCGTGACCTGGGTCTCAAACCCGAAACAGCGATGCACAAGATCTTTGGCGGCATCGAACAGTCGACGGCGGCCGCTACCCATCCGCAGGGAAAACACGATTTGAAAGAGCTTGAGGCGATTACCCGGGAGAGTCTGGATCGTCTCTACAACTTCCAGCACGGTGACGGCGGTTGGGGCTGGTGGAAGGAAGGCGAGAGCGACCACTTCATGACGGCCTACGTACTGTGGGGCTTGACGCTCGCACGCCAGGCCGGAATTGAAGTGAAGCAAGATGTTGCTGAGAGGGCTGCGGAGTATCTCGACAAGGAACTCGTTGAGGAGGAAGTCAATTACGACGCGCAGGCCTGGATGCTACACGCGCTGGCCGTCTATCACAATCCGGGGCAGAAGCCCGATCGACAGGACGCGAATGAAGTCTCCCAGTTTCAAACCACCGCCTTCGAGAATCTCTGGACCAATCGCGATAAGCTCAACGCTTACACTCGAGCGCTACTAGCGTTGGCCGCACACAACTTCGGCTACGCGGACAAAGCGAAGACGCTGGTTGAGAATCTCGAAAACGGCGTGAAACGCGACTCCAGCCCGGATATCTCGGTCGTACAGCAGGGAGCTCAGACATCGGATCCATCCGTGATGGGCACTGCGCACTGGGGCGAGGATGGTATCTACTGGCGCTGGTCTGACGGCGGTGTCGAAGCCACCTCATTTGCTCTGCGGGCGCTGCTGGCCATCGATCCGAAAAACAACCTTATTGAGCCAGTAACTAACTGGCTGATCAAAAACCCTCGCGGTGCGCAATGGAGCAACACTCGCGATACGGCGATCGTTGTCCTCACCATGAGCGACTACCTCCGGACCAGCGGTGAGTTACAACCTGTGATCGGATACGAATTGTTGGTCAATGGGAATCCGATCGCTACCAAACAAATTACTGCTGAGGACGCTCTGACCGCTCCGACTAAATTCGAAATTTCGCGCGAATTTATCCGGGACGGTGCAAACGAAATTACCATTCGACGGCAGAATGGAACCGGTCCGTTCTACTTTTCGGCGCAAGCGAAGTTCTTCAGTCTCGAAGAGCCGCTTACTCCAGCCGGTAACGAGATTTTCGTGCGGCGCCAGTATTTCAAACTCGTCAATCATCCGACACTGCTGAAAGGGTTTGTCTCCGAACGTGTTCCGCTCAACGACGGTGACACAGTAAAGAGTGGGGAGCGCGTGGAAGTGGTGCTCACCATCGAAGGAAAGAACAACTATGAATACTTGCTGTTTGAGGATCTGAAACCTGGCGGACTGGAAGCGGTGCAGATTCGCAGCGGCGAGAGTCTCTATGTGAGAGAAGTGAGGTCAGGCGCGCTTAACGGTAAGAACTCCGCGCTCATGAACTACAAATCCGCTAGCGACTATACTGGCAGGCAACAGTGGGTATATCAGGAACTGCGCGATCGCAAAGTGGCACTCTTCATCGACAAACTTCCCGAAGGCATATGGCAATTGAGTTACGAGATGCGGGCCGAGAGTCCAGGTGCATTCCATGCGCTACCAGTACTCGGACATGCCATGTACGTTCCGGAAATCCGCTCCAACGGCGCGGAGACCAGAGTCCGCGTCGTGGATTGACCGGGGCGGGCATAACGAACTGAATATAAGCCGCGGATGAACGCGGATAGACGCGGATTAGAACCTACGCAGTTCTGCTCCTTGTCATCCGTTCATCCGCGGCTTTACGCTTTCGGGCATGCTGTTCTGGCGGGTTTGGGGAACATTAGAAGCTTGCTCATTCACGATTTACATTCACGGCGATGAGGACCCCATGTGTGAAAATTATATGTCCTCTCAACGAACGTTCGTGCTATATTGCCGCTGGCTTTCCTAAGTTCGAGGCCTGGCCGATTCAGAGTGACGATTTCGAAGGAATACAGGTGTTTCGCAAGACCATAAATCCCGCCGCAATCAAGCCCGTTGCTAAAGCCCGGCGGGAGCTAAGTGAACGAAGCACGCCCGCTGCTAAAGCCCGGCAGGCGCAGGGTGACCGGAGCCGGCAGGCAATTTTGGAGGTGGCGGTCCATCTGGCTTCTGCTGAAGGGCTGGAAGGACTCACGATCGGCCGCTTGGCCGCCACAACCCGAATGAGCAAAAGCGGGCTTTTCGCCCACTTCGGTTCCAAGGAGGAGTTGCAGCTTGCGACCATTGAGGCGGCGCGATCAATTTTTATCAAGAACGTAGTCCTTCCGACCTTGAAATTGGAGCCAGGACTGCCGCGGCTTCGTAAGTTGTGTGAACTCTGGCTCGATTACGCCAACAGAAAAATCTTTCGCGGTGGCTGTTTCTTCACTGCCGCCTCGGCGGAGTTTGATAGCCGCCCTGGGCCAGTGCGCGATCGCATTGCGGAAATCATGAAAGAGTGGCTGGCTGGCCTGATGAGAACGGTCGTCGAGGCGCAAGAGGCAAGCCAGCTCGACAAAAGAGTCGACCCCGCCCAACTAGTGTTCGAGATCAATGCTCTGGAAATGGGAGCTAACTGGGCTTTTCAACTTCACGGTGACAAGCAGGCATTCGGGCGTGCACGCCTGGCGATATTCGAACGCTTGCGCAGCTATTCAAAACCACGCGGCTCGAAGATGCTGCCGCGAGCGAAGAGAAGGGGAACTGAATTACGGGCTAGGTGAGAGTGCTTACAGACTGAACTACTGAGCGATACTCGCCACTGGAAAATGAGGTAGGGATCAATGAACCTCCAAGACGCACAAGCTCAAGTATCACACGATCAGTCGCCGGTGATGTTTGCGAGGAGAGAATCCTGGGACGGTATCAAACTCGCTCACTACCGTTTTCGCAGCGGAGAAATCCCCGAGCATAACAGCCCAGATCACTTGATCGCGCTGTCGCTAAGGGGACCCTGCAATGGTGAGATTCGTACCGCAAGTGGTTTTCAGACCCGCGCCCGCAATAGAGGCAACATCTGCGTCGTTCCCGCGGGACAATCTTACTCGGCACGGCTGGAAGGGGAGTCGGAGCATTTGGTGATGTTTTTGGATCCATCGCTGGTCCTGCGGGCAGCCAGTGAGTCGCGAATGACACCGTCGAGCAGAGTAGAGGTCATCGAAAGTTGCGCGCCGAATGATCCGGTTATCAATGGCGTTGGCATGGCGCTGCTGGCGGAGCTTGAGTCTGAGCGTTTGGGCGGTCGTCTGTATGCGGAATCACTCGCGAATGTGCTGGCAGTTCATCTGCTCAGGCATTACACCACCTCGGTGCAGCAAGATCGGCGTTTGGTCGGAGGCATGTCAGGTCGGAAGTTGCAACTAGTGCTCAGTTTCATTGACGCGAACTATGATCGTGACCTGAGTCTCACGGAACTAGCGAGCGTGGCCGGCATGAGCACGTTTCATTTCTCCCGAGAGTTCAAGAAGACAACGGGGAAGACACCGCATCAGTACTTGATGAAGTTCAGGGTTGAGCGCGCCAAGTTGCTGCTGGCCCGAAGCGAAATGCCGCTCATCGAAGTTGGGCTGCGATCGGGATTTAGCCACCAGAGTCATTTCACCAGGCTCTTTCACAGGCTCACCGGAACTACTCCGCAAGCGTATCGCGTTTCCTTTCAGACGTAGATTTGTAGGGGCGTCCCTC
>JAMQPH010000216.1 GCA_023717605.1 Pyrinomonadaceae bacterium
AGCAGGCCGAACATCATTGCCGCAGGCACCAAATACTTATAGAAATGACAGCTGTCCTTCATGCAAGCTCCGCCGAAACGAAATGTGGCGCCAGTTGATTGGTCTATCTTTTAATATCTCGCTCAAGCAGTTGAGAGTTCAACCTTTAGCTTGCTGCCGGCGACACCACAACCTAAAGAGCCTCTTGCAAAATGCAGAGGCAACTGCGAGCGCGCAGGAAGATTCAAGGCAGCGAAGCAAAAACACCAAGTTTCTCAGTGGCTTCGATGCTAAACGTAACAGTGCAGGTGAAAGACTCCGTTTTTTGAACGAGTTCCGGTTAACCAGCAATGATGCTGGAAGCCGGGAGCTGCATTAACTGCGTTTTGCTCAGCTAACCAAGCGCAAAAGCTGGTCGGCGGTCAGAGCGATAAGCCCGAACAGCAGACTGGTCATTACTTTCGCTGGACCGCGCACCCGCACCACGCGGCCACCGAACTCTTCCTTCAGCCGCGCAAAAACCCGTTCGATGGTGGTGCGCTCCTTGTATCGTTGCGCTTCGTGCGGCGCAAATATTGGTTTCTCACCGCCTCGTCTAGTGTGACCATCAATTAGGGGCACATGGCCCAAGGCAATACTTTTTTCCCTGATTGACGGCACATCGTAAGCCGAGTCCATCAAGTCATACAGATTGTCTACTCGTTGCGCCGTTAAGGTCGCCAGGGGAAAGGCCACCTGACTGTCGTTGACTGACGCGGAAGTCAAAATACAACTAATGGGAATGCCGCCATCGGCTACATCCAAATGCAGTTTGTAACCCACCCAGTAACTGGGATGTCCTTTGCTGTTGCGCTTGGTGCCACAGTCACAAACCTTGGGTAGATCGGCGAGCATCTCTGGGAGCGTCATACTTTGTTGCCGTTCCAGCCGCGTCAAAGGCTTGGGGAGCGCTGCTGCTCGTTTCCGCCCGCCCACTTTGGGCTTCGCTTCAGGCCCCGCTTTTTTCACCTTTTTGGCGGCTTTTTCCCGCCCGTTGATCGCTGTCGCATCGCGCGAGATATGGCCCACCAAACGCGGCTTCTCATACTTTTCAATCAGCGCCTCATGCACGCGCGCCGGTAATTGGCTTGCCGCAAACTCCGCAAAGGCCCGCGAAAAGGTAGCCTCGCTCGGTAATTCGCGCTGCCGCTCCCAACCGCACAAACGACGCATGATCTGGTCACTCGTTAAACGCTCCAGCAATTGGCGCGTTGTCTCCAGGTTGTAAACTGCTTTCGCCACAAACGCTCGCCCAATCGCCTGCCGATCTTCGAGTGGCCGACCCAGCACGCCCTGCTGCCCCTTGATGTAACTCTCTATCTGCAGCAACTCCAGAATCTTCACTAGCTGTTGCTGCTTCTCACTCAGCTCTCCTAATTCCGACGCTAACCAGGGAAACAATGTTCCTTGTACCGTTAACCAAAACTGTGATAGCGTCCCGTTCAAGAAAGACATGGTGATGGCTCCTTCGTCTGCGTGATCGTCTTAAGCAACGTCATTCTACAGACAAAAGATCCAGCGCTGTGTCTTTTCTTTTTTCTCAATCACCTTGCCTCTTAGTGACTTTTGCAAGAGGCTCTAAAGCTTGAACCCTAAACAGCATGAGTGCCAACCTGTAAATTGCGATGTCACTATCCAAAGAGATCGAGGAAAAAACTGAACGGCTGCTGCGCTTGATGTCTCAGGCGGGGTTGGGCGGACTACTGGTCAATTCTCAAGCTAACTTTTCATGGCTGACGGCGGGAGGAACAAATGGCATCGATCTGAGCCGTGAAAACGGCGCCGTCACACTTTTTCTGCGCCGCGACGGAGTGCGTTTTCTGCTCGCCAACAAGATCGAAATCGATCGATTGTTGACTGAAGAACTTGATGGTCAGGGTTACGAGCCTGTTGAATTTGCCTGGGAGGCGGAAAAGGGAAACCCATCAATAGTAATCGATACAGCTCACTCGTTGCTGACCGAGGAATTACCGCTCGGCAGTGACCTTCCTTTGGGAGGGGACGCTCGCCTGGTGGACGGGGCGATAGCACGTGCGCGCTACGTGTTAACAGACACTGAGGTAGACCGCTTCAAGACGCTTGGTCGGGATGCCGGTAAGGCGATTGGAGACATGGCACGCAAATTAGAACCGGGAATAAGAGAAAGGGAAGTGGCACGACTCGCAATTGACGCTCTGGCAGCCGTAGGCGCGTATTCACAGGTAACGCTGGTTGCTGCGGATGATCGTTTGAAGCGGTTCCGACATCCTGTACCCAAGGACCTTCGTTGGAAGAAGGTGCTGATGATTGTCGTCTGCGCACGCCGAGGGGGGTTAATCGCTTCGCTGACCCGGATTGTCTGCGATGGGCCAATCCCGGAAGACCTGGCTAGTCGGACGCGTGGTAGTGCGTATGTCAATGCGCGGCTTTTTGACGGCACCAAACCGGGCGTGACCGGGCGTGAGCTCTTTGAACTGGCAGCACTCGCCTACGGCGAGTCGGGTTTCCCGGGAGAAGAACATCTCCATCACCAGGGAGGAGCGACGGGCTATCGCACGCGCGATTGGGTCGCACACCCACTGAGCACGGAGAAAGTACAAAACGCGCAAGCCTTCGCCTGGAATCCTTCGATCACGGGATCAAAAGTTGAAGAGACTTGCATAGCCTTCGAGGACGGGATTGAAATAATCACGGCGACCCCAGGCTGGCCATCTATTCCGATTGAAGTCGAAGGTCGCCAGTACCTTCTGCCAGACGTGTTATCGCGGTAAGGCTCATCATGATCCACACCTAAAACCTTCCGCGAAATAACACGAAATATCACTAAAACATTTTCGTGTTCATTGGTTTGTGGATCGTTCTCATCTCCCGCCCAAGTAAGGTGATCCACTCAGTAACACGAAGTCCCACGAACTGAGATCCAGAACAATAACCGAATGATAAATGTCAAATGAGATATGAAAAATACCGGCCACTGATCTCGTTGCTTAGTCACCACGCTACTGCCGCCGGCTCTTAGGTCCATAGCCCAACTCGGCCCCACCGGAGATGATGTGGTCCACGCCGGTTGTGAAGGTCGCCTCGGACGCGAGGAAAAGACAGAGTTTGCCGACTTCTTCTATTGTTCCCATACGACCCAATAACTGCGCATCCTCACCCTGGGTGCGGCAAGCCTCCGGATCAGAGGCGGCGTCAATGGCCTCTTGCCACAGTGGAGTGTAGATGTTGCCGGGCGATACGGAATTGACGCGCACGCCGTGCTCAGCTTCGTCGATCGCCAGACTTTTGGTGAAAGCGGTGATCGCGCCCTTGGTGGCCACGTATGTCGTGGCGTGTAGCTGGCCCATGCTGCCAACGAGGCTCGATAGGTTAATGATATTGCCCCGGGTGCGGCGCAAGTGAGGCAAAGCAAACTTGCAGGCGGCAAAGATGCTGACCAGATTCAGATCAAGCAGATCGCGAAACTCGTTTACAGAGAAATCATCGATGGGCAGGTGAGGCGGATGCCAGCCGGCGTTGTTGATCAGACAGTCTAACTGGCCATAACGCGCCAGGGCGGTATCAATCAGATTCCGGATCTCTCCAGTCCGGGAGACGTCACACCTGATGAAGTGTGCTTCGCCTGGACCGAGTGCGTTTACTTCAGCAACCAGGGCGTTGCCGTCTGCCTCGGTACGTGCACAGAAGACGACCCGCGCTCCTGCCGAGACAAATACTCGCACGCACCCTTCGCCGATGCCTTTGCTGCCGCCGGTGATGATTACTACTTTGTTTGTGTAAGGCATGTCACTATTTCCCTGGCACCTCCGAGATCAGCCGCGCGTAAGCCTCAAACTGTCCCAGGTAATAAAGCCGAATCAGTTGTCTCTCCAGAGCCTCGAGCGTTGTTGATCTTGCAGGGTCAGCTTGTTTTGCTTCCTGGAGTCGTGCGCGAAGTTGACGGAAGACTTTCTCTTTCAGCCAGTAGCCGTGGTCATAGCGCTCACCAACGGATGAAGCAGACGCCAACTTGTCTGTCTCCGGAGTTGTAAGTCCACGCCGCCAGGCTGCACGGTAAACTGTCAAAGCCTCTTGCCAGGACTGATTGGCCAGGCGGCTGAGTACCACATTCAAGCCTTTCCAGCCTTCGCGGCGGGTATCAATGAGGGTTGTTACATCCGGGTGAGGCTGGCTGGAGCTGCGGTAATCCAGCAACGAAACACGCAAATCAATTTTGCGGTCGCCGTCGTAGTCATACTCGACTGTGTCAAGAAATCCGTTGCTATCGGTATCGGTGTACTTTACTACCTCTCCAACTGCAGGTGCGCGCGGCTTGGGCGATGGTGTCTTAACCCCGCCATGAAATTCGGCGTTCTTGTCTACTAACCAAGCGCCCCACTCCGCGCCCGCCAGGTGCAGTTTCCGATCGAAGACACCCAGGTAGAGTTTTCCGCCACCTGAGTTGTCTTCATCAAATTCACCGCGATCACCGAGCGAGTCTGCCTGCGGATGACCAGCGATTCCAGGTCGTTCATCAGGCGAAACCATGTCCTGCTCTGCATAGTTGCTCCGCCGCCAACGCTTTGTGGAGTAGAGATCAATCTCTTTCGGACCACCGAAGCCGTGCATCGGATAGTACATTTCCACGCGTTCCCATCGGTGGTCATCGTCATCTTCGTCAAACACGAAATAGATGCTGGTCCAGCCCGCGGAAAAGAAAGCATCGTAGCTGCGCGCGTGAGGCATATACATCAGCTCATCAATCTGGCGCCAATTATTCCATTGGAAACAGACGTCGAATTTTGGATTCCCCTTGAGCGCGGGATACTTGTGAATGAACGAGCGGTAAGGCACCCCAGGACCGCCGGCGCCCCGCAACGACATGTCGTAGTCAGTCTCGTTTCCGTTAGTGGAATCGTTGTCGAGATCAAACGTTACAAAGGCCTCATTGAGAACGCCTGATAGTTTCGTTAAGCCCTGGTCGATTGGCGGGACCGGATCAAGCCAGCGCATGGCCATCTCGCTGGCCCCGTCGCCATCGAAATCGTAAAAGGCGAACGGGTTTTCCCAGTTGAGTCGCGGGTCAGGCAGAGACTGAGGCGGACGATGAACCTTCAAGAATATGGCATCGCCATTGTAATCCGGCAGCCAGTTTGAGGTACCCGTATACCCCCAGTTGTCGTTGCCAAAGTCAAACTTCTCCCAGTCGAGCCAGCCCAGCACGCCGTCCTTTTCGACGTCAATGAAGACCATCCAATGAGACCCGCTGGCGTTCCATTTGTCTGTGGTCCATTCAGGAGACTGGGTGACCCATGCCTGCAGGTCGGGCTTGCCGTCTCGGTCGTTGTCAGCCCACTTAACATTCAAGTCGTTTGGACCGTCGTAGAGTCCGTCACCGTTCTTGTCTACTTGCAGGACGTCTGCTACCTGATCGCCACGGGTATCAGTTGCCAGTAGATCGCCATTCTCATCCAGCCAGCGCACGCGTTTTCCGTTCCACCAGCGCTCAATAATATCTGGCTTGCCGTCCTTGTCGACATCGATGCGCACGACTTCATCCGAAGGAGTGCTGGATCGAAGACTCGTCTTTCTCAGGTCGTCACCGCTTTGCAGCGCACTGGCCGGTTTCGTGACGATTGCACTGATAGCGATAGCGGCGATGAATGGATAAACGAGAGCTCGGGAGCGGCGCATTATGTCGAACCTCAGTAAGTAGTTTAGATTGATGATTTCACTCGCCTGGCTCGAGGCGAGTGGAGCAATCAAAAGAACGATCCACGAAATAGCACGAACTATCACTAACACAATAACAAACTTTTCGAGTTCGTTCGTTGATCAAATTTTCTAGCGAGCCAAATGGAAATTGGTCAAATTGGTCAGCGCGCATGAAACGTCATCGAGTCAATCATTTTTGTTCTTGATGCGTTTGCTCTTGCCGTGTTAAGACGTGCACCGAAACAAGAATCGATCGCAGTCATGGTTGCCGCAGTCAAGACTCTTCACTCTGTAGGAGTGAAATGTTTATAGACCAGAACCTCAAGAGTGCCAGGCGCGGTTCGGAGGGCGGAATGACGCAAGCTTGGTACTTGGCTGTTTGAGTTCCGCCCCTCCGAACGGCGCTGGAGGTTGGGTTGGACATACAGTGCTATAGACATCTCAGCCCTGCGGGGTGAAAAACCAAAGGTTCTCTGCGTGCATGCTTGGCTCGCTGTTTCATTAAATGACAAAGTCAAAGTCGCCTACTAACGAGCGGGTCAGCCGCAGGACCTTCTTGAAATCAACTTCGTCTGCCGTTGTTGGGAGTGCGCTCCTGCGTGACTTTGATTTGAATCGAGAGACTGCAGCAACAGTAGCCGAGTCGAGCGACTTGCGCCTCTGGTATCGCCAACCCGCTGCCAACTGGAATGAAGCTCTCCCAATCGGCAACGGACGCTTAGCAGCGATGGTCTTTGGAGGGGTCGTATCAGAACGAATTCAACTGAATGAAGACACAATCTGGGCGGGAGAAAAACGTGATCGCAATAATCCTGAAGGTGCGCGCAATCTTGCGGAAGTAAGACGGCTATTGTTTGCCGGCAAACCGAAGGAAGCTGAGCAGCTTGCTGAAAGAACGATAATTTCCATTCCCAAGCGCCTGCCGCCGTATCAACCGCTGGGCGATCTTTTACTTCGCTTTGACGGCCATGAGAACGCAAGAGAGTACGTCAGGGAACTCGATCTTGACAGAGGGATTGTTCGCATCTCGTATCTATTGGGCGACACTCGCTTCACGCGCGAAGTGTTTGCTTCGGCAGTGGACCAGGTAATTGTCGTCCGTTTGATAAGTGATAAGCCGGGTCGTGTTTCATTCGAGGCCACGCTCACGCGCGGCCAGGACGGTCACACTCAGGCGCTTAAACCTAACCTGTTAGTGATTGATGGCGAGGCAATCGCGCGCGGCGACCGGCATCAACTTGAGCGCAAGGTAGGCGTCAAATTCCAGGGCCGGGCGCAGGCTCTTGCAGAAGGGATGCGAGCGAGTACGCTCGTAGAAGGCGACGAACTAAGAGTGGAAAGCGCCGATGCGGTCACGCTTTTGATCGTTACGTGTGCCGAATATCTTAAGGCCGCGAGCAGGCCTTACGCTCAACTTCGTTCCGCCCATATTGCCGATCATCGGCGACTGTTTCGGCGGGTTCAGTTTCACATTGGCGCTGTTCCGCCTGAACTTCCCACTGACGAACGACTGAAACGAGTACAAGCCGGTGAGAGCGACCTGGCGCTCGAGGCCCTCTATTTCCACTTTGGCCGCTACCTGCTGATCGCCAGCAGTCGTCCCGGCACAATGGCCGCAAATCTTCAGGGCAAGTGGAACGATCAGATGCAGCCGGCGTGGGACAGTAAGTACACCATCAATATCAACACCGAGATGAACTACTGGCCCGCGGAAGTTTGTAACCTATCGGAGCTGCATGCGCCTTTGTTCGATCTGATTGAGAACGCGCGCGAAGACGGTCGCCGGCTGGCGAAGAACCTTTACGGAGCGCGTGGTTTCGTCGTTCACCACAACACGGATCTGTGGGGACATGCCGTGCCGATTGATGGTGTCCATGCCGGCCTCTGGCCCATGGGCGCGGCGTGGCTGAGTTTGCATCTTTGGGATCATTACGAGTTCACGCGTGATCGGTCTTTCCTTGCCAATCGAGCATATCCGCTGATGAAAGAAGCCGCTGAATTCTTTCTCGATTATCTAGTCGACGACGGCAAAGGTCATTTGATCACCGGCCCATCGCTCTCTCCGGAGAATCAGTACCAGGCGCCGGACGGCACGGCGGTCAAATTGTGCATGGGACCGGCGATGGACACGCAGATCACGCACGCGCTCTTCAGCCGCGTGATTGAATCAAGCCAATTGCTGGACGTTGATGCCGCGTTTCGCAAGCAAGTGGAGGCTGCGCGCGATCGCTTGCCGCCAATGAAGATCGGTAAGCACGGCCAGTTGCAGGAATGGTTGGAAGACTACGACGAACCGCAACCCGGACATCGACACATCTCCCACTTGTTCGCGCTCCATCCGGGCGATCAGATCACTCTGCGTGGAACACCTGAGCTCGCCCGCGCGGCGCGGGTCTCACTCGAACGGCGGCTGCAAGCCGGAAGCGGACATACGGGATGGAGTCGAGCGTGGATTATCAACTTTTGGGCGCGGCTGGAAGAAGGTAACCTCGCGCACGAAAATATCGTCGCCCTGTTAGCCAAGTCGACTCTGCCGAACCTGCTGGACAATCATCCGCCCTTTCAGATTGATGGGAACTTTGGAGGCACTGCCGGGATGGTTGAGATGCTGCTGCAAAGTCATAAGGGTGAGATCAGTTTTCTACCGGCGCTCCCTGAAGCGTGGCCTAAAGGTGCGATAAATGGAGTGCGCGCCCGCGGAGCGATCACACTCGATCTCGAATGGAAGGCGAGTAAGGCAACGAGTGCCGTCTTGCGACCTGACCTGAGCGACGAATTCCAATTTCGGCCTCCACGCGGCCAACAGATCACGCACCTGACTGAGCAGGGAAAGAGAGCGCAGCTTGCAACCGCAAAGGATGGAGTAGTTCGTTTGAAGTTGATGGCAGGAAAGCAATACCGGATCACGTTTCGTTGAGTTTTCTCAATGGCCCTGGTTAGTCTGTCGTTACCCGGAAGAAGCTCGAAACATGAAATAAGGGATAGTCGAGCGGGGGTAAACCACCCTTCCCGACCTGAGAGATCCCGGGCTGTGAGTGGTGCCAGTCAACTGGCGTTAATTTGCAGGTTGGGAAGGGT
>JAMQPH010000240.1 GCA_023717605.1 Pyrinomonadaceae bacterium
CGGATCGGCCGTCCCAGCTGCGCGTTGTGGCGATCGCGGACGATCTTCGCCAACGTTCCATCAAAATCGAAGGCGAATAAAGAATGAACCGTCAGGAGTGCCTCTAGCTCACTCCTACCCCTGTCCGTCAGAAGATATTCCATGGTCAGTCGACCAATTCACTCAGCAAACTCGTGCGCCCGACCTGCTTCATCACCCGCTCCCGCTGTCGCATACGGGCTGCATCCGTGAGCATGCGTCCTGCCCAGCGATAGACATTGAATTCCTGGATAAGCCCACGCATGCTCCGCATCCGAGCACGTTGTTCTACCTTGGGCATGGTCAGGGCTACGTGGAGCGCAGCGGCAAACTGATCGATGTCGTACGGGTTGATCACGAGCGCCTCAGTCAGCTCACGGGCGGCTCCCGTGAACTGACTCAGGATCAGGACGCCCTGCTCGTCATCGCGGGCGCCGACGAACTCTTTGGCGACCAGATTCATCCCGTCGTGGAGACTGCTGACCACGCAGACATCCGCGGCGCGATAACACTCGCAGACTTGGGGCGGCTCGTGATGTTGAACTTTCAGACAGATCGGCTCGTAGCCGTCCCGCCCAAATCGCTTGTTGATCTGCTCGGCCAATGCAAACACCTGGCTCGTGAGATGCTGGTACTGTTCGATGCTCGAGCGGCTGGGAGCGGCAATCTGGATGAATGTGAATTTGCCGATCCATTCGGGCTGGAGTTCCAGCAACCGTTCAACAGCCATGAACCGTTCCAGAATGCCTTTCGTGTAATCCATCCGCTCGACCCCGATACCCACGAGGCGGTCAGACGGCAGCCCATAGAGCTCCCGCACCAGCGTTCGACACTCCGGCACCGGCCGCTGGCCTTGGATCCATCGCAAGGGCCACTCAATGGAGATCGGATAGGGGTTGACCGCCGTCAGCTTGCCTCCAAACGACACCGTCGAGCTGCTTCGATCGATGCGCGCCTCAAGGAGCCGATCGATACTGTCGATGAAATTGTTGCAGTGGACTCGGGTATGGAACCCAAGAATACTGCTTCCCAGGAGCCCCTCCAGAATTTCCTGGCGCCAGGGGCAGATCCCGAAACTATCCGCGTTCGGCCAGGGAATGTGCCAGAAAGTGATGATCGTCGCATTCGGCAATTTGTCCCGGATCAGTTTCGGGAGCAGGGCGAAATGGTAATCCTGCACTAGGACGACCGGATTGTCGGTGGTGGCTTCCTCGGAGACGGTCTGGGCGAATCGTTCGTTAATCGCCACATAATGGCTCCAATCCGACGAACGGAACGTGGGCCGTACGTGGGCGATGTGACACAAGGGCCAGAGACCTTCGTTCGCAAACCCGTAGTAGTACCCGGCCTCCTCTTCTGCGGTCATCCAGACGCGGCGAATCTCATACGCGGGCTGCTCAGGCGGCACACCGACATGGCTGCGCGCGTCCACGACATCCCGATCAGCCGATCCATTGCCATGTGCGATCCACACTCCGGAACAGGCACGCATGACCGGTTCCAGCGCCGAGACCAATCCGCTTGCCGGTACCTGCACTTCGATCTTCTGGTCTCGCCGGTTGTGGACATACGGTTGGCGGTTGGACACGATGAGCACCTGGTCGCCGGCGAGTTGTTCGTGAAGAATAGTCTTGAGGCTGGTCGGGGTCCATGAAATCTGACTCTCATCACGCATCCGACGGTCGGATTCGAGCGCCTGCACTAACGATCGCAAATCCTTCGCCAGAGGCCGCATTTCAGGCGCCTGCTGTTCTTGCGTCAGTGGGGTAAGAACTCCTTCCCCCTTCAGCATGGCTCTCACCCCCGCCACCCACCCTTTCCAACTGAGGTGCGCGACCAACACCGTTACCAGCGAAATGACCGCGCCGAGTCCCGCAAACAAATAAAAGACGTACCACTTCGTATCGCTGCTGCGTTGTTGGATGAAACTCATGTCGTGGAGGAGCAGAAGACGTCCGACCGAGTGTCTCTTCGATTCAATAGAGGCCGAAGCCATGTGCAGTGGCCCGCGGCTCAACTTCAGCACGGTAAACGAATCGGGCATTAGGCTGGCTGTGCTCTCGCAGGTCACTTCGTCGGGGAAGGTCTGGGTCTTATATAGAAGGCGGTTGTTCAGATCACAGAAGCCCAGAGCGTACAGCCGCTCATCCTGCATAATGCGAGTGAAGTACGCGTGAATCTTGTCATTCGAGTTGGATGCCAAAAGTTCAGAGAGCGGTCCCTCCATCGTACTGACCATCAGATTGGCCCGAATCTCGAGATCCCGGACGAACCATTTCAACGTCAATGAATCGACGAGCGGGATCACTCCATACGCGATCAACGCCAACACAAGCGCCAACGGGAGAACGAATCGCAGAGAGAGATTCATAGGAACAAGTTAGTTTACTTTGGCCGCAAAATCAAATACTGTCACCACATGTATCCGTACGGACTCATCGGCAACTGTCAGATTTCAGCGTTGATCAGCGACCAAGGTTCCATCGACTGGTTGTGTCTGCCGAGGCCGGATAGTCCTCCGGTCTTCGGCAGAATCCTGGACCCGGAAGGGGGATACTTTTCAGTTTCTTCACCCGCTCCTGAAAAAGCCGCCACGACCCAGCGCTATCTGCCGAATACGAACATCCTGGTGACTACGGTCTCGCTTCCAAACGGCGACTCGTTCCAGATCACCGATTTTTGCCCCCGCTTTGAACAATATGGGCGCACCTACCGACCAGCCGCGCTGTTTCGCATTGTGGAACCGCTGAGTGGGACACCTTCTATTCGCGTCTGCTGTCGGCCCATCTCCGGCTGGGAAAAAGAGCCGGCCCGCTTGATTCGCGGCAGCAGCCACGTGCGATACGACATTCGTGGGGAACCCCTACGCCTTCTCACCAACATGCCCCTCACGTATCTCTGCGAGGAATCTCTTGTCGCGCTCACCTCAAGGATGTACTTCGCGTTGACATGGGGGCTTGGGATTGAAGATGACATCGTCAAGGTCAGCCACGAATTCCTGGACCAAACGACCAAACACTGGCGGACCTGGGTGAAACATTGCTCCATCCCCGTGCTCTACCAGGGAGAGGTGATTCGCTCAGCCCTCGCCCTCAAACTCCACTGCTACGAAGACACGGGCGCGATCCTCGCCGCGCTCACAAGCAGTTTGCCAGAGCAACCAGGGGGAGGACGAAACTGGGACTACCGCTACTGTTGGCTGCGTGACGCCTATTTTTCGCTGTCCACCTTTCATAACCTCGGCCACTTCGAAGAAATGGAAGGCTTTCTCAAGTTCCTTCTCAACATCGCCTACACTTTGGATCAATCTCATGACCGTCTCTCGCCCGTGTATACGCTGAGTCAAGACTTGCCAATCCCCGAAACAGAACACCAGAACTGGGAGGGATTCGCACAGAGCCGACCGGTGAGGAGTCGCAATCAGGCGGCCGAGCACGTCCAGAATGACGTCTATGGAGAGATGATCCTGACCTTGGCGCCGATCTTTTTCGACGATCGATTCTTCGATCTGCGAACGAAGGAACACGAAGAGTTGGTGGCGAAGCTGGTCCACCTCTGCACGCGGAGTATTTCCCAGCCTGATGCCGGCCTGTGGGAGATCCGCAACGGGTGGAAGGAACATTCCTTCACCAACCTGATGTGTTGGGCCGGTCTGGATCGAGCCGAACGCATGCAGCGGGCGGGGTTTCTTCAGTCCCTCTCCGTGGATCTGGACGGCGCTCGCACTCTCGCTGTCCAGGCGTTGGAGCGCGCAACCAAGGGAGGCGCGCTGCGCAACGGGCCCAGCGATGACACGTATGATGCTGCACTTGCCCAGGCGGCGATTCTCGGCTTTCCCAACCGGAAGGTCTGTGAAGCCACAACAGGAGAAATCTTACGGGAACTCATGGTGGGGAATGGTGGTGAGGACATAGGGTTCGTCTATCGCTATCTGCGACAAGACGATTTCGGCACACCGCAGGCCGGCTTCGTCATCTGCTCGTTCTGGGTCGTTCAGGCGCTGGTGAAGCTCGGTCGCTTGTCCGAGGCTCAACAGGTCATGTCGCGGGTGATGACGGCCGCCAACAGTGTCGGGCTCCTCTCAGAACATTTTCTCCCGCATGCTCGCCTCCAGCTCGGCAACTTCCCCCAGGCCTACTCCCACGTCGGACTGATCAATGCCGCGTTCGCGTTGAGTCCACCCTGGAGCGAAATGTTGTAGGAAGAGCGCTCGGCAATCGATTGCCTCCTCAGAAAACAGCACAGCCGTTCGAC
>JAMQPH010000242.1 GCA_023717605.1 Pyrinomonadaceae bacterium
CCCCATCATCATTTCCATCATCTTGTCCCTCATTGCGTGGGCTTTCTCGCGCTGTTCGGGAGTCAATATCGCCATTGCGTCGCGCCTCGACCTGATCGCCGTGAACAAAATGCCGCCTTCCGCCTTCTTGAGTTGGTCCACTTTGACCTGAATCGCTGCCGAGTCAGTCTGCTCATCCTCGACTAACGCATGCAACTCAAGCGTTGCCACTTTGATGTCGGCTTCCGCTCTGGCTTGCGCACGACTCAGGTCAAGCTGCATGGTTTTCAGCTTGCTGACTTGCTCCAATGTGAGGCCGATCTCCTTCCCATGTTTGAGGAGATCCTTCAGGTCATGGCTACTGTGTTCGTCCTGTTTGCTCTGATCGTGGCCTTCACACATTTTACACATGTGGCCACCCATCATTCCTCCATGGTCTCCGTCCGCTCGAACAGTTTGGACGTTAACACTGAGCAGTAATACTGATCCCCATATGAGGATGGCTGCATATCGAGAGGTATTCATCATGATCGGTTCCTCCTTCATTCGTCGTGTCTTGGGTTGACCTCGCCCTTTATCTCTTTTGGACTCGTCCCTTCTCCTTTCTTCATCTTCAGACAAGTTCATATCGCCTGGCACACAAGCCCACTAGGGAAATGGACCACGATCGGATGATTCTGGTGCATGGAATTTTTCTGTGGCCTGTTACAAATCCAGCTCCACCATCTTGCGGTGGAATCGGGTGACCACGTTGGGATCCGGCGCCAGGCGGATCGGGGCTTCCTCTTTGCCTTTGTATGGCAACAAGTTCAGCATGAACCGGAGGCTTTCCAATCGTGCCGCCTGCTTGTCGTTGGCCTTGACGATAATCCAGGGGCTGAATGTCGTGTGCGTCTTGCTGAACATCTCCTCTTTGTAGCGGGTGTAGGAGTCCCACAGCTCTTGCGCCTTGTCATCAACCGGGCTCAGCTTCCATTGCTTGAGCGGATCCTGCCGGCGCTCTTCGAATCGCTTCGCCTGCTCTTCCTTCGAGATGGAGAACCAGAACTTGATGATGGTCACACCGTCTTCGTAGAGCATATGTTCGAATTCCGGAACCTGCTGCAGGAACCGCTGATGTTCCTTCTTGCTGCAGAATCCCATCACCGGCTCGACCACCGCGCGGTTGTACCAGCTGCGGTCGAAGAACACGATCTCACCTTTGTTGGGCAGCTGGCGAATATAGCGTTGAAAGTACCACTGGCCCCGTTCTTCATCCGACGGTTTGGGCAGCGCGACCACCCGCATTGCACGAGGATTCAGATGCTCCGTGAACCGGCGGATGGTGCCGCCCTTCCCAGCCGCATCACGCCCTTCGACCAGGATCGCGATCCGTTCTCCGTTGCTCTGAACCCACCGTTGGAGCCTGACCAATTCAACTTGTAATTGCCGCAACTCTTGCTCATACAGCAGCGTCTTACGCACCTCCTCGATATCAACGGCTTTATTCTCGAGCAGCTGAATGAAGCCCTTTCTCGTATTGATCCTTCGGAGATCATCTTCGGTCAAGGCGCAGCCCGGTTCGCCGATACGTCCCGGCCTCTGTCCGACAGATCCACTGCGCGACGGTGGATAGCCGTCCCCTTCCCGTGGCACCAACGTTGGAATGGTCTCC
>JAMQPH010000244.1 GCA_023717605.1 Pyrinomonadaceae bacterium
CTCCCACTCCGAATTGTGATGTATTTATCCCCTACCGGTGTGGGTAAGATGATTTCACCGGCAAAGACCGCCCCTGCCGGCAACACAATCTCTTGCTCCGCCGTGCTGTTGCTCGCCGCTGCAGCATTAATTGCTACCTGAAGATTGGCACCATTCAAGACTGGATCGCCCGTGTCATTGAGAACGCGAACATTCGAGCCAGTGGCCGGGGGAATGGAAGACACGACAATGGTTCTCTGAGTTGTCGCCGTGCCTCCACCACTGTCTTTTGCAGTGAGTGTGATGGTGTAGGTGCCGGGCATGCGGTACGCATGGCCGCTAGCAAGCAGGTTGGCTGAAAAGCCGTCACCAAAGTCAATAACGACAGATGGCCGACCATCTGTCTGCAGCAACTTCGAAACGCCGACTGATTGGCGGGCATCGATCAGAACCACCTCGTCGACATAGGAGCCGGAGGGCGCTGACAGCGAGACGGAAAGGGATTGACCCTGGGCAGTGATACAGGCAGAGACAAAAAGAATGACCGAAACTATTGCGAATCGGAGCGAAACAAGAAGTCTGTATGAAGCCCGTAAACGACCCAACTCGGGGGAACTAAGCATTTGCATCCTCACTTCGGTAATCGGACGATCTCAGCTGAACTGAGACTCCTGACTTTGCGGACCTGCATTGCTGCAGGGGTGCCTTTAATCGGTGAAGGTCGCACGCCTGAAGAGAGCGCACGGCCGTGAAAGCATACGAGTGGGCAGAAGATCAGCTTCCCACGGAAAGAGTGGCCAAGACAGAAAGCCATCGGGCCTTCGCTTGCGCAGGCCTTTCCTTAGAAAGGGAGAGATTTTTTGTCGGTGAACAGAAAAGAATGGAATGCGAGAGAAGAATGCAAACCGACGCGGATAAAGGTGAGAATACCGATGCGCGGTTCTAGCTACGACTGCAAGCGAGTGGAGCAAAGCCCTTAAATGACCTGCGAACGGATTGCCGGAGGAGAAAAGCTTCCTTCCGCGAAATGGTACCGTCTGAAGGTCGCGATAAGTTGAAGTCTTAGCTTTCTTCGATCGCTTTCGGCAACCAGACAATCTCTCCCAACGTGGCGGGGAATGAACCGTGCCCCGGCCGGAAGAAAGACTCACGGCTTTGCGCCCCCACCTTACGACGGGTTTGCCTTTATCGTGTGCAATCGTAACTGTTTTAAAGATCTTTGCTGCCAGATAAGGGCCAACAATCGCTGACGTGATTAAACATTGTTTGCTCAGCGGTGTCAAGAGGGTTGTGATGTAGTTCATCGGTTGCTCGTTTAGGGGTAGCATCATTAAGTTATTGTTATTCAGCATTTTGGAAGAGTAGAAATGACCCGGGCTGGCAGCTCGGGAACATGAGTTGCTCTGGCGCTGATGTAAGCGCCGTGGGTCACATTTTGCCGAGAGCCTCGACCTGTCGGGCACTTAACTAGTCTGAGCGGGGTCAGCTAGTCCGGTTACGGAGAGATCACCGTCGGGTCGTGAAAAACATCGGGAAGGGACTATTAGGATTGGGTTAGCACGTCGGGAACGAGAAAACTGAGAATCTGCGATCTGCTTATGAGTCATTGTGTAAGTAACCGGAGTATATGAGTCTTAGCTTAATCAGCCTGGAAGGACCTTCCAGTCCCTCCACCGATGGCGACTCGTTTGTCAGTCAAAATAAAAGCAAAGAACGATTACATTAAAGACATTTCACCCCACGCAAAGGGTTGCAAACAAATTGCGGTTGTTTTGTGAAAGAAAAAGAAGAGATTAAAGCGGTATCAGGAGTTAGATCTTGAAAGGACATCATCGAGATCGATCACACTCGGTTCGAGCGTGCGTGCTGACTCAAGCATGCGTAGGCACACGATCGTTGCTCGCGCACCATCTATAAAAGTGACTTCAGGCGGGATTCCTTTACGGATGCCATCGATGAATGATTCGAGTTGTGCTTTATAGCCCTTCTCTCCCCACCAAAGCGATCGATTTTGCTCAATGCTGGTTTTGATCGAGAGGCGCTTGAAGTCTGCGGTCTCTACACCGACGCCTTGCGCAAAAACCTCAACGCGTTCCCCCGCAGATTTCTTGCTACCCACTGTGCAGTACGTAAGATTTCCAATCGAGCCATCTGCGAAGCGAAAACTAGCCGCCATGTTATTTTGGCCCACTGGTTCTTTTTGATCGGTGGGAAGCGAGTAAGCAGCAACGCTCAAGGGCTCTGACTCGAGAAGCCAGTACATTAGGTCAGCAAAGTGACAGGCCTCGCCAAGGATGGCGCCTCCGATTGAGGGGTCAGCCATCCAGTAAGATCCGGAGATGCCGGGTGAATTCACGCGACAGTTGATTACCGCCGGACCTGTTCGTCGCGCGAGCTGATGTTTCTGCTCGCGGTAAAAAGGAGCGAAGCGTCGATTGAAACCGACGGTCAACTGCCGACCGCTCTCCTTCACAGCTCGATTTATCTCGCGGCATTCCTCAACCGTCAGTGCCATAGGTTTTTCAAGAAAGACGTGTTTGCCGGCGCGTAGTGCGGCAACCGCTTGCGACGCATGGTCCTGGTTCCTACTGAGAATGAGTACGATATCAATTTCATGATCTTTCAAAATCGCGTCGTAGTCCGACGAGCAGTAGCTTGCGCCAAACCTCCGCGCGTAGCTCTTGCCGCGAGCACCGTTCGCTGAGTAGACCGCATGTAGATTCACCCCAGGAATCTTTTTTAGGTTTGGTAGATGCGCCCAGCGAGCTAGATTGCCTGCGCCGACCAACCCAACTCGTAGATCGGCGGATGACTGTGGAGACGCCACCTGGATTCTTCTTTGCGGAGCGAACTCGCTGGGAATGTCGGAGGATTCCGCGGCAGGATAACGCAACAAGACCGCAAGACTATTTGAGGCTGGATCAAGAATGGTTTGGTAAGCCCTGGTCGCTTCCTCGAGTTGAAACCGGTGAGTCACCAACGGCCGCAACTGCACACGTCCAGTTGATACGAGTCGGAGAAACTCTTCCATGTTCCTGTTTTCGGTCCAACGAACGTAAGCGACCGGATAATCCTGTCCCTT
>JAMQPH010000246.1 GCA_023717605.1 Pyrinomonadaceae bacterium
GTCGTTGAAGACTTTTACGTACCAGCAGCGCATGCAACTCCAATTGAAAGGCGAGACAAAAAAAGTAACCCTCACTCAGATGAACTATGACATGAACGGAAACCTTCAAAAGACGCTGTTGAGTGAACAGCCGCCAGCGGATGAGCAACCCTCTGGAGGTCGTCTCAAGCGAAGAATCGTCGAAAAGAAAACGGGTGAGTTCAAGGAAATGATGAGGGAGATCGCTGACCTTGTAAAATCATACTCAGAACTCCCACCGCAGCAGTTGCAGGCAGCGCTCAAGCAGGCCACCTTTTCGCAAGGGCAGGGTGACATGGCCGGAGCAGTTCAGATTCAGATGAACAACGTGATTCAGCAGGGAGATTCACTAACGATCTGGATTGATCGAACGGCGATGCTCTTTCGGCGTATTGCGATTGCGACGACCTACGAACAGAATCCAGTTACCGCTACGGCCAACTATGCCATGTTGCCTAGCGGTCAGGTCTACATGGCCCAGGCAATAGTGAACTATCCAGCGAAGCAAGTCGTGGTGGAATTAGACAACATGAACTATCAGCGGAGTAATTGAATACGAGTGTGAAGTGACTTCCCTCCGCCCTCGATTCATCTAGAACTAACCTGAAATAAAGCTTTACTCGCGATTAGGGCTGCTGCTTTCAAGCGTGGACTACCGCAACTTTTCTTCTTTTCCGTGGCAAATCCACGTTCGAAGCGTCCTCCGGAATTTCCCTTAAAAACCCTATATTCCGCACAGTTCTCCGCGCGAGCTTGAACAGCCACCCCGGTACTATGTACGGTATCGGACAGTATTATTACGGATTGCTGAGCTGCGCAGGCGAGCGTAGATTCCCTTCCAGTCCTTGTTGTCGGATTAGCCGTTGCCTCTGCTGCACAGAAGCAACGGCTAATCGCACCGAGGCAGAGATTTTGCCCCCCCGCTGGTCAGGCGGCGCCTTAATGCAAACCTTTGAGCTAGTTCGCAAGCAGCTTTTTGCCGTCTGGACTTCCGCCGAAGGTCAGCGAGAAATAGCAGCGCTAAAATATGAGGCGGACATTCACCCCACGCACGTCTCTTGCGCTCATCTTGTTGGGCGTACCTCTCTCGCCCGTTTCAGGCATCGCGGCAATCCGGGTTAACCCAACGAGTTCTCTTTTTGGCGACTTTGACGGAGTCGCTGCGATCAAGGCAAGTATGACCCTCGGGCCGTCAGACGAGCCTTCCATCGTTAGCGTTGGATTCTCATTTCCCTTAGCGCTTACCCAATCCACCTCGACGTTGCAAGGAAGAATCACCGACTCGAACAGAAGCGTCGTGTCCGGCGCGAAGATCACGGCGCACAATAACGCAACCGCAGCAGAGCGGTCTGGTGAAACTGACGACCAGGGATACTATCAAATAGCGGTTCTCGCAGTTGGTAGCTACCGTATCGAGGTTCGAGCTGGGGGTTTTAAGAGAAAGATTGTTGGACGGCTCGACCTCGAGGTGGGACGGATAGTCGTCCAGGACTTTGAGTTGGAAGTCGGTGACATTAGCGAAATCGTGAACGTGACAACTGCCGCTCCCATCGTCGAGCGGGCCACAATTTCCGTGGGCCAAGTGATCAACCAGCGTACGGTGCAGGATATCCCTCTCAACGGACGCTACTTCCTCGATCTCGGTCTGCTCATCCCTGGCTCAGTCACACCACCGCAAAACGGATTCTCGACTACACCCGGCCGCGGTCAGGGGGCGCTCGCCATCAGCACCGCCGGCAACCGCGAGGAAACAGTCAACTACATGATCAATGGCATTACTCTCACGAACGAGACCTTTAACTCCATCAGCTTCCAGCCGTCGATCGGCACTATTCAGGAATTCAAGCTCGACAACTCGACTTTCAGCGCCGAATATGGGCAAAACTCAGGAGCTATCGTCAACATGGCCACGCGCTCGGGCACCAACGAGTTGCACGGCGAGCTATTCGAGTTTCTGCGTAATGACGCGCTTGATGCCCGCAACTTTTTCGATTTCACTTCTTCTAACCCGCAGTCTTTTAGACGCAATCAGTTCGGAGGGAACCTCGGCGGCCCCATAGTTAGAAATCGAACGTTCTTTTTCTTCTCTTATGAGGGATTACGTCAACGTCAGGGGTTGGCTCTAAACAGCGTCGTGTTGAGTGATAGTCAACGCGCATCGGTAACGGAACCGGTGACTTTGAAGCTGAGCAACTTGATCCCGCGGCCGAACTTCACCGATGAACAGGGGACAGCCCGGTTCATCGGTTCGGCAACAGCTCCGGTTGACGTTGACCAGTGGGCGATCGGCGTTAGCCACGACATCAACTCTAAAGACCGGTTATATGGATTCTATGACATCAGCAGCACCTCCACTCTCGAGCCCAGTCGAAGCGGCAATACCATCCCTGGCTTCGGCCATACCTTCCGAGTGCAACGGCAGATACTGACGCTCAACGAAACGCACACGTTCAGTCCTGACCTCGTAAACGAGATCCGTTTCGGCTTCAACCACCTCTACGGGACGGTCACGCCAAACGCACAACTCAATCCGGCCGATTTCGGAATCAACAACGGCGTCAATAGGCCGATCGGGTTGCCGCAGATCAACATCGCCGGCGTCCTTAACTTTGGGGGTCCTGCTAACTTCCCGCAGGGACGCGGCGACACAACCTTCGTGGTTTCGAACACTCTCAGTCACTTGCGCGGTAGCCATTCGCTTAAGTTTGGCGTCGAGTTTCGTGAATTCCTAAATAACAATTTCGCTCTCGATACGGGCAGGTTCAACTTCGCCAATCTCGCGGCCTTCCTCGCCGGTACGGCAAACTCTTTCAGCATAACTCTCGGCAATCGCACGAGCAGCATTTCCCAGAAATCAGTCTCTCTATTTGTACAAGACAATTACCGGTGCATGCCGAACCTGACTCTTGAGCTGGGAATGCGTTACGACTGGAATGCTACACCAACGGAGCGCTACGACCGCTTCATTGTCTTCGACCCGTCGACGGTTTCGTTGGTGCGCGTGGGACAGGAACGCGAAGAGGTATATCACCAGAATAACAAGAACTTTCAGCCCCGTGTGGGCTTCGCCTGGGATCCACTTAAGGACGGAAAGACGTCTGTGCGCGGCGCGTACGCCATTCTTGTCGACCAGCCTATGACGAGCATAGTAACTGGCACAGCCGCGAATCCACCCCTGGCCGTTCCGCTGACATTCACCGGGCCGATCACGTTCAATAACGCCCTCCACTTGGCCCAGGCTGCTGGTTTGGCCCCTCAAACCATCGACCACGGCTATGACAACGCCTACATGCAGTCGTGGAACCTCAATGTGCAGCGCGAGCTGATGCGTGATTTCGTGTTGATGTTGGGTTACTTCGGCTCGAAAGGTACGCACCTGGTCATCAGGCGCAACATCGCAGAGCGGCAATCCTGTGAACATTGTCACCAGTAACAGCACCGTCAATGGCGTGGCCAACACACTCCGCCCCAACGTGACGGGTCCAATTAGCGTCCCCGGTAGCGTCGACCGCTGGTTCGATACCTCGGTGTTCGTGCCCGTCGACGGCTTCGGCAGCCTGGGTCGCAATCTGGTTACTGGACCAGGCTTCAACAACATCGACTTTTCGATCATCAAGAACACAAATATTAGTGAACGATTGCGCATGGAACATCGGGCCGAATTCTTTAACTTGTTCAACCATGCAAACTTCGGCCAGCCTGGCAATGTGGTTGGGACGCCGAATTTCGGACGTATTACAAACACCCGTTTTCCGACGGGTGAGTCTGGCTCATCGCGTCAGGTGTGGAGAGCCGGTTAGAACCTGGTGGTACTACACGGAAAGCGCAATTCGTCAGTGACTACGTCGAAAAGATGTTGGGATACAGTGTGGACGAATGGCTGGCCACGCCTGGTTTCTGGCTGTCAATCATTCCTGAAGACGATCGGGAAAGAGCCTCTAAGTGTAGCGAAGCAGTTTTTGCGAGCGGGGAGAGTGGTATCGTCCAATTCGCTGGCGGACAAAGGATGGTCGACTGTTGTGGGTTGAAGAACATCTCGCGGCCATCTGCGACGATAACGGTAAATCGGTAGGCTTACGTGGAGTCACGCTCAACATCAATGAGCGCAAACAGGCCGAAGAGTCACTGCGTCAGAGCGAAACACGATTCAGCAACATGGCCGATTCCGCTCCCGTAATGATCTGGATCTCCGGACCTGACAAGCTTTGCACTTACTTCAACCAGGGTTGGCTGAATTTCACTGGACGCACAATGGAGCAAGAGATGGGGAACGGCTGGACCGAGGGAGTTTACAGTGAAGATTATGCCCGCTGTTTGGAAGTCTACGAGTCAGCTTTCGACCGCAGGGAATCGTTCAAGATGGAGTATCGGTTGCGGCGGTACGATGGGAGTTTCCGCTGGATTTACGATATCGGATCCCCACGCTTCTCGACGGAAGGAGATTTCCTGGGCTACATCGGTTCATGTATCGATATCTCTGACCGTATAGAAGCCGAAGAAGCATTACAAATAGCTCACGAAGAAGTAAGCAGATTGAAGAATCAACTTCAGGAAGAAAACCTCTACCTTCAAGAGGAAATCAGACTGGCCCACCACGTCGACGAAATAATAGGCCACAGCAATTCCATCAAGTACGTGCTTTTTAAGATTGAGCAGGTGGCGCAAACCGACACCACGGTGCTCATTCTCGGCGAGACTGGCACCGGCAAAGAACTGGTTGCCCGCGCAATTCACAGCCAAAGTGCGTAAGGAGCGGCCACTAGTGAAAGTGAACTGCGCCGCCTTTTCTGGGAACTTGATTGAAAGTGAACTGTTCGGCCACGAGAAAGGCGCTTTTACCGGAGCCTCCGGACGCAAGATTGGCCGCTTCGAGTTGGCAGACGGGGCGACATTATTCCTCGATGAAATAGGCGAGCTGCCCCTCGAATTGCAGCCGAAGTTGTTGCGAGTGCTTCAGGAAGGCGAAATCGAACGACTCGGCAGCTCTAAGACTATCAAAGTAGACGTGCGCCACCAAAAGACTTGTCCGATTCAGCCAAAACCCTTGAAGAGATTGAGAAGGAACATATCACCCGCATCCTCGATCAGACTGCCTGGAGAGTTGAAGGCCCAAGTGGTGCCGCTAGAATTCTCGGCCTCAACCCCAGCACTTTGCGGACAAGGATGGCGAAGCTTGGAATACAGAAGAGTATTCGCACCTTTGCTGGGAGTTCGAGAGGGGCAGACTGACAAAACACATCGGGCTCAGTCGCTCGGCAAGCTGCCTTACTCCTGAGCCCGATGGTGCAGGCGGGGCACCTGTTTCACCGTCAGACGCCCCGCATTTACTGGCGAACTCCCCACTCAGTCCGCCAGCAATTGGCGACAGATATCCAGCAACTCTTCAATTTCGGATTTATCTAGAAAGAAGTTAGCACCGGCTCCGAGGCAGAATTCTCGTAGAACTACAGAGGGGTCTGCTGTAAACATGACAATAACGGTGGACCCGTTTTCCTTCCGAATCTCTCTCAGCACCTCGATGCCGCTTAGACGGGGCATAGAGATATCCAGAACTACGACGTCTGGACTGAGTGCGCGCACCATATTGACAGCCTCCTGTCCATCCGAGGCCATGCCGGCGAGAACACCCTCCCCAAGTTTCAATAACGAGCGTCGTAAGTGCTCCCTGATTACCATTGAATCGTCAGCTACGACGACTTTTAGTTCTTTCAATCCCGAACTCCTTCTTACTCCTAATAAAAACAGGCATTATGCAGGTGATGGGAAGTTGTCACAATCAACGCAAAAAGGATTTTTCTGTCAGAACTTTGACGGCGGTGATGTCAACATTAGTATGACAAGCGTCTGAAGCACGTTAAGGAAGGGAAATTGCAATCGGATGGTGAAGGCGACATGAGGAAACTGGCTGGCCAGTACCAACTAGCGCGCCAATCCGTTCTGAATCGCGTAGCGGGTCAACTCTCCAGTGGTTCTAAGGCCCATTTTCTCGAGTATTCGAGCGCGATAGGTGCTGACAGTAGGTACACTGAGTGAGAGCTCTGTCGCAATCTCGCTGACTGTCTTACCCGTCCCGAAGAGACATAGGATCTGGAATTCCCGTCCCGAGAGAGAGTCATGCGGATGTGACCGGGCATTTGTGTCAAGGCGGTGCAATAAGCTTTCGGCGACGCGCTCGCTAACATACTTGCCGCCCCCAAGGAGCTTCTTAATTACTTTTACGAGGTCCTCTGGCGCGGAATCCTTAGACAAGAAACCGGAAGCCCCGGCTCTAAGTGTACGGACGGCGAATTGCTCCTCCGGGTGGACGCTGAGAATGAGTACGGGGAGATGTGGACGCGCTCGTTTTATTTCCTTGAGAAGATCCAATCCGCTCATACCTGGGAGATCAAGGTCCAGAACGGCGAGGTCCCATGAATTCTCGCGCACCAATCTCAAGGCCTCGCGCGGATCCGCAGTCTCGAATACTTCAATGTGCGGTTCGGTGGACAGAATCTCTTTAAGTCCACGCCGAACGACCGCGTGGTCGTCCACAATGAGCACTCTGAGCATCGTGCGTTTCGAAACCATGTTGATGGCGACTAGACCACTGGGATGCGTGCCTCGATGGTCGTCCCTTCCATGGGCTTTCCGTAAACGGTGAAGTTTCCTCCAACCATTTGTGCCCTCTCTCGCATTCCTAAGAGTCCCAGCGAATCGGGAGCCAGTGCCTCGTCGGTGGTAATACCGCGGCCGTCATCACGCACTATGAGGCTAAGTTCCTGATCGTCAGCCTTCAGTTCTATGCTGACGTTCTTGGCCATTGAGTGTCGCCCGACATTCGCTAGAGCTTCCTGAAGAATGCGGAAGGTCGCCGTTGAGCGCTCAGGACTGATATTGAGTTCGGCATCGGGCAACCGGCACTCCGATTTAATACCGGTACGTCGGCCGAACTCCTGGCATTGCCACTCGACGGCGGCAACAAGGCCAAACTTGTCGAGCACACCCGGCCGCAGTTCGGTGGAGAGTGTTTTTACTGCCGCAATCGTTTCATTGAGTAAACGTGTGGCATCGTTCAGCCGGTTTTTCATTCCGGCGAGAACAGCCTTGTTACTTGAGTCTGGCAAACTCTTCTTTATCCAGGCCAGATCTATTTTCAGTGCGGTTAAGCTCTGTCCCAGGACGTCGTGCATTTCCCGCGCTATGTCAGTCCTTTCCCTTTCACGTAGATTTTGCAAGTAAGCTGCCAGCGATCGAAGCTGCTGGTGCGAGTGCTCAAGTTCGATTTCAGCGGTCTTTCGCTGCGTCTCATCTCGTTGCGTGCCCCACACGCGAAGAAGAAAACCGTTTACCACTATGCCAATCAGACTGGTTGAAAAGCACTTCCGTGGTCGCTGGGGGTCGGGCTCACTGATCTCGACCTGCTGTAAACGATAACCATTACTAATGAAGTCGCGGAGCACATGGACGTTTGCCGGATTCGCCGCCAAAGCAAGATCCCCAAACCGTGCGCCAACTATGTCATCCGCTCGCTCGTGGCCATACATGAGGGCCATGGCGTCGTTACACTCCGCCAGGTATCCGTACTTGTAGAACAAGGCAATCTGTTCATCGACCGGGAGCTTTGTATCTATTGGCCGCTCTGTCTCAAAGCGCCAGATTGCTTCTGAGCTATTAACTACGAAAGAGCGGTATCGTTCTTCGCTTGTCCTCAACGCCTCGTTAGCGCGCCTCCGCTCAGTGATGTCCTCCACCATTGCCAGCGCGAATTGGGGCTCGCCAAGTTCATTCCGAATTACCACGGCGGTTAGGTCAAGCCACACCAGAGAACCTTTTTTATTGAAGAACCGCTTTTCCAACCGGTAGCTCGGAATCTCACCGCGAATCAGTTTGTCAGCCAGATCCGTGTCTCGTCGCTTGTCGTCAGGATGCGTGATGTCCACGAGTGTGGAGGCGAGTAGCTCCTTTTCGTCGTACGCGAGCGCTTCACACAATGCCTTGTTAACCCGTAGCAGGCGATAGTCGAGCCCAACAATGGCCATACCCATGGGCGCGCTGTCAAAAGCGAGGCGAAGCCGCCCTTCATTTGGGAACATCGTATTGCCGTCCGCTATCTCCGACTCCGACTCTGGAGATCGTTGGGAGGTACCGGAGGAATTCGGCGTTTGGATTTGACTCTTTTCGGCTGGCATATGTGTAGAGAAACAACAGAAGGCGAAATAATCCAGGCACCTAGATAAGCAATAACCGCATTGGCTGCTTAAGGTCTATAGATTGCCACCAGTTTAAACCCGGGAGTTCGTGGGAGCAATGCGATTGTTTAGGTATTCAAGCGGGAGTCTTCCGGGTAGGCGGTCGGTAGGCAGAGAAGGCGTTCACTAACTTTGCTTGTTTAGCTCTGAGCTGGGATGCCGAGCCAAGCTCGGTTGCGGCGTGGGTTCTTATCGGCTGGTAGGAAGTATGAACAACTCCTGTCGCGGAGGGCTCGAATCTCCGACGCGCTGATTAAGAGTCCGTTGACAGACACTCCACCAGGTTATGGCTCTCCCGGGCCAGGCCGTCGATTGGCCGCTCACAGCGTTTTTAGAAACGCGACTAACGCCCGCCGATCTGTTGTCGAAAGATCCAGCCCGAACGGGTGTCCAATTACTGCTCGAGTGTTAACTCCATACCCGCGAAATCCCGTCGGCACATAGTTCTCACTAAGGCGACGCGAATCGAACCAGTTTTCAAGCGTAGCTACCGATCCGTTGTGCTCAAACGGTCCCCGATACCATACACCCTTTAGCGAAGGTACTTTGTAGTAGCCCGTACCTCGTCGACTCTTAAGTGCCAGGTCTGAATCGGTCCCCACCGACACCGGTAGAATATCGTACCTCTGACGATGCTCGACCGGAACCTTGAATCCATCAACTGGAGTCAGATGGTTGTTGGTATAAAGTGGAGGTGTGTGACATCCAGCGCAACCCTCCTGGGCGAATACTTTTTGTCCTTTTGCGGCCAACGCATCGAACTTGTTAGGGTTCGGCGGTGGCTTGAGCGAATAAAGAAAAAGGGCCAGCGCATAAAGCTGTTCGTCGCTGTAGCGGCTCACCGTTAATGCCTCAGGCAATTCCGCGACGGGTCTAAAACTGCCATATTGCGAGAGAAGATCGGCGCCCTGGTTGAGCGCGGCATAGCGCATCATGTCTGCAATATCACGCTGGCGAAAAAGACCCGTAGCGTCAAGGAAGAGTCGGTCTTTAACGCCGATCAGATCAGGGATACGCGGGGGAAAAAAGACGCTCGATCCCTGTCGCGCGCACACTCCTTGCGGGATTGCTTCAAGTGCAGAGGCTATTTCCTCGGCGGACATGCGATTCGTCCGCGCATTCGGATCTTCTCGTAGCCATGGAGCGGCAAAAGATCTCTGCAACTCGTCTCTGAGCACCTGGAGCGCCTTATCTCCTTCTTTCCCTTCGAGCTGTGCCGCTTTGATTCTGATCTCTGAGCCGAACGTTCGATCATCGGGGAAATTCCCTTGCGCACCTTTTATCACGGAGCCGTCGGGCATCACGCGCGTGTGGCACATAGCGCATGAGAACAGGCCCAGCTCTACCTTCCCTTTTTCTCGTACCACGTAACGCATGAATGGCAATACGCCATCCTTTGTCACAGGAACACGGTTCTTGTCGTACCACACGCGGTCTCTGACACCCGCGAAAAGAAGGCCCGTAGATTCGAACTCGGGAGGGGCATCAAACACCAGCTCACCCGCTGCTATCCAGTCCGCTTCAGTCTTTAACTGCCCGGCTTCGAAGACAATTTCGGGCTCTTTGTTTTCGAGAGAGTTCAGATAGCCCGAAGGCTCTTTGTCAGGATGGTAGACTGGATAACTCCTATAAATCGGTCGTACGGGTACTCGGTAGTAATAGTCGGAAGAAATATGCTTAGGTGAGACGTCCGAATTCGCCAGGGGAACCTCCAGAGACCGCATCGCCTCGTCATCCCAAGTCCTGGGAATGGTGGGAGACCACTTATTCTCGGGACGCTGCGCAGAGCGAACGCTCAGGCATGCAGCGGCGCCAAGCAGGGTGAAAGTAAGAGCGAGATACAGTTTGGTTTGGTTATTCGGCACTTGCGTTCCCCCATTCGGTTGAGATTGCGGCCCTCATACCGTTAGGCGAGAAGCGAAGCGAAATCCCATCATTGAGATGAGGGTTTCTTGTATTGGGTGCGGTCGCAACGGACGCTGTGGTGTGCCCTCGGGAGGAGTTAACGGGTTTCACTCCTTGGGGGTGACATCTTTATAGATCGAAGGAGCAAGCCCCTCCGTTTCCGTTGGGAGAAGCGGAAGGGTTCTGTAGTGGTCCAAACATAGCTCGTTGGGCTGGCACCCGAGGATTACTTAAAGTCACTCAACAGAACTACGTCGCCGCTCACGGTGCCGCGCGCGAGGGCAAGCTGTCGGCCATCACGCGTCAAAGCGAGATTAAATATCTGTCCGGTGTTGAAGTGAGTCAACTGCTTCGGAGGCCCACCGTCCACTGGTTGGATCCAAACGTTTGAGACGCCGTGGGGCGTGTCAACGTAGATGAGCGCGCGGCCCTCCGGCGTCCACCAGATGCCGGCCAACGCATTAATCGATTGGTAAGGGGAGTCAAACATCTTAACGGGCCGACCGCCCTCGGATGGAATGATCGCCACGCGCCACTGCGCACTCGGCGCCTGTTCGTCGAAATATGCACACGAGATGAATTTTCCATCGGGTGAGAACACTGCCCGGATAGCCGCACTCTCCGTTAGCCGCACCGGTTCGCCCCCGTCCGAGGAGACCTTCCATAGTGCCAGCGCTCCTGACCTCCAGGAGCTGAAGGCCACCCACCTCCCGTCAGGCGAGCAATTCGGGTCGTAGCTGATACTCGTGCCTTGTGTGAGTTGTTTCGGGTGGCTTCCGTCCACATCCATCCGCCAGATTTGCTGGATGCCCGTGCGTGTGGAAGCAAAATAAATATGACGACCGTCGGGTGAGACGATCGGCGTTTCCTCGATAGCGGCATCGTCAGTTAATTGTGTCTGGCCCGTGCCGTCTCCGTTCATTATCCAAACGTCTTCGTCATCACCGACCTTCGTGACATAAACAATACGAGCGTCCTGCATCCAGGAGAGGCCGTACCGCCCGTCAAACTTGCCGGCCGTGATCTGGCTGGGCGCCTTCGACTCTTCAACAGCAGATTGATCGAGCGTTGTCAGCCAAATTCTGGCGGAGGTGTCTTCCTGCGCGACGACGAGAGAACGGGAGTCGGAAGTAAGACCGAGGCTGGTATGACTGTAGCCGCTAAGGTCATTCGTGATTTTGCGTGTCTCGCCTCCCGGGTAGGTGATGTGCCATATTTGCGTGTTCGCTCCCGAAGTCGCGGAACCAGGATTCTCCGCAGCAATCACGATCAGCCCGCTCCCGTCGCCCAGCCAGACGAGCCGTCCCATCTCCCCCCATTTGTGAAAAGTGATCGGCTTAGGCTCTCCACCAACCGCTGGCACTTCAATCACCGTCATGGACGTGCCGCCGGTGTCGGTTCCAACTACGCAAGCGATCGTCTTTCCATCAGGCGACCATGCTGGCCCATCTTCTTCGAACCAGTCGTTACCCTTTCGCATGGCAATCGTGCGCTCCCCGATACCCTCAACGTTGGCGACAATCAGCGCGTCGTACCCTTCGTTCACGTAGTTGCGAAAGAAAGCGAATTGTTTGCCGTCGGGGGAGAACGTGACAGGACAAGCGATGTGCGTCAGAATTTTCCGCTGCGGGCCGCCCAGCACGGGCACGCGGTAGAGGGCGCCCCTGGGATTGTCCCGATCAATGGCCACGTAGTAGACGAGTTCGCCGTCAGGCGAGAACGTCGTTCCCCTGTACTGAACATCAGCTGGCGGGATGAGCTCGACGGCCCTATCGGTGGATATCTGTTTGACCCAGAGGCTCGTTCGCCCCGCCGACCAGCGCCTCGCGTAACCACTTGGCACCACGGCCTCGCCAGTCGCGTACACGATGTATTTTCCATCCGGCGAAACGGAGGCATCGGTGGCCGTGCCGACGGTGGTCAGCCGCTTGATCTTCATCTGTAATGAAGGGTTCTCTGACGGATTCGGCCAAGCGCGGTAGATTGCGAACGTGAGGCCAGCCAGTACCGCCACGGCGATTAGGATGGCGAGTGCGGCATGCGTTCTAATCCAACGATCCAAACTCGCGAACTTTGTCAGCCGCCCAAGTGGAACAAGTGGGACCATTCCCCGGGAATCATCCGAAGAGCTGAACAGTTGATCCAAACCTCCGGCTTCCGTCACCACTTGGCGCAACTCTGCCATCACCTGTGGCATTGACTGGTAGCGCTCAGAGGGGTCTTTGGCTAACGCTCGATCAACCACCGCAGACAGACGTGCAGGGATTTCTTGATTCACCTCGACGGCGGGCGTCTGCCGCTCTTTAAGCAGGGCGCTGATGACGTCGGCCTTCGACCCACCGCTAAAAGGAGCTCGGCCTGTGGCCATCTCGTACATCACGACTCCGAACGAAAAGATGTCACTGCGATGGTCAGCACGTTCGCCCCGCGCCTGCTCCGGTGACATCGAGGAGGGAGTTCCCATCACCGCACCAGTCACGGTTAGGTGAGTTTCGTGTTCTCCGTCAGCGTGCTCAACTGACCTGGCCAGTCCGAAATCGAGCACCTTCGCCTGCCCGCGCGGCGTGATTATGATGTTGGCGGACTTGATGTCGCGATGGACGATACCTTGTTGATGCGCGAGGGCCAGCGCGTCGGCCACTTGCAGACTGATTGAGAGCACTGATTCCAGGCTGAGATGTTGCTCGCTGATTACCTGCTTCAGAGTCTGTCCTTCGACATACTGCATGGCTATGAACTGGCGACCCTGGGATTCGCCGACTTCGTGCACGGTGCAGATGTTCGGATGATCAAGCCCGGATGCCAGGCGTGCTTCGCGGAGGAATCGTGTCCGCCACTCACTATCGCCGCTGAGGACAGGATCGAGCAGTTTCAGTGCGACTTTGCGGCCCAGCCTTACATCTTCGGCAAGGTAAACTTCACCCATCCCGCCAGCGCCGAGTTGCTCTTGAATGGTGTAAGGGCCGAAGTTGCGTCCGAGCATCGCGCCGTCCGAATCCGAATCCTGGAGCAACACGGCGGCATCTTCTACGGCGTGTCCAGCGAGGAAGCTGTTCGCATGCTGTGCCGACTCGAGCAGCGACTCCACTTCTTCACGCAGCGCTGGGTCGCCAGCACACTCCCGGTCGAGAAGTGCCGCGCGCTCCGCCGGGTCCCGCTCAAGCGCCGCCTGGAGTAGGAGTTCGATCTGGTGCCAGCGTTCGGGAGTCATATCAGCAGTGACGAGATGGAAGTTTCTACCTTGTGGTCTCCACTTTTGTATCTTCGCTTTGCAGTCTCATTCACACCGCGGCTTTAGCCCGGTGTCAAAGCGAACTCCGAATCCTAAAACCGTTTTAACGGTTTTCTTTAGAGCCCCAGCCATTCGCCCCACTGCAACCGTTAAAACGGTTGGAGATTAGGTGCCAAAGCTCTATCACCGGGCTAGAGCCACGGTGTGAATGAGACGCAGCGTCAACTTATTGCGGGAGGCCGACACGCCGCACGAGGTCTGCAAAGCGCGGGTCCGACCGAAGACTGTCGAACGTCGGCTCCGCTTTG
>JAMQPH010000251.1 GCA_023717605.1 Pyrinomonadaceae bacterium
GGAGACCAGTACGAGCAGGAAGCGGATCGAGTCGCCAACGCGGTGATGCACCAGGAACTGCAGGGCAGCGCCGGATCGTCGCAGGCGCAGTCGATTCATCGACAGTTGCCCGAGGAAGATAAAGATAAGTTGCAAGGCAAATTTCGTGACGATCAGATTAGACGGCAAATCGAAGAAGAGGAAGAAAAGCCCATGTAGACGTTTCAAAACTTTTTTCAAAGCCTTTTCCAATGACATTCAAGATAGAGCACCACGTTTAAACACATCACCAACGGCACGGGCCGCCTTTGGTAAATCTGGGAAGGCAGTCGGATACCCGGGCGGAACATCAAATGTCCCGCGCGGTTGCGCAATAACCGCCGAACCGATTTTACAAAATGGCAGAATCAATACGGCAAGCGGTCGTCAAGGAAAACTCGAGAGCGAGCAATCGAACAGCGGATCGCATCGAACCGAATCGTTGTGCCCAGTCTGCCGTTGATGCGCTACGCATCGCTTATGGTAGCGGTAGTTTGAAGCGAGGGCCACAAGTCTTAACGCTATCTCGCGCCGCTAGCCAGAACTCATCGTGGAGCCAGAGAACCCTGTTGCTGTTACAACGAACGCGCGGGAATCAATATGTCCAACGGATGATGTTGCAGACCGGACAATCAGGTGAGTCGACAGCAGACTCTTATATCAAAAGCGCAGGTCAGCAAAATAGAGACGGACGGAACTTGGGGAATAGCGGGTTGAGTCTCGTGGTGCAGCAGACGAACGGGATGGTTCAGCGCAAGGTCGGCAACGGCCAGCCGGAGGATCACTACGAGCAGGAAGCAGATCGAGTGGCGGCCCGGGTCGTGCGCATGAGTATCCCTGCCATCGGCACGGAAAACACGATTTCCGAGCGAAGACAGATTTTTCATATCCAACGGATATGTGCTGAGTGTGAAGAAGACTTGCATCGCCAAGCGAAAGACGGCGAGGAGGAAGAAGAACTGAAGCGGCAATCGAGACTGGAGAAACGATGGCTCGAGCAGGGAGGAATCGGAACAAAAATCGACCGCCTCATTCAAAGACAAGGGAACGAACCAACCGAAGGGAATGCACTCAGCGAGGAACGACATCGAGAAGAACAGTTGACGGAACCTGGCCTTTTTTCGTCTCGGGGCGGAGCTAATTCCCTGCCGGGTGACGTAAGATCGTTTATGGAGCCCAGGTTTGGATATGAGTTTGGTGATGTTCGTATTCATAACGATAGCGACGCGGCAAATTCCGCGAAACGCATTGGCGCCGCTGCGTATACCTCTGGAAACGATATCTATTTTGGCGCCGGCAAATATCAGCCGTCCACGGCCAATGGGAGAGAACTCATCGCTCACGAACTGGTTCATGTTATTCAACAGGCTCAAAGGAGCACGAACAGCGGTCCCAACAGGGGTGGATGGAATCCTCGTGACGAAGGGCAAGCAGACCGAGATTCCCATGTGGTGAAGCGCAAACCTGACCATACCGGAACTCAAACGGTGGCTTCATCGATAAGCCCTTATAATCAGTCAGAGGTTCAGTTAACCGGTACAATTACGGCGCTTGCCGCGCCTGCGGAATTAGCGGCCGGACGCGGACGTACCGCACGTGCCCGCGCAACCGCGGCCGCTGGCGTCACGGTTGACTGGAGTATTCAAGGCGCGGCTAACGGAGCGACCATTACCCCCGCCGGTCGTAGCGCGACCATAACCGCCCCCGCTGGAAGCACCGGTGGAAACATCACGATTCGTGCGGCTGACGCAGCCAATCCGGGAGTTGACTTCGAGGATGCCGTCGTGGCGCTGGTGGAGGTACAACAACCAACATTTGCGTTCGCGCCTGCCATGCCGGCGTTTGCTCCTGCCAACACCATGGATGCATCGGTGTGCGACAACACGGCTACCGCGAATGCCGTGGTCCTGCCTGGAGGCAGACCCGCGCCTGTTTGGAGCATTCGCGGCAACCGGCGTGGAGCCGCTATCGATCCAGCGACCGGTGTGATTACCCCATCGGCGACGCAGACTGGAAATATCACGGTGCGGGCGACAGATGGTAATTTGGCCGATGCCTTTGCCGAACAGGTATTGACGATCCAGGCGCATCCGACGGGAATTAGAAACACAATCATTTCTGCTTTTCCGTTAGGTTATGGAGCGACATATACGCATACATTTGGCAGTTCAGGAGGATCGCTAGCAAATATATTTGTCACAGAGAGAATATTTTGTGGCAATGATCCGGTTGGGTTTTGTCCAAGGGCAGCTGTGCCGATTTTGCCCGGGACCATAAATGCCCGAATAAATGCTGCTAATCAAATGGATGACCATATAAGGACAAACAGTGCTAACCCAGGGATAGATGTGAATAGGTTCTTACCAAGTCCACCGAATCCAGGTTTACCGCAGACGTTAACAACTCCTCAAATCTTATACTGGAGAAGTGACCAATGTTCGCCGGCGCCGACAGCAGCAGCTGCTGCTGCCGGCGATTTTTGGATACCCTTCCAAAATGTTGCTATGCAAGGAATACTATTTAGAGGAACTGGAGCTAATCCTTTCTTTTTCCGAACCATTGTTAATGGAGTTGCAACCAGACCCGAACCGTACACTGGTCCGGCATTAGCGGTTGGTGCCGCACCGGTGGCATCAGTTTGTGGTGCCGGAGAGGGGATCTCAAACGTCAGCTTCAATCCCAGCACAATTGCTGCTGACGCCAGCGCCCTGACAACTACCGCCGCGACAGCTCAGGTGCGTCCCGGAGGCAATCTCGTCACTTGGTCCTTCCCCGGTCCGAATTTCGGGGCAAACATTGTCGCACAAGGAAACCCGGCACTCTTTAGCGCAGGGAATATTGCAGGACAAGTGAGGGTACGGGCGGCAATGACAGCCAACCCTGGCTGCTTTACCGAGGGATGGCTGCGCATGCAGGAAGTAGTGATTGGGCCTGCAATTAAATTCAGCCCCGGTACCATCCGGACAGGTGGAACAGCAAGGGCAACGGTATCCACTAAGCCAGGCAATAGGATTGTTACCTGGTCGATCGAAGGTCCTGCATTAGGGGCGGTGATCGCTGGAAACCCGGACAATTCCGCCACGATCACAGCAGGAGCTCAGGTTGGGAGAATCACCGTTCGGGCTACCGATCAACGAGATGCGACTCGGTTTGCGGAGGCGTCCCTGATCATCAATTAGTCAACAAGCCAAAATAAATGTTCAACTTATGATCGATGCCCTTTTTTTGGCGGTGGCATTATTTACCCCTAATATTTTTAATATGGATATAGCGCAGGGCTCTGAAGAGTTGAAACTGAGTATTCGGACTGAAAAGTCCGTCTATGTCTCCGGCG
>JAMQPH010000276.1 GCA_023717605.1 Pyrinomonadaceae bacterium
ACACTCGTCTGCCCATTTCCTTAGCATGGCTGTCTCGGACTCGCTGACCGGCAAAGCGATGTTACCGAACTTTGGGAGGGCGGCATTCATTCCGTTCTGCGACATCTTGGCCAGCAACTTGAGATTCGAGGTACTCATGTATCCGCCGCGCAGGCGACCTGCTAAAGGTTTGGTCACGTCCGGTGCCCCGGCGAAGCTATGCACAGCGAAACCGGTCAATACCAACGCAAGAACGATACGAGCAGCGGACCTTTTCACTTGAATGAAGCCCAATGCCCTACCACAGGATAAGGTCGTGGTTTATCTTCCAATGAGAAGCCCGGCAGGATTGGTAGCCGCAAAAGGCAAAACGCCTTGCCCGCCTCGGACAATGACGTCTTCCAACAGGTGATCCGGCAACTGCTCGAATCTGAGCTGGACAAGGGTGCCGGTGGGTTTGGTTAGACTGATTTTCGTGGGCCCTTCCACTACGCCAGACCACAGCTCTGCGCCGTTCTCGGCCAGCACCGATCCTTTGACCGCCTCGGCACTGTTGTAGGTCAAAAACTCGAACTCGATCGTGGCAGTTTCCGGTGAGAGAGCAACGAACAGAAGCGGCAGCTTGGTGACGAACCTCGCGCCGACAGGCTGGGCGATGTGCACTGCATAAGGATGCGAGGACTTGGATATCTCGGCTGCGCTAAATCCACTCTCGATAACAAGCCCGTACACACCGGTTTCCGTGGCAACCGTTTGGATCACGACCGGCTGATCTTTCTTCGCCGTACCCTCGGCCAGGTACATCCCATTGGGTGAAACGATCCCGAGACTGGGCAAATCGCGATAAGTCCCTATCTGGAACCCGGTCATTTCAAACTCGATCCTGTCGCCTTGCTTCGCGTAGAAGTAAACCCAATTGGTATTGCGGAGCCACACGCCAGGCATTGGCGACGTAGTGCCGGACCGCGCAATCAGATCGTACATGTGGAAATCGCTCCATGGCAGCGGAAATGGCGGCGGCTCGAAGGGCCTCATCGAAAGTGATGTCTGGTAGTTTCCATCTTCCCCCAGCCTGTCCAGCTCCAGGTTCGCCTGCCGAATCACGGCCCAATGCTCCTCCGGCGTCCCCGGCAGAGGATGGTAATCGGGCATCTCGAAGGTCTCCATCGTGTAGACCCAGTAACCGTAGGAATCATGAGCGGAGTAATACAATTGCTCGGCAATATTCGCAGGTGAAAACCTGCTCTGCGAAATTCCCACCAGCAAATCCACGAAGGCGCCCATCATACGAAACGATTCCTGCACCGATACGATATAGGGCGTGTAACCGCTCGAGTAGGTCCTCTCCGTGAGGCAGAAAACGGGCAGGTCCGCCGTACCGAACCCGAGCGCAAGGCCTTGCTGCACGGGGATCGGTTGGTCCAGGTGCATCACACCGAGACGCAGACCCGGACGAACTTTGTGCACGGCCTCCCGACAGGTGACCGCGAAAGCGCGGGCTGCCTCCCGCTGCACGGCTTGGTATGCGTCGAGTTCGTTTGCATCCCTGATGATCCTCCCGCGGTCAACGGGTGCGGGGATCCCTCCGGACCTCCCTTTCGCTTGAAGGTACCTGGCAAAGCAAATATCACAGTAGCAGCCGCCTTCGTAGCCCAGGCTCTCGGCGCCATACATCTCCATGTCGACGCCAACGGCGGCAATCGTCCCCTCCCCCAATGCCTGGCTTATGGCAACAAAGCGGGGAGCGATGCTGCGGTCCCAAAAATCCTGGGTATACGGGCACGGAGTGTTATCCAGACCTTTGCCGCTCTCGGTCACCACGTGGTTGTAGTTTTTTAGCCAGGTCGCATCGTCGACGCTCCACCAGTTGAACACGGGCACGAACGCCAGGTTCAGCCGTTTACACTCGTCGGCCCACTTCTTTAGAAAAGCCGCGTTGTATTCGCTGACCGGAGCGGCGATGCCCCCAAACTTTGTAATGGCGGCATTCATTCCGACTTGTGCCATTCTTTCCAAAAGTATGATGTTCGATTCGCTCATATATCCGCCCCGCAGACGACCAGGTATGGACTTGGTCAGGGACGGTGCCGCCGGAACAGGGGTGGTTTGGCCAGGCGACGTCGAGCAACCGAAGGCGGTGAAACCTGCCAATGCAAGCGCGAGAACGAGACAAACTGATGCTTTTATTCCTGAGGGTACTGCCTCACTTCTTTGGGTAGGATTTGGGGTAATACGTCGCATTTTTTTTCGAGAAGTTTGCGTCATTTCGACAGCAGCGTGGCGGCTTTCCGCAGGACCTCGGACACGGTCGCCTCGGGCAGCCGGCAGATCAGCGTGGCGTCGAGCGCTCTCCAGTCCATGCTTTTCACCTGGTCGGAGAGGACCGCTCCGGAAACCTTCATGCGCGCGGGGATCGGGACCTCGAACGGATACCCCTTCCTCCGGTCGATGATGGGGCAAAGCAGGGCCAGGCCGACTTTTCCGTTATACGCCGACGAGGAGATGACGAGCGCCGGGAACCGTCCCGCCTGCCCACATCCCCCCCGGGAGTTCGGGACGATCCATACCGCGTCGCCGCGATCCGGGACATAACCGTTGGTGGTCAACGCTCCTCCGTCTTCACGGCACGCCTCGTGGAAACGTCCCCGTGCAGGTTGTGGTCTTCGACATCGTCCAGGAGTTTATCGAGGCGGATTTCGGGTTCCACGACGGAGGCCACGACGAGTTTCCCGTTCACGACCTTCAGGTCCACGACGGACTCGTCTTCCAGGGACGCCTCCTCCGCGAACGCTTTCGGGATTCTCAAGGCGAGGCTGTTCCCCCACCGGCGGATGCGGGCTCTCATGGATGCGGCTCCGATGGGTATCTACAAAGGATAGTCATGCGGTTTGGAG
>JAMQPH010000293.1 GCA_023717605.1 Pyrinomonadaceae bacterium
CCAGGCAGAAAAATCGATGGATGTCCCGGTGGGGCGATTAGGGGGCGCAGCGGGAATATTCGAAAAGATTATCCTATTGGCGAAATTGGCGCGCCGTAGCGAAGTTAACGAAGAGAAGATCGCAAACTGCGGACCGAGCGCGTTTTCTCCAGGCACCCTGGCAGTGGGCGGATAGAAGTTGAATACCGATGGCGCATTAAATACATCCTGGCTCATCTCGGCAGAGCCGATGGACGAACCGCCCACATTGAGCGAATTCAATACACCGTCGCTGGTAGCATCAAATGCGCGCAAGAGGTTCGAGATATACTGCACCGGCTCACGCAACTTGCCGTAATTTGGCTGGGTTGCGGGATCGATAAAGTCGCCACGGGCTTCCGGATCAAGCAGAATCGCTCTTACGACGTCGTAGAGCTGCGTCGGAGTATCGGCGTTGGCCGTGAACACGGCCGCGATGCGCGCGACGTATGCGGAACTTGGGTTACTGCTCACCAGATGCTGGATCAGTTGCTTGCCAATAAAAGGAGCAACATTGGGATGGAAGGCGATGTTGTCTATGGCGGCATTGAGATCTTGATCGGCGGTTTGTCCGGCGGGAAGCTGAACGCCGTTCAGTAATGTTTTTGGCCCGCGGTCGTGGTAATCCTCTCTGCCTTGAGAATTTCTACGTTGCACCATCGGGTCGCGGTAGTTCGGCACTGTGGTAGCGCTGGAGTCCGGGGCGGCAGGGAGGGCGGGCGCAAGGATCCAACCGGTAAAGACACGAGCAAATTCCTCGACAGTTTTCTGATCATACGTCGGAGTGGGATCGCCGTTACTGTCCAACAATCGAGTTCCGTCTTGATTCAAAACAAATGTACCAATGGAGAATAATTGCAGGATTTCGCGAGCGTAGTTTTCATTGGGCTGCGAATTTAAGCCATTCCTGCAGACATTCAGATCCACCGGGTTGCCTCTCTGGCAGCGGCTGTTCAGCATGTCGAGGAAGCGCCCCATGGTCGGATGCAATGTCACATCGTAAAGGAGCTGACGAAAATTGCCGAAGGCGCTGCGATAAAGAAGCTGCTGGTAACTTCTCATCCAACTCGGCAGGGGAACGTCTGTTTGGGAGGTAACCAATATCTGGCCCAAGACAAAAGCGATTCTTTGGCGCAACTGGTCCTGACCATAGAGCGCGTTAGTGAAGAAATGGCGCTGAAGTTGGTAATAGGTGTAATTGTCTCGTTGGCAGTCTCCGGTGCAGGTAGCAGGACGGGTTTGCGGCCAAAACGCAAGATCCGGGTAGGCCGTCATTGGCGCCGTGCGCTGCGCATCGAGGTAACCCTCAATCCCGATTTGCCGAACCAGTGAAATGAGTGCCGGTGTGGGGCCAAAGGTTGCCTGTTCAAGAATGCGCACCAGATCGCCGTTGCCGCTTGACACAGTAAAAGCATTGCCGGTAGCCAGCCGTGTGAAACCATTATCGGGAAACAGCCTCATTTCATAGGATCCTGGCGCTAAATTGGCAGCTAACGCGAACGGACATGACCCCGATGCCTGAGGGCTGCCGGGCGACTTGGAACAACTAACGTAGATCCAGTCGATAAATGCGAAGTCGTCAGCGCTAGTTTGGAATAAGCCTATCCAGTCGGTTGAGCTCGGTGCAGCAATCCCGTCCCAGGTAGCGGTGATCGTACCGCCAGGCACGACGTTGTCTGGGTTCGCACTAATGCTGGGTTGTGCTTCGGCGCGGGAGGCGAAGACTCCTAAGGTTAATAGAATGAGGCAAACAGATAGAAGAAACGTTGGGCCGACACGCGAAACATTTTTCGTCATCGTAACACCTCGCTAATGATGCGCGGCAGATCA
>JAMQPH010000315.1 GCA_023717605.1 Pyrinomonadaceae bacterium
GCCTTTCCGCAAGGGGGGGCGGCAAAGCCACAAGAACCATCTCCGTGTCTCCGCGTCCCCGCGTCTCCGTGTCTCCGCGTCTCCCCGTCTCCGTGTCCCCCCCTCGCCGTCACCCGCCTTCGACCTCGGCAATCAACTGGACTCGCGACGTGATCTCCATCGAACCCACTTCAATCGGCGTTTGAGCCGCGGCCATCGTCCTGACGTCCATTTTTTCATACTGAGGAATGGGCGGTCTCATCGTTCCCTCTTCCTGCACTTCAACGATTCGCACCAGGCGCCCGCCGAGTGCTTGCGCTATCACGCGCGCTTTGCCCATTGCTTCTTGAGTCGCCTGGCCCAAGGCCTCGTCGCGCGCCGGCCGATCTCGTCGCAGCGTAAATGAAATACCGGCGATGTCGTTTGCACCTGCCTGGGCCGTGGCATCAATTACTGAGCCTACTTTAGTCAGGTCACTCAAGGTCACCGTTACGCTGTTTCGTGCCTCATAGCCGGTGATCGTGGGCGGTTGGTTCTCGCGATAGACCCTCTGCGGTTGCAGACTGTAGCCGCTGGTTTTAACCTCTGCGCCGGCACCTGCCGCAGCTTTGAGTGCTCGCACTACCGCATCGCTCTTGGCAGCGTTTTCCTGCTGCGCATCAATCGCCCGTTTGCCCTGCGTCACCACTGAGACGGTGATGATTGCGGTATCAGGCTGCACCCGAACAATCGAGTCCCCTGACACAGTAACCCGCGTGAGCCGCCTGGTATCGCCACCGCTTACGGCTTGATTTCCGCCGGCGGGGCCCTGCGCTAAAGGGCGCATCGACCGCACCTCGAACGGTGTGCCTTCCATGTAAGTGGTCATGACATCCGATTTTGTTTCGCCACTCGCCTCAACCTCAGCGGCCTCTTTAAACCAACTCTCCTTCAGATATCGCTGGGCGTTTAGAAGCAAGTATTTCTGCCCGTCTACGACGATCAGCCAGCCACCCGGTTCGACAGTTTTTTGCAGCCGACCGCGAATCGTGACCTCGGTCGTGGCCGCCTCTGCCAGGCCTTGTTGAGTCGTAAACAACATGACCAGAGCGAGTGCTCCAAAAATAGTAAATAGTCTTCCCATCATCATCATCCCCCTCCAAGTTCATTCTCATTCTGCGCCGGGAGAGAGAAAAGTACTAGCGCAGGATATATGAACGTTGGCGCCGCCATTTCTTGCTTCGCGGCGTCCTCAAAGCAGGGTCATTCAACCGCAGAACCATTTGCCGTAGCCAATGGATCTCAGCACTCAGCCCAACAGGAGTCCTTCAACCGCAGAACCTTTGCCGTAGCCAAGGGATCTCAGCACTCAGCCCGGCAGAGTCCTTCAACTGGGGTGCTTGAACTAAGGGTCCATTGGCTACGGCAAATGGTTCTGTGGGTGAGTTGGTGAGACCGTTGCGTGAGTGAGGAAGTAGCCAATACGCACCGCCACCACGAGCAGTGCTCAAAAAACACAAATCTAGAATCTAAGATCAGAAGATCAAAAGTCCCTAAGGCTCGCCGTCATTTCCGATCGCTTCCACGGGACAACAGGAAATCGCTTCGTCACAAGCTGCTCGCTCTTCTCCATTTTCCGGTTGCTTGTAGACAAAGGAATAACTGTTCTCGTCAGAACGCATAAAATTGTCAGGGGCAGTGTCGCGGCACACATCGCAATCTATGCATGAGGAGTCGACATAGTACGCGCCAGCTATGTTCTCCTTGACCTTATCTTTTCGCTCGGACATCTTCTGATTTTTTATGATTTTAGATTTGTGAGTTGCGATTTGGTACTTCCTTCGACCGTTGGCTGAGAAGATTACCGGTTCATCAATCTAAAATCACAAATTGAAAATCTAAAATCCCTTAGGGGTGGGTCATCTCCTCGGGCTTCACATACTTATCAAACTCTTCGCCTGTCAAAAACCCCAACTCGATAGCAGCCTCACGCAAGCTAGTACCTTTTTTGTGTGCGTGCTTGGCGATTTTCGCGGCTTTGTCATAGCCAATATGAGGATTTAACGCCGTCACCAGCATCAGCGAACCCTTAACGTAGTCGTCAATCTGTTCGCGGTTGAGCTCGATTCCGGCAATGCAATACTCAACAAAACCGTGGCAGGCATCGTGAATCAGCCGAATCGAATGCAGCAGATTGTGAATCATCACCGGCTTGAACACGTTCAACTCAAAATTACCCTGCGAGCCGGCAAAGGTTATTGCCGCATCGTTGCCAAAGACCTGCACCGAGACCATTGTCATAGCTTCGCTTTGCGTCGGATTAACTTTGCCCGGCATGATCGATGACCCCGGCTCGTTTTCCGGCAGCGTCAGTTCACCCAGACCACAACGCGGACCAGATGCCAGCCAGCGAATGTCGTTCGCAATCTTCATTAACGACCCGGCAAGTGTCTTCAAAGCGCCGCTGGCGAAAACGATTTCGTCGTGGGCCGAAAGCGCGGCGAATTTGTTTGGGTGCGATTTGAACGGCAGACCAGTCAACTCGGCAACCTTTTGCGCCGCCCGCTCGCCGAATTCGGGATGCGAATTGATGCCGGTGCCCACAGCGGTGCCGCCAATTGCGAGGTCAAGGACACCCGGCAACGTTAACCGCAAACGTTCGATATCACGCGCGAGCAGGTTGGCCCAGCCAGACATCTCCTGGCCTACGGTTAGAGGTGTCGCGTCCTGTAGGTGAGTGCGGCCAATCTTTACGACGTCTTTGAACTCCTCAGCCTTCGCGACGATCGCATCGTGTACTTTCTGTACTTCGGGAATGAGCTTGTTTAGCTGTTCGGCGGCTGCGATATACATTGCCGTCGGGAAAGTGTCATTGGACGACTGCGACATGTTCACGTCGTCGTTGGGATGGATTGGTTTCTTGCTACCCAGTACGCCGCCTGCCAACTCAATCGCACGATTGGAGATCACTTCGTTGGCGTTCATGTTTGTCTGAGTTCCGCTGCCGGTTTGCCAGACGCGCAAGGGAAAATGCTCGTCCAACTTTCCCTCGATTACTTCGTCTGCGGCCTGAACGATTAGCTTGGATTTCTCCGGGGCTAGCTTACCCAGATCTTCATTTACCAGGGCGGCAGCTTTTTTGAGGACGCCCAATGCCCGAATCATCTCGCGAGGCATGCGGTCCTCGCCGATATTGAAGTGGAGCAAGCTCCGCTGGGTCTGCGCACCCCAATACTTGTCGGCCGCCACTTCAATCTCACCCATGGAATCGCTTTCCACCCGGGTGTTGACCTTTTTTTCAGTCGCTTCTTGAGACATTGCCATCCGCCTCCAACCGTTGAACCACCACAATGATAACACCAAGCCCATGAAACCGCGGGATTTGGGCCGCCAGGCGATCTGAGGTTAGTTTTCCCGAGTGGTCGCCAATTGATTTAGAGCCCGCCTGGCGCGGCCAGACCATAAAGTCTGAGGGCTGAGCCCCAGGCAATCCCTTTTAGACTCGTAGTCGGATTGTCGGCGGTCTTGTCTCGGCTCAGGCGCTTGTTATAGAGTGCAGTCATAAGCTCCAGTCATTTCTGATACGGCATTTTCTTCCCCCCTTCGTTGGACGTGGTATGTCGTCCACTAAAACAGACGATTCATCTTTCTTGCGTTCACCTGCCCGCTGTGCCCATCACAACGGGAACATACGCTGCGGATTACCAAGAGGGGTCTAAAAATACGGAGTTGAGCCAGGAGTTTTCTATGAATGAGCAGGGGACGAGAAACAAGGAGCCATATATGCGATTGGCGGAAATCAATCGCGCCATCACTACCTCACTCAAATTCGATAAAGTCCTGGATCTCATCGTCGAGAACGCAGCCCAGTTGGTGGGAGCAGACACCATCTTGCTCTTCCTTGTCGATAAGGACGGATTCCTTCGGGTTCGTGCGGCAAAGGGTGTTAACCGTGCGCTTATCGACTCTTTCTCCGGGAGTGTGGAAGGGGACGTCATTCGTCAACTTCAGAAGGCACTAGAAGTCCCCGATGAGCAAACCCTCGTTTCGGTTCCGGTGATCGCCAAAAACTCTTTGACCGGTTTACTCATCATTTCCCGCAACTTACCGCTCAACGGGGAAGAAGAGTGGCAGTTGGCGGCGCTCGCCGATCAGGCAGCAATCGCCCTCAGCAACGCGCGTCTCCATCAGATGGAGTTGCTGGAAGCCACGCGCGAGCGTGACGAAACGCTGGAAGCCTTGCGCGAATCTAATCAAAGGGTAAACAACATTCTCGAGAGCATCACCGACCTGTTTTACCTGGTGGATCGTGAGTGGCGCTTCGTGGAAATCAACAGACAGACCCAGGCCCGCTTCGGCAAGAGCCGAGACGAATTGATCGGAAGAGTAATTTGGGAGGTTTATCCGAGTGCTATCGATTCGTCCCTCTTTCCCAATCTTCACAAAGCCATGGAAGAGAACGTCGCGGTACATTTTGAGCTTGCTTCCAAGCTCGTACCCGGCGCTTGGTTTGAGGTCCACGCTTATCCCGCTACCGAAGGCTTGAGCGTTTACCTGCGCGATATCACTGATCGCAAGCGCGCCGACGTTACCAACCACTTGCTTGCCTCGATAGTTGAGTCGTCTGAGGACGCGATTGTCAGCAAGGACCTTAACGGAATTATCAACAGTTGGAACAAATCAGCGGAGCGCATCTTTGGCTACACAGCCAGGGAAGCAATCGGCCACCCGATCACAATGCTGATTCCTCCGGACCGTTTCGACGAGGAGCCTGCGATTCTCGAGCGGGTCATGAAAGGTCAATCGGTCGATCACTATGAAACAGTAAGGCAGTGTAAGGATGGCAGCCTGATTGATATCTCGCTCACCATCTCTCCCATCAGAAACGAGGAAGGCGTCGTCATCGGGGCATCAAAAATCGCCCGGGATATAGGCGAACGCAAACGAACTGAAGAAGAGGTTCGTTTCCAGGCGCACTTGTTGAGTGCCGTTGAGCAGGCGGTGATTGCCACCGACCTCAAGGGGACAGTTCTTTACTGGAACGTTTTCGCTGAGTGGCTCTACGGTTGGACCAGCGTTGAGGCAATTGGCATGAATATTATCGATCTCACAGCCGCGCCGGCCACGCGAGAGATGGCTGCGGAGATAATGGCACGACTTCGGGAAGGTGACAGTTGGACCGGAGAATTCCTGGTCAGGAAGAAAGATGGATCCGTGTTCCCCGCTCAGGTGACTGACTCGCCGATTTTTGGCGAAAATGGTGAACTGATTGGGTTTGTCGGAGTTTCAATTGATATCACCGAGCGCAAGAGTGTCGAAGAGGAACGCATCCGCCTGCTGGAGAGCGAACGCCAGGCGCGCAGCGAGGCTGAGGAAGCGAATCGAATCAAGGATGAGTTTTTGGCTACCTTGTCACATGAGTTGCGCAATCCGCTGAATGTGATCCTTGGTTACGCCGAGGTGTTGGTACGCAGCGAGGAAGCTAAACGGTCGGCCTTCGTGAAACGGGCCGCAGAGATTCTGAAACGAAACGCTCTGGCCCAGTCGCAGCTGGTACGCGACCTGCTGGATCTCTCCCGGCTACACATGGGCAAGCTATCCTTGAACCGGGAAGCCGTTTCGCTAATGACGACGATTGGCAATGCCGTGGAGACCGTGCAGGCCGAGGCGGCTGCCAAGGAAGTCGAACTCAAAGTTATAGCCCCTGAAGAGGTGCTATTTGTCGATGCTGACCCACTGCGCATCGAGCAAGTTGTTTGGAATCTATTGAACAACGCCGTGAAGTTCACCTCGGCCGGAGGCACGGTGACTGTGCGGATAAGCAGCGAGGCAAACCAGGGCGTCGTCAGTGTCGAGGATACCGGAGAGGGCATCGACAGGACTTTTATCCCTCATGTTTTTGAAATGTTCCGCCAGGCGGACGCCACCAACAGCAGGCGGCATGGCGGACTGGGCATCGGGCTTGCACTGGTGCAGCAGTTGATCCAACTCCACGATGGCACCGTAGCAGTGTCGTCGGAGGGCCTAGGCCAAGGTGCTCAGTTTACGATCAAACTGCCGCTCAGCCGCGAGTCAAAGCAAGTTCTATCGAACGTACCGCAAACAGAGGACGGAGCCCTGAGCCAGATGCGCATCCTTGTAGTTGACGACTCTTTGGACAGTGTCGATATGCTGCGCCGTTTGTTTGAAATGGACGGAGCCATTGTCAGCACAGCCCGAAGCGGACCTGAGGCCCTACAGATTGTCACCAACGAACACTTTGACGTCATTCTTTCTGACATCTCAATGCCGGGCATGGATGGCTTTGAGCTGTTACGTCTACTGCGTGAATTGCCCGGAGTGAGAGACACTCCGGTACTTGCGCTCACAGGATTTGGACGGGCGGAAGATGTCGCCCGAGCAAAGGCCGAGGGGTTCTTCTCTCACGTGACAAAGCCAATCGATCTGGGCCAACTCGTCGAGACTCTGCAGGAGCTAAGGGTGAAGACGAGGTTGAAGGCAAGCGCCGGCGCGGAGTAGAGGTGAAACTAAAGGACGGCTCAAGACCGGGTTCATTTTCCATTTCTCATTTCTCATATTTCTCATTTGCCATTCGAGATAGACGTACTCTCACATCACTCGTTGGACACCATTGTCGTTACAAATCGAGACTAAGATACGCTTCTCACCCACTTAGAAATGGAAAATGAGAAATGAGAAATGGAAAATTATGGATAATGGAAAATGGAAAATGAACTCTTCCTTACCAGCACCGGCGTCGTCTGAAGTCTTTCATTCCAAGGCGATCGGTGCGCCGGATTCCTTCCACGCTTTCCAGCCTCCGGCCATTGAAAAAACATTGGTGTAGCCCATCTTTTGCAACACGTCGGCAACCAGCGCGGAACGATAGCCACCGCCACAGTAAAGAACCAATTCTGTAGACTTATCAGGGACACTCTGCTCAATGTCTCGTTCAATGATGCCCTTGCTGAGATGGTTGGCACCCGCGGCATGGCCCGCTTCCCATTCGTTGTCCTCGCGTACGTCAATGAGCTTCACATTCGGGTCAGCGTCAATCCGTTCTCTCGCTTGTTCTACTGTAACTTCACGGATACGGCTCTTCGCATCGTTGACTAGTCTTAGGAAGCCTTCGGAATGTTTCATGTGATGAGTCCTCGGATTGGCGAATTGTGGCCCTGGAACCCCGGCAACCAACGCATTGGTTCATTTTGAGTCCGGAGGTTCAGAGTTCGACCTTTAGGTTGTTTCCTTGCGGGGCGGACAAGCTAAAAAAGCTTGAACTCTAAACTGCCAGCGCCAGCCGAGCGCCAATTGGCCGTACGCCCGGCAAATGATTATAATGGCCGTCTTTCAGCAAAGCACTACAGAATGCTGTGATCAAGAGATGAGTGATACCGGTCTGGTTTTTACTGCGTCATTATAATTTACTGTCTTTGAGAGGATTCCACCATTGGCTAACGAACAGTTTGACGTAACCATCATCGGCAGCGGCCCAGGGGGCTATGTGGCGGCAATTCGCGCCGCGCAGTTGGGTTTGAAGGTGGCCATCGTTGAGAAGGATAAACGCCTGGGAGGCACCTGCACCCTGCGTGGATGCATCCCCACCAAGCAGCTCTTAATGTCGGCCCACGTTTACGAACAGATGCAACACGCCGCTGACTTTGGCGTTGAGGCGACTGGCATCCAGCTCGCCTTCGCAAATGTACAAAAGCGAAAAGACAAGGTCGTGATGAAGAATTCAAAGGGCATCGAGTACCTGATGAAGAAGAATAAGATCACGGCTTTCAATGGCACGGGTAAACTCTCGTTGCCAGGCAAAATCGAAGTTACCCTGAGCGACGGCAAGACAGAGACAATTAACACCAGGAACATCATCATCGCCACCGGTTCTGTGGTGCGCCCGATCCCGGGATTCGACACTGACGGAGAGCGAGTTGTTAACAGTGATCACATCCTGGAACTAAAAGAGGTCCCCAAGTCGCTGATCGTGATGGGCGCAGGCGCTGTGGGCGTAGAGTTTGCTTCCGTTTACTCGCGTTTCGGCGCAGACACGACCATCGTAGAGTTGCTGCCCCGGCTAGTTCCGCTCGAGGATGAAGAGGTCTCAAAGGAGTTGGAGAAATCATTCCGCAAACGAGGCCTCAAATCTCAAGTCGACACCAAGCTGGAGAAACTAGAGCGGAGCGACAAGGGCGTGGTGGTGACTGGTAAGACGTCGAAGGGTGAAGCCGTCAAGCTTGAGGCGGAAATGCTGCTGGTTGCTGTGGGCCGGATGCCTTACACGGAGGGTCTGGGGCTCGAAGGGACTGAGATCAAGGTCGAGAAAGGCTTCATCCAGGTCGACGAGTTTCAACAAACCGGTGAAAAGGGTGTCTATGCAATTGGAGACGTTGTGCCAACACCGCTGCTGGCGCACCTTGCTTCCAAGGAAGGTATGGTTGCTGCCGAGCACATCGCTGGCGATAAGGATGTAAGGCCGATCAATTTGAGACTTGTGCCCAACTGCACGTATTGCGATCCCGAAGTTGCTTCCGTTGGTCTCACTGAGGCGAAAGCGAGAGAGATGGGTTATGAAGTTAAGCTGGGCAAGTTTCCTTTCTCCGCTTCGGGCAAGGCGCGCATCATCGGCGAGGAAGAAGGATTCGTTAAGATCGTCAGCGAAGCAAAGTATGACGAAATTTTAGGTGTGCACATCATTGGCCCACACGCGACTGAGTTGATCGCCGAAGCCTGCGTAGCGATGCAGCTTGAATCGACCGCCGAAGAACTCGGTCGCACAATGCACGCGCATCCCACAGTCTCGGAGGCCATTATGGAAGCGGCAGAAGGCGTGCACGGGTTAACGGTGCATATTTAGCAATACTCTTTACTAATGGACCAAGAGAAACCGCAAACAACTGAGCGCCGGCCGCCGAGCCGGGAACGGCGTCGGCGTCGGCCTCACCCGCCGCGCAGCGAACCCCGCATTTTTACCAAGTACGCGCCGCGCAAACCGCAGGACGGCAAACCACTAAGCTGCACCGGGGACACCACCCTCAAACCCGAGCAGATGCTTGAGCTGTATCGCTATCTGAAACTCACGCGCCTGGTTGAAGAGCGACTCGTCAATCTTTATCGGCAGACCAAAGTTGTGGGCGGGGTCTTCCGGTCACTTGGCCAGGAGGCGACTGCGGTGGGCAGCGCTTATGCACTACAGCCGCGGGATTTTATTACACCTCTGATCCGAGATCTTGGCGCCGTCCTGGTAAAGGGCATACGACCGCGCGAGATATTTGCTCAGTACATGGCGAAAGCCTGGGGACCGTCTGGAGGCCACGATCTCAATATCCATTTCGGAGACCTGGAGAAAGGGTTTATCGGACCCATCTCGCACCTGGGCGACATGATCCCAGTAATGACCGGCGTACTCCTCGCGGGCCGTATGCAAAAGAAGCCGATCGTAGCCATCGCATACATCGGTGACGGCGGTATGAGCACCGGCGCTTTTCATGAGGGGCTAAACTTTGCCGCCGTTCAGCGTCTGCCGCTGATTGTCGTCGCCGAGTACAACCACTACGCGTACTCCACACCTACCAGCCTGCAAACTGCAGTAAAAGATCTGGCGGAGAAGGCCGCCGGTTATGGCATTCCCGCACACATCTTAGATGGCAATGATGTTATTGCCTGCTACGAGGTGACCAAGCGTGCGGCGGAATTCGCGCGCCGCGGCGGCGGCGCCGTTTTGATTGAAGCCAAGACATATCGCCGCAAGGGTCACGCCGAGCACGACGATCAGCGCTACGTCCCGACGGGCGAAATTGAATGGTGGGAAAAGCACAATGATCCTATTGATCGCTACGAACGGTTTCTAATGGAATCGGGTTTGGCCGATAAAGCGAAGCTGGAAGAAATTACCGCGGATGTCGCGCGCGAGATTGAAGAAGATTGCGCCTGGGCTGAATCCTCACCAATGCCCGATCCGGAAAAGGCCGCGTATGGAGTATTCGACAACACTATTGTTGAACCGGCATTCAGGCCGCAAGTTCTGAAGAGTTAGCTGAGCCCAGACATCGCTACCAAGTACGCCAAGTAAAGAGAGTAACGACTTATAATGTCCACCGCAGTCAAAAAAGAGCACAAGTCAGCACGTCCCGAGCGTGGTGGGATGGTGACCCTGGTGGAGGCCATCCGTCAGGGCATCTGGGAAGAAATGGAACGCGATCCCACTGTTTTCGTGCTGGGTGAGGATGTCGGCGCCTATGGTGGCGCATTCAAAGTCACTGACGGTCTGATTGATGAGTTTGGCAACGGGCGGGTTATTGATACACCCATATCGGAAGGCGCAATTGTGGGAGCTGCCTGTGGCGCGGCACTCTTGGGAATGCGACCCGTTGCTGAATTTCAGTTCATCGACTTTATCTCCGCCGGATTTGATTTGCTCACCAACTACGCTGCCAAGAGCCGGTATCGTTGGGGTGGGAGCATCCCGGCAGTTTTTCGCGGTCCATGCGGCTCCGGCTTGCGCACCGGCCCGTTTCACTCGCTCAATCCGGAGTCGTTTTTCCTGAACACTGCCGGCCTAAAGATGGTGGAACCGTCCAGCGCTTACGACGCGAAGGGGCTAATCAAAGCGGCGATCCGCGATCCCGATCCCGTGCTCTTCTTCGAACACAAAAAACTTTACCGGCTGCCACGTCTGCGAGAAGAGATTCCTGCTGATGACTACATTGTAGAGATTGGCAAGGCGCGCACGGTCCGTGAAGGCCGAGACCTGACGATCATTACCTTTGGGGCGATGGTCTTGACGGCGCTCGATGCCGCTGAAGAGCTGGAGAAAGAAGGTCTCGACGTCGAGATCATAGATCTGCGCACCCTCGCGCCCCTCGATAAAACCGCAATCGTGACGAGTGTTAAGAAGACCAGCCGGGCGCTGGTACTACATGAGGCTTCGCGCACAGGCGGCATTGGTGGCGAGATAGCGGCGATGATTGGTGAAGAAGCTTTCGAATGGCTGGATGCGCCAGTATTGCGGCTAGCCTCAATCGACACACCCGTGCCGTATTCACCCCCACTCGAAGATTACTACTTGCCGCAGCCAAAAGACGTTGTGGATGCGGCGCGGAAACTGGCTGCTTTCTAACATTGTTTTCGAAGGAGAATGACCATGCCAAAGTATCTGATTGAACGAGAGATTCCCGGAGCAGGAAACTTGTCGGAAGCGGAATTGCAGGCGATCTCCCAAACGTCGTGTGGAGTGTTGCAGAAGATGGGACCACAGATTCAATGGATACAGAGTTACGTAACTGGTGACAAAGTGTATTGCGTTTATATCGCACCGAATGAAGAGATGATCCGAGAACACGCGAGGCAGGGTGGCTTTCCGGCAAATCGAGTTTCTCAGATCAAGTCGATCATCGATCCCACGACGGCAGAAGAAGAAGCGGCAGAGGGAAAGAGCGCGTAAATCGTGAATCGTAAATGGTGATCCTGTGAAATTCTCGATCTTGGATTTTGATTAGAACTAACACACTCTGAAATCGCAAATCAAAAATCCAAAATCAAAAATCTAGAATGGAGTATTTATGAGTACCGAAGTAGTAATGCCGCAGATGGGAGAGTCCATCGCGGAGGGAACGATCACCAAGTGGTTCAAGAAGGTGGGTGATCGCGTCGAGCGCGATGAACCGCTGTTTGAGATCTCTACAGACAAGGTTGATGCGGAAATTCCGTCGCCCGCCGCGGGGACGTTAACTGAGGTTAGATTCAAAGAGGGCGATACGGTCGAAGTGAATACGGTGGTCGCCCTGCTTGATGGCACTGGCGCGGGAGCGAGCGAAGCTCCGCCGTCTGCGTCAGTTGCAGAAGCGCCCAAGAGTGAAGCCGTTGCTGCGTCGCCCGCAGATCCCGCGCCTCCCGCGATAACAGCACCGCCAACCCCTCTCTCGTCATCTCAGATAACTGCCGCAACACGACTCAATGCGGAGGCGGTGAAACTGGAACCACAGGAGTCGCCTGCTCAAGCTGCAAGTGCCGCCGATACGTCCGCCACCAAAGCTAAGGCGTCTCGTACCCAACCTACGGGAAATGGTAGCAGCACGGCGACCGTCGAAGAGCTGCGCAAAACCAAATCGAGTCCGCTGGTCCGGAAGATTGCCCAGGAACATGGTGTCGACATCGCGAAGCTCGACGGAACCGGGCTCAGCGGTCGGGTCACAAAAAACGACATTCTGAGTTTCATTGAATCCGGCGCGCCGGCCGTTGCTGCCCAGGCTAAGCCGGCCACGCCAGCTCCTGCTGCCCAAGTTCCGACAGCACCGGCGCCCGTCTCAGCCATCAAACCAGCCGAAGGCGACCGGGTCGAGCCAATGACGCTGATCCGCAAGAAGACTGCCGAACACATGGTGCAATCCCGGCGCACATCCGCGCATGTCACGACTGTTTACGAAATTGACATGACGGCCGTCGCCAAGCTGCGTGATCAGCATAAGGACTCATTTTTGGAGCGAACCGGCACCAAGCTCACGTTCATGCCGTTCATCTTCCAAGCGGTAAACAAAGGGCTGCGCAAGTTCCCCGTTTTCAACGCACAAGTCAGTGCCGACCAGATCATCTACAAGCGAGATATCAATTTGGGGATGGCAGTCGCCCTGGACTGGGGGTTGATCGTACCCGTGATTAAGCGGGCCGACGATCTCTCGATCTCTGGCCTGGCTCGCGCAGCCAACGATCTGGCCGAGCGCGCTCGGACGAAACAACTAAAGCCGGATGAAGTGGCTGGCGGTACTTTCACGATCACCAATCCAGGAGTCTTTGGGGGACTCTTTGGCACTCCCATCATCAACCAACCCCAACTCGCAATTCTGGGTGTAGGTAAGATTGAAAAGCGGGCCAAAGTAATCGTCTCGCCTGAAGGGGATGACTACATTGCCATTCGTTGGATGGCCTATTTCGCACTCAGCTTTGATCACCGCGTGATAGATGGTGCGGACGCCGAGCGTTTTCTTGCTTACGTCAAAGAGGTATTGGAGTCTGCAGATTTCGCCCTCTGATTTGAGTAACGACAGACCTGATCCCGGAAGCGCGTGGCGGGCCAACATGCCGCCAAGGGTGTTGGTTGCCACCGCATAATTGCACGAAAAGCAGCGGTTATTGCGATCAAATGGCAATTAGATGAAGAATGTTAGTGACAACGGGAAAGGCCTTGACTTAGCATCGGCTAAGGACTAGAACTGTCCGCCGACCCCTTTTGGACGCAGACAACGGACGGAAAGAATTGGTCGTCAGACAGTCGTCAGGACATTAAGACGACTCCACTGCTCGCAGGTTTGTGGGCTACCCACTTTCGATAAGGAGACTTGTTTTATGGCAATCCCGAAGTTAAGAATGTTTTCCTCGTTCGCGCTGGTGCTGGGCCTTTTGGTTTTCTCGGCTCCACTGGCGCTCTCGCAAGACACTACCGCGACCGTCGGCTCCCGCAGTGTGGCCAGCGGTGAGAAAATGAAAATCAAAGGCGTGGTCACGAGACGTGACTCGGACACGTTCGTAGTTCGCGACAACAATGGCGTGGACACCACTGTGCGTCTGGCCGAAACAACCAGCGTCAAGACAAAGGGTGGATTTTGGGGCGGCGGCACCAACTATGCCCAGACGAATATTCTTCGCGGTTTGAACCTGGAGGTTGAAGGACGCGGCAACGGGTCAGGAGAGCTGGCGGCCGAAAAAATCAGATTCAGCGACGCAGATTTGAAGGTCGCTCGCGCGGTTGACTCTCGCGCGGTGCCGCTCGAGGAGCGGGCCAGCACAACCGAGGCGAAGCTCACCCAGGTTGAGCAGAACGCACAGCGTCTTTCCGGCCAGCTCGACGAACTCGCGGCGGTTGCCAATACTGCCAAGGGCGGTGCCCGGGCCGCACAGGAAACCGCTGATTCGGCGGTGGCCGGCGTAAACGCAACCAACGATCGCATCTCAGCACTTGATGACTACGAGCCGCAGACCGTACTCGCAGTCAACTTCAAGAGTGGCAGTAGCATTCTTTCGAAGGACTCAAAGGCCCAGCTTGATGAGGTTGCCACCAAAGCCCTGAACTCCAAAGGTTACGTACTCGAGGTTTCAGGTTATGCAGATGCAAACGGCAGCGTTGCCCGCAATATTGCTTTGAGCCAGCGCCGCGCGGATACCGTGATTCGCTATCTGGTTGAGAATCACAGCATTCCGCTGCGCAGGATCGTGACTCCTTATGGTTATGGAGAATCGAATCCGGTGGCTGAGAATGCTTCGCGTGACGGACGCGCTCAGAATCGCCGCGTTGAAGTGAAACTGCTTGTTAACAAGGGCCTGCTTCAGTCGGCGCCCACAATGACGCGCAGTTCGGGCAATTGATTAGAGTTGCAGAAGATGCAACCTTCACCTTCTGTCACGGATCTTACTAGCCATGGCTCATGCCGTCAGATAGTATTAGGGACTATGCCAGGCCAGCAACGGCGGCATGAGAGAATGGCTTAATGAAGATTCACGGAAGTTGGGGAAAACATTTAGGGCCAGTGCTGCTCGTCGCAGTACTGGCTCTCTTTTTCTGTGGCAGCTTAGCCTCTGGGCAAACGCTGCAGGATCTACCCCCACCGCCACCACCACCGAGGCCCAAGCCGACCCCCACGCCGACACCTCCGCCGCCTCCAAAGGATGAAGACGTTGACGTCATCCGCACCACTTCGAACCTGGTAATGGTCCCGGTTTCTGTTGTGGATGCGACAGGGCAACCAGTACTCGGGCTGCCGATGACCGATTTTCGTCTTGAAGAACTAGGGCGCGAGCAGCAGATTACCGAGTTAGGCAATCCCGATCAGGTGCCTCTGGACATCGTTCTCCTCTTTGATATTTCCAGCAGTGTCAGCCAGAAGGGGTTCTTTTTATTTCAGCAAAAGGCGGCCGCTAGTTTCCTGCGACAAGTAATGAAACCTGCGGACCGGGCCGCGGTTTTTACGATCGGCGAGCAACCGCTCCTATTCGCGCCTTTTGCGTCTGCGGGAGTTGCCGCGGCGAAAATTCAGACAATTCCGGCGGCGACGTCTCCAGTTCCTACAGCTTTTTATGACACCGTCTCGGCGGCAGCAAAATACCTGGCTGAACATTCAGCGGAGCGGGCCCGCCGCGTAATTCTGGTCATCTCAGATGGTGACGACAATTTCAGCAATCTGATTAGAGAGATGACCATAGCTGAAGTACGAGCCAGCCAACGCGGGGATTCCACTCCCTCGTCACTAAAAAGAAGTCTGGATGCGCGGCGCGAACGTGCCGTGCTCAATGTGCAGAAAGCCGTGCAGCAGGCCGACGCCGCCTTCTACTCGGTTAATCCCGGAGGAAAGTCTGTACATCTCAACATGATCAGCACGCGGGCCCAAAACGCGATGCGGTCGATTGCCGAATCAACCGGCGGCAGTGCCTTTATTCCAGACTCTGAGATGGAGCTTGAACGAGTGTTCAGCGAGGTCGCTGCCGAGCTACGCGGCCAGTATCTCTTGCAGTACTACTCAAACAATCAAGCGGCCGGTGCACAGTTTCGCACCATTAAAGTCGCAGTGCCTACTCACTCTAATCTCCGTGTCCGCGCCCGGCAAGGTTATTATCCACGTCAGGCCCGCGAGCGGTAGCTATCGGATCTGAAATTTCGAAATCCGCAATCCGCAATCCGAAATTCCTAACGCATTGCCAGCAGCACATCGGTGAGCCGATTTACTACCTCGAGCAAACTTCTTCCCGCTCGATCGTATTGATTAGCTGCTGCCTGTTCCTCAGCAGTTGCAGCGCCTGCTGCCGTTCCTGCGAGTTTGATGTAATAGCGTTGCAGCTCTGGTGTGTTGCGGAAGTGGATCTCCAGGGCATCTAGACCCTCGCGAACGCTTTGAAGACTCGTTCTTACCGTATCTTTGTTTCGCTTTGTTTGTTCCAGGACTGCGGGAGAGACCTCGTTGCGCCGGGCGGCCTCGTCGACCGCTTCGATCCCCTTGGCCACTCCACCCAACAGGTAGATAAAGCGAGTCAGGATTTTGATCTGGTCAGCAACGCGAGTTGCTCCCGCCTGCAAAGCAACCGAAGGCTTGGTAGTCGTTGCGCCAGTTGGCGGTCTGGTTCGTTTTCTTGTTTGGGAGAACGCGGTTGCGGGGAAGAGGATGATGGTAGCAATCAACAGAGCTGTTATGCGTTTCAAAATAGTTTCTCCTGGGCCCAGGCGATTCTAATTATCGATGAAGCAAAACTATTCTCCCCATTGAGCCCAGTCAAGTCCAGCGGGACGGCTCAATCGCGTCTGTCGGAACGAGAAGGCAGCAGAGGCTTATCTGTATTTGCGGGCCGCTTCGCCTTCAAATTTGAACCACGTTAGAATGTCTCCCAGGTTATGAAAACAAGAGAACTACTCGTTCAGCGCCTCGGCCGCGTGGACTATGAAGCTGCCCTGGCTCTGCAGAAGGAGACAGAGCGCGCGGTACAGACAGGCACACAACCCGACACTCTGTTATTGCTCGAACATCCTCACACACTGACAATTGGCAGACGCGGGGAGAACACCGGCATCCTGATGTCGCCGGAATATTTGGCGGCTCGCGGCGTTACAGTGTTCGAAACCAACCGCGGTGGGAAGATCACCTATCACGGACTGGGGCAGATTGTAGGCTATCCAATTATCAACCTGAGCCCCGAGCGCGAAGATGTCCATCGTTACGTTCGCGATCTCGAAGAAGTGTTGATCCGCACCATGACCGACTTCGACATCGACGCTTTTCCGATCAAAGGCTTAACCGGCGTGCACACCCAGCGTGGGAAGGTAGCGGCCATCGGCGTGCATATCGCCCGCTGGGTCACGACGCATGGCTTCGCTCTCAATGTGAATACTGATCTGAGTTTCTTCGACCTGATCATCGCTTGTGAAGGCGAGCCGGTTACCTCGATGCAGCAGCTACTGGGCCATGAGGTAGAGATGAGTGCTGTTGAGGACTCCATCATAAAAAACTTCGCCGACGTGTTTGAGACGGAATCAGTTACACTGCACGCATGCTATCAATCGGACTAATTAAAGAAGCTCACGAGCGCATCGGTTCGCGCATCCACCGTACACCCGTAATCACTTCCAGCGCATTCGACGAAGCCTCGCGCAGACAAGTCTTCTTCAAATGCGAGAACCTGCAACGCGCGGGGGCATTTAAGATCCGCGGTGCGACTAACAAGATTCTTTCGCTGAATGAGGAAGAAAAAAGGCGCGGCGTGGTGGCTTTTTCTTCCGGAAATCATGCTCAGGCTGTCGCGCTAGCCGCGGGAGAAGCGGGCGTACGCGCAGTTGTTGCCATGCCTGACGACGCTCCCAAATCAAAGGTCGCGGCCACCCGCGCTTACGGTGCCGAGATCGTGTTCTACCATCGACATGGTGAGGACCGCGAAGCTGTCGCGCATGCGATCGCCGAGCGGGAGCATCTGGTGATGGTCCCACCCTACGACGATTACCTGATCATGGCCGGCCAGGGTACCAGCGCTCTCGAGTTTTTGGAGGACGTTCCCGATCTCGATTGCATTCTGGCTCCCTGTAGCGGAGGCGGGCTCTTTGCAGGAGTGAGTACGGCAGCGAAAGGGGTCAAGCCTGAGATTTGTTGCTTCGCGGTTGAGCCGGAAACCGGTGACGACACGCGGCAGTCGTTTATTAAGGGAGAGCGAGTTTCAATTCCTCCCCCGCCCACTATCGCTGACGGTCTGCGCGTCCAATCGCCCGGCACTTTGACCTTCCCCATCGTCCAACAAAACGCCGACGACGTTCTGACTGTGTCTGATGATGAAATCGTAGCCACGATAAAGTTCATGCTCTTCCGCATGAAGACACTGGTTGAACCATCGGGCGCCGCCGCCGCCGCCGCTGTGTTGTACGGTAAATTGCCCGCAGAGAATAAACGCGTGGGTGTGATTGTCTCGGGCGGCAACATCGATCCGGATGCCCTGGCGCGTCTGCTGGGCTAATAAAAGATTCACTGCCGCTAATGGCGGACTCGAAGTTGACGGGCACGAAGGCGGTTTTACGCAAAGACGCAAAGGCGCAAAGAAGATACCTCAAACGGATTCATTGCCGCATCATTTCATATCTTTGCGTCTTTGCGTGAAAACCGTCTTACCCTACGGGCCAAACCAGTTGTAGGCATTGAATACTTCTCCGACGAGGAATGATGCGAGGTTAGCGGCAACGATCGTCAGGAAGTCGCGCCACATTGAGGGCTTACCTAATTCCGATCTCGATCCGAAAGCCAACCAGAAGAGGACACATTCGCCGACGGGCGCAAAAATTTCGGCGATCAACAGATATGCAGTTCGCGACGAGTCGGCGAGCAGAAGCGGCAGGACAAGTGTAACGATCGGGTAAGTACACGCCGTTAGCCACACGCCGGCCAGAAGTTTCCGAAGCCGTGAATGCCGGTGCGAAAGCCCCAGCATCAGAATCGGGGTCTCAATGAGAATGGTGAGCAGGTAACCGAGCGGCAGGAAGCGCCAGAGTTCTATTGATGACATCTGTTTGCGCTAGACGTTTCTGTACTCCCTCACAGGGATCGCAATAGCAGAGGAACCTCGGCAAGCACATGAGCGATTGCGACTGCGAAGTAAACGTCGCGCGTCACGCTGTAGTCGACAACGAATCCAAACCAAAGCAGCCCCATCAACAACAGTCCGATTACGAGCATCGCCACAATCAAAACTGGAAATCCGCGCGGGTGTCGGAAGAGAGGCATCGTCTTCACATCCCAGATCGCGCCGCTGGCGCCGATGAGCGGCAAGGCCACAAGCCACACACCGTAGTGCAGCATCTCCAGAAAGACGTGAAGTGAAACAAGCAGGTGGCTGGACACGTTCGGGAAAATCTGGGCTCCCGAGTGCTGCGTGATACGCCAGGCCAGGCCGTTGTCATCGGCGAGCGCGGGCGTGCTGGCCAGCTGCAGGCAAATTGCCGCGCCGAGTAGCGGGACTAACGCCAGGCAACGACGATACGCACTTAACCATTCTGGACGTGTGCGTCGCAGATGGCGATCCAAAAACCACAAAGCAACGACTGGATGCAGATAAACAACTGCCAGGCTGAAGATCTCGGGTGCCAACCAGTTCAGTGAGCACAACGCAAAAGCGATTGGCCAGGCCCACGTTCCTACCGCGGTCCACTTGCCGCGACGATACTGCTTTCCGCGTAGCCAGACCAGAGCGGCAATCCACAACAGCAAGAGAGTGTTCCAAACTCCGATCAAGACTGGCCAGTTATTGCCGGACCAGACTCCCGCATAATAGAGTGCGGGCAGCGAGAGGTAACTAATAGTGAGGAAACCAATGCCCGCGAAAGCAACCATAAAGAAGTTGCGCGAGCGACCGAAACGCACGGGCAGTCGTGTTAGGAAATAGCGCAGCTCAAACCAGTTGTGTGGACCGGCGAAGAGAAACACGGTCACAATAGAAAACTGTAGCGGCACCCAGCTCGCCAGCAACGCGGAGAGGCAGGCCGACGCTACCAGCGCGCCGACAAAGAGCCTGGTGTGTCTTTGTCCTGTGCGTGATAACCGCGCCGCGCGCCAGGCAATTGTTTCTAATTGCGCCGTCCGTTCCATTTACTCTTCGCCTGTTTTGAGGTTAGGAGGCATCTGCGGAAGGATCAGTTTCATGCCGTCGCCTTCCGGCATAATTTCAATCGTCACTTGTCCCGCTGTTGTGCGTCCGGCGGTCAGGTTTTGGCCCAAATTGCGCCAGCGATAAGCCGGCGGCGCGCCGTTTCCGCGAGTGATGATTGCTGCTGCTCCAATCACCGCTGCACCGATAATCATTGCAGCCATCACTTTCTGACCGCGACTCTGCCCTGCACGGGCCAGCCATACACCACCGAAAGAAAGAGACAGGAACAAGAAAACACCCGAGATGATGGTCTGCGACGAAGTGCCGCCAATGCGCTGGGTTATTGATTGATCGCCGGGCGTAGCTTCCAAGGCGGCTTGCATGAGCCGCAGGGTCTCCTTCGAGATCTGCAGGCGCGCGTTGTAAGAGTTGGCGTCCGGCACGATCTCCATATTCGTAATCGTAAGTACCTTGATCGCTGATCGTATTGGCGGAGTGGGTTTTGGCTTTGGAGGGGGCGCTAGATCTGCAGAGACTTGATTGGCGCTTCCGAGTAACAGGAGACCGAGTGCGAAGACACAAAGTAGTCGTTTCATGGAAACCTCCGAGTGAGTGCAGCCGCAACTAACCTGCGCGAAAATGAGTTTCAAGGCCGCGCATTACAGCGTTGGACCAGCGGCTGGGCAGATGGGAACTGTTCAAGCATTAGTGCTCGAACGATGTAATAACTTGTAGGTACAATCTAGACATCCTCCGGTCGACGAGTGCCTAATTCCCGGAGGCGATGCTAGAATACCACTTAGATTGAGAGAGGTAACCAAACCGTTGTCCCGTGAACTTCGAGTAATCAGCAACCAACCAAAACCACGCCAGCCCAAGCCTGACTGGCTTAGGATTCGACTGGGTGATCCGACCAATCAGAACAACGTGCTGAAGCTGATCGAAGGTTTGAACCTTCACACTGTCTGTCAGGAAGCGCGTTGCCCGAACATCTTTGAATGCTGGTCCGACCGCACGGCGACATTCATGCTCGGCGGTGACATTTGCACGCGCCACTGCGGCTTTTGTGCGGTAGGCAAGGGCCAGCCCGGCGCGCTCGACAGCGAGGAACCCCTTCACGTAGCGGAAGCAGTGCGACACCTGAATCTGGCCCACACCGTTATCACTTCAGTAAATCGAGACGATCTGCCTGACGGCGGCGCGGCCCATTGGGCGGAAACGATTCGCCAGGTGCGAATGCTTAACCCAGACTGCAAAGTCGAGGTACTGATTCCAGATTTCAACGGCGACGAAGCGGCGCTCAACACCGTGCTCGATGCCCAACCCGACGTACTCAATCACAACACGGAGACCATCGCGCGTCTTTATAGACGCGTGCGACCGGATGCCGACTACCAGCAGTCGCTCACGTTGCTGCGGCGCGCAGGCGAACGACGTGATCGTGAACAACGCGGTATGCTCACCAAGAGCGGCATCATGGTTGGACTTGGCGAAGAGTTTGATGAGGTGGTTGAGTTGATGAAGGACCTGCGTTCGGTCTCCTGTGACATCATGACGATTGGACAGTATCTCCAGCCGTATGAGAAGCGTCTGCCGGTGGAGCGCTATGTAACTCCTCAAGAGTTTGATCGTTGGCGCGACATCGGCATGGAGATGGGATTCCATCATGTCCAATCGAGTCCGCTTACCCGATCTTCCTACCATGCAAGGGAACAGGCGGAAACCGAAGAGCAGGCTTCTATAGCGACACTCGGATAGCACGAAGTTCTTCGGTGATTGCACATCCTGGTTCGCATAGAGAACGTCCCACGAACTCACACGAAACCAATACCAACTATTTAGGTCGAGAATCACTACTTTCACAAACGTCGATCTGCTCATTGTTTGGATGTTGGTAAATCTGATCGACTTAATCCAGTACCGCTCAAGCACAGAACCATTTGCGGTAGCCAATGGATGCTAAGCTCAACCAGGCCCGTAGCTACTCAGGTTGGATTGAGTGCTAGTTTCCATTGGCTACCGCAAATGGTTCTGTGCTTGGGTGGTGCTGGGTCTGGTTGACCTTACCCTGGCTACCGCGTGGTTGGTCCTGACGGAACAAACTGTAGCTGATGCCCGGGAACAATCTCTAGCTGGCGTGCGGAGGGCTCTGCTAGAATCCGCGCGCGTCAAGTTTTTTGCCAACTAGCGGTCAGCGTCCCTTTCAAAATGAAAGCAGTCATCTTCAACCAACACGGTGGGCCGGAGGTGCTTCAGTACACTGATGTGCCCGATCCGACAATCAAGGCAAATGAAGTCCTGGTGGAAGTTCGTGCCTGTGCGCTGAATCACCTGGATGTTTGGGTGCGCAGAGGTTTGCCTGGAATCGAGATTCCATTCCCGCACATACTAGGCAATGACATCGCTGGTGTAGTTCGCGAAGTCGGTGAGTTAGCCACATGGGTTCGCCCTGGCGACCAAGTGATGTTGAATCCCGGCGTCTCTTGTGGCCATTGTCTCGAGTGTTTAAGCGGCCGAGATAATCTTTGTCGCGAGTATTCAGTTCTCGGCCAGAGTCGCGCCGGAGGTTACGCCGAGTTGGTGGCCGCGCCGGCAGTCAATGTAGTTCCGAAACCGGAAGATCTGAGCTGGGAAGAAGCGGCCGCACTTCCTTTAGTCACCCTCACCGCGTGGCACATGTTGGTGACCCGCGCTAACTTGCAGCCGGGCGAGGATGTGCTGGTTCATGCGGCCGGAAGCGGCGTGGGTTCAATGGGGATTCAGATTGCCAAGTTGCGTGGTGCGCGCGTGATCGCTACTGCCCGGTCTGACGACAAACTCGCCAAGGCCAAAGAGCTGGGCGCCGATGAAACGCTCAACTACACGAGGGAAGATTGGCCCAAAGAGGTCAGACGATTGACGGGCCGCAAAGGCGTTGATGTCGTTTTTGAGCACACCGGCGCCAACACCTGGCCCGGCTCGATTACTTCCCTCAAGAATAATGGCCGGTTAGTTACATGCGGCGCGACCAGCGGCTTCGACGGCAAAACTGACATTCGCCAGATCTTCTATCGCCATCTGACGATTCTCGGCTCGTTCATGGGTTCAAAGGCGGAATTGATAGAAGCGATGAAGTTCGTTGAGATAGGCTTGATTCGCGCGGTGGTTGATCAAACTCTGCCGCTCTCAGAAGCCAGACGCGCGCACGAGTTGATGGAAGATCGGGCGCAGTTTGGAAAGCTGGTTTTGGTCCCGTGAGCCGGACCCTTCCGCGGCTTTGCCGCGTCACCTTGCGGTAAGGCTCCGCCTTACCGTGGACCACCCGATTTTACTGAGGCTGTGCCTCTGGCGGACTCCGGAGAGGCATAGCCTCGAGTTCAATTTGGATGCTTCCGGTAAGGCAGAGCCGGCAGAGCCTTACCGCACTGGAGGGGCGGCAAAGCCGCATACCGTGAAAGCCCTTCCTGACGGGACTTGAGCCATCCTTCAAAACTCTCCGCGTCTCCCCATCTCCGAGTCGCTTTCTATTTCCCAGTGTAATCCTCTACCACAAAGCGCTTCCGGAGTTGAGGCATATTGCCTTGTTCGAGATCGAAGTTTGTTCCGCCAATGACGCGTTTGCCGTCGTCTGTGGTGACCCAGTCGACAACCTGTGGCGCATTAGCGCGCAAGTATGCTGCGTCGTCCTTGTCGATTGGCTTGCCATCCTGCCGGGAGAAAACCCAAACATAAGTGAATTGCCCGTTACGAATAAATTGCAGGTCTCGCTCGAAGGCAGTACGCGGCACTGGCGAGGCCGACGTCGAGGGCTGCATGGTTGGGGAATCACCCGCCGAGCGGTTGGTGCCGCTTTGGCTACAGCCCTGTGACAAGCAGGCGCCCAGGGCGATTAAGACAAACAGCAAAAACCTTGAGATTTGACCGAAGGATCTAGACCAAAATAGCGAGGCGCAGCCTCGCCCTGATAGAAAGTGGCCGACGGAAAGCCGGAGGCTTTCCGCAAGGGGTGCGGCAAAGCCGCTCATGTCGCCCCAGGAATGTGAAAGGAATTTGGTGCTCACGTCACGCTCACTTTGGTGCTCACGCCTACTCCCTTTGGTGCACCCCTACTCCCTACATCACCATCGATCTGTTCCAACGGGTGTGGTGATGCCGTGGCCTACCCGGTCGCAGCCACTCACCGGTTCTGACTTGAGTGGAAGTTAAGGTCGTTCATTTTGAGGTTCCTCATCCGGTAACGGTTCCTGGCCGTCATTAATCAGGCCAGACTCAGGTAATTCCGGAGTTGGCTCACCTTTTTGGTCACGGATCTTCAGAATGGTGCACTCAGAATCCTCATAAACAATTTCAAACCAGCCGCTCTCTTTCGCATTGTCGAAAAAATTGTCGTGGGCATTGTCGGTAAAAACAAACCGAGCACCAAACCGATCGCGAATCAGTGGACCAGGATCTTCTTCATCCCCCGCAGTGATCCGATCATAGAGTTTTGACAGCGCCGAATCTCGATCATAAAGGTAGGTCGGATCTAGACCCGACACGTACTTATGACTCGGGTCGTAGTAAAAGAGTCGCGGGAAGTCGTCCCACTCGGTATTAAAGACTATCTGGGCCGGAGTGACATTCGCACGCATCCACTCGGCCCCGGCCCGGTAATAGTCATGCGGTTTGCTCTTCCTAATGTCATTTGCCGTAGCTCGCAAATTGAAGGCCAAGACTACTCCTAAAAGTACTGCTATCACGGCAGCGACGATGATTCGCACGAGCTCACTGCGGTCCTCCGCAATCGGTTCTGGCCCAGGTTCTTTGCGATCGAGAAAAGGCTGCAGCTCCTCCAGGAGGTCTGTCGGCAATCCCGTCAACGCCGACCGCGCGCCCACAAGCCAGGGCTGTAGCGCAAACGCAGAAAACATCACCGCGAAGGGTGGCCAGTATTCGGCTATGCGCTTCCACCGAGCTGTCATGATCATCAGGGCGGTGGAGAAAATCAGAAAGAAGAGCGGATGATTGGCTCGCTTTCGATCCGAGGGGTCAAAAGCGATGTACCCCACGAGCATGGCAATGCAGGCCACCAGTGAGTTTCCAATGAATTCCCAGGAATCGTAGGGATACCATTCCTGCCCAACCTTCGTTGAAAAGTCGGATGGCACCAATTTTATTCTCAAATGTTGGTAGAAGAGGTGCAGGTTCTTCGGAAAGTAGGGATTAATAATGAATCCCGCGGCGGTGCCTACCAGCACCCACGCGATTGGTCGCCACTCGAAGCGACGTTCCGTCCAGCCGATAACCGCCACCCAGATGAACACACCCAGGATCAGCAACACAAACATGTCGTAAGTAAGTGTGAAGATGAATGCGAGCGGACCAAGCAACCAATACTTCTTCTTGAAGAGCAAATATATTCCGGCAATGAGATAGATGATGGCAAAAGGCGGGGCCTTGGCCATGTTTAGCCGGTACAGAAACGGAGAAGAGCAAGCGAGCAGGGCAACCAGCCAAACCAGAACGTAACGAATTCGGTGGTGTACCAGAAACCAGTAACAGGAAAGAACGGCCAGACTTGCAAAAACAACTGAAGCGATCTTTGAGCCCAGCCGTGCGTCCCCAAACGTGAATGGGATCTGGAAGATGTGGAATAGAAAATGATGATCGACGTAGTCTTTTGGGTTGAGGGTCGTCAGCGGCAACCAGGTGAAAATCGGTGGAAAGGCTCGATTGCGCAACCCTTCCCACAGCAACCGGCTCCACTTGACATGGTAATAACCATCGAAGTCGCCACAGCAAATCGCATCGGTAGAGAATTGGAGTCGCCAGAATATCAGCCCTATAGCGATTGCCGCCGCGGCCACCTGGACGCCGCGCGTTGCAGTCTCGGATTTCAGCGCACTGGAAAGCTTTGGCGAGATCTTCATCTATTGACGTTCTTCGACACGCGAGCAACTCAAAGATGTTCAATAAGATCAAGAAGAGCCCGAGGCTCGATTGGTTTAGTCAGGTGGGCATTGAAGCCGGCGTCCAGCGAACGCGCGCGGTCGTCAAACATGGAGAACCCGGTGACGGCAACCATTGGAACTTTGTCGTAACCCGGCAGTGCGCGCAAAGTTTTAGCCAAATCGTAACCACTCATCCCGGGCATACCAATATCAGAGATAACCACGTCAAATTTGTGCTCGCGGGCGGCTTCAAGTGCAGCGAAGCCGGAATCAGCAGTGACCACTTCATAACCTTCGTTCTCCAGCAGCACTGACAGCATGTAAGTGACATCCTCCACATCATCTACTACCAGGGCGTGTCGCTTACGTTCGAGTTTATTCGTGGATTGGTGCTCGAAAACGGACTCCCCGGTTGATCCGTTGGCCTGAGGCGACAAGTACTGACTCGGGAAATCAAAGAGAATCGACTGAATGGCAACACGGGAGACGTAGTTACCCTGCATGATTGGACCTTTCCGAAAGCTGTTAGGGAGATAGCATCCAGGAAACACGCATAATTTAGCCGAAGTCAGTAATGCGTGTCTACGCTTATACCCGCATTGGCCGGCTTGCAATAGAATCTTGACATCGAGGTCCTAGACTCCCTTCATGTATCCAGCGGGCAATCTCTTCATCCCGGCAGCCCACGGCCGACTCGAAGCCATTCTGAAGGAACCGCCCAGGGGTCTTGCACGTGGTGTGGCTCTCGTTCTTCATCCGCATCCGTTAGGCGGCGGCACCATGCACAATAAGGTAGTGTTTAGGGCAGCCAGTGCTTTGAATTACGCCGGATTGATTACCCTGCGAATGAATTTTCGCGGCGTGGGTCAGAGTACGGGAGAGCACGATGAGGGGCGCGGGGAACTCGAAGACGTGCGTGCGGGGTTGGACTATCTTGAAGAAAAATATCGCGACTTCGACGTAACGCTTTGTGGGTTTTCCTTCGGGGCTCGAGTCGGACTGGAAGTCGGCATCACGGACGAGCGCGTTATTAATCTGATAAGCATTGGCACGCCTGTGGACAAATACGATTTCAGTTTCCTGGAGGCTTGTCGTAAATCGATATTATTCGTGCACGGCGATAGAGACGAGTTTGGTGAGCTTGCGAAACTCAAGGAGATCGTGGCAAAGCTCGAGCCGCACACTCAAGTTCAACTTTCAGTCATTACCGGCGCCGATCATTTCTTCGAGGGCCGTTTGGATGAATTGAAACGTGTGATAACCGGATGGATTTTGAAACAACTCAACCAGCGTGTTGAGTCATTTTCCCCATAGCTTTCACGATCCCAAGAGTCGGTTCTTGTAGGAATGTCACTTCACCTTGCCTCACTCATCCCGATCAACTGAGCTGATCGAAATGAATTCTGACGTCGGTGTCTTTTTATCGCGCAGTCGTAACCGGACAAACGTAAGGGCGATAGCTACCGCGACAGCCAACACAAATCCACCGAGGAGGAGGTTGCCGAGGTCGTTGAAATCGGTGGCGATTTCCTCTTGAATCAAGAAGATCGTAAGAGCCTGGATGTAATAAAGAGAGAACAGAAAAGTTACTGGCACAGCATTCAACCTTTCATTTCTACGATTAGAACGCGGCCAGCTAATAGTTAGACACCGGATGAGTGATGCGGTTCCCGTTATTGTCCCCGACCCATCAGTTACGACATTACTATTTACGTTTTACGCGTCACAGACATACGATAGCGCCATGAGCTCATACACCGATCCGGCAATACGCATAACGCTTCTACCACGCGATACCAATTCGCAAGGCACAGTCTTTGGTGGGATCATTCTGAGTTATATCGACATGGCGGGCGCGATAGAGGCCCACCGCCACACCCGAATGGAACGATTCGTAACGGTGGCGATGCGCGAGGTGATTTTTCACAAACCAGTCCTGGTCGGTGACCTGGCAAGTTTCTATGCCGAGACCGTGCGCGTCGGAAACACCTCGATTACGGTACGCGTCATCGTCGAAGCGGAAAGAATAGGTTCAAGCACCGACCGCGTAAGAGTAACTGAAGCTGAGGTCGTCTACGTGGCTGTCGATGCCAACCGCCAGAAGATAAAGATCAACAAACCATAAACTGAAGGCGCGCTGCTAGGTCAAAGCCGCTGCGTCTAAAGAGTACTCAAAAGTCAGTACTCAGGACTCAGCACACAGTACTCAGGACTAATGCTCAGTTCAGCACTGCCTGCATGCGTCTTAGTGCGGTGGCGGCTTCCGTAAACCCTGGTTGCTGTTCAAGCGCAAGCGTGTAATGGCGGGCGGCATCCAGATATTTCCGGCGCATCTCGTAAACGCGCCCCAGGTTGAAGTGAGGAAACGCATAAGAATCGTAACGCGGAGCAAACAGCGCACGTTTGAACCAGCGAACGCAGCCGTAGGAATCGCCCTTGGCTAGAAGATAACTCCCGATGTCGTTGTAAGGGTTTCCCAGCGTTTCGTCGACCCGGATTGCTTCCAGACACTCCGCGATGGCCTCATCGTAGCGATTCTGAAAACTGTAGACCCAGCCCAGAAAAGTGTGCGCCTCGGCAGTCGGGTAGGTCTCAATGGAACGCTGGTAGAGTTCAATTGCAGACTCGTAGTTCTCAGCCAACTGAGCCTGGTAAGCTTCTTGAAAAAGCTGCCGGGCCTCGTACTTAGCCGATGGTGAAACGTCATCCTCGAACATTTCGTCGGTGGTCATTTGGTTTCAACACAGTCCGACTTTCCGGCGGTAGCGCTATCCAGACGTTTGATGCGCCCGTCAGTCCTCGGAGCAATCGACTTCGCCGCCATGACGGCTCGTCGCAGGATATCAAAGTCGCTCTGACCCTGCTCCGGCGAGATCAAAAGCGGCGCACCCTTGAGCATCTCGTAACCATCTCCCCCATCAATCGCCAGAAAGTTTGTGGTTGCCAGCGTATATTTTCTGTTGTCGTCAAGAGGTTGCCCATTAACGCTAACGTCTACGACTCGAGATCCGGGCGGATGGCTGGCGTCGAACGTAAAACGAAGACCCGCCACCTGGGGAAATTGTCCCGGCTGTAGGTCTTCCGCGCTTTTACTTACACCATGTTCGAGTACTGCCCGCAATGTAGCTCCGGTTAGTTCTAATTTTACTACCTTGTTCTTAAACGGAAGAATCGAAAGCAAGTCTCTCTTCGTGAGCGCGCCCGGACTGATAATCGTGTCTGCACGGATCGAGCCTCCATTCATGAGGGCAACATCCGCGTTGGTCGCTCTGCGAAATGCGTCAGCCACCATGTTTCCCACATTCGTTTCCCCTGTGCGATTCTCGGCGCTGCGCGCATCCAATGCCACTCTTGAGCGACCCACAGTTTGGGAGAGTTCTTTTAGGTGACCTGCATACTTCCGGTAAATTCCAGCGAACTCTGGATCCTCCTTGGTTTCATTGGTCACTGGTATCACTTTCCAATCGATACTTTCCAATTCACCGCTGGTCTTCGAGATATTCAGGTCAATTCTTCCTAAGTCACGAGCGTCTGCCGTCATCTTGAAGATTGGAGCACCGCCCGCTGCCGACTCCAGCAGAGTGTGTTCATGACCTCCGATGATTACGTCGACATCCGAGCAACGTGCCACCTCCTTGTCCTCCCTCATCGACAGATGGGTCAAGGCCACCACAACTTTGGCGCCGGCTGCATGAATATCGGAAACAACCTTCCTTGCTGTTTGGCACGAGTCGAGGAAGTCAACGTCCGGACCCGGTCGCGATGCAGTGCTTGTCTCGGGCAGCACCAGTCCGAAGATCCCGATCTTGACGCCACCAAATTCGCGGATTACGAAAGATTCAGCCCCGCCGAATGGTTTACCCGTTTTCCTGTCGATGACATTGGCAGCAACCCAGAGGAAGCGCGACTCTTTCATGCGTTCGCGCAGCACCTCAGGCCCAAAATCAAATTCATGATTACCGAGAGTGGCGTAGTCGAGACCAGCCGTATTCCAGGCTTCGATCATCTGTGCGCCCTTGTAAGTTATCGACTCAACCGAAGGCGATATGGTGTCACCCGCGAAAAGAAAAAGCGTGTGGGGTGACTCCTTCTGAATTTCTTTCTTCAAAGTCATAACGCGCGCCAGACCTCCGCGAGTCCCACGGTCGACAGGCGCAAACTGATAGACGTCGTTTACTTGAAGCAGCGTGATGCGGGTTGTGCATTCAGCCGCTTGCTGAGCTGAGCCAGTTGGAATACTGGAGAGAATGGTTGCAATAGCCAGGACAAATGCTAGCGGCATCCTTCTTCTCATGGCTTGATAAAGTCGCATTAATCACCTCCCTCATGCGAACCAGGTGGGCTCGTTATGTTGGTCCTAGAAGCGTGAATTATACTCGCCCTATGATCTTCCCGGCTAAGTTTTGAGCTCTGGAGAATTTCATGCCTCTTGATGAAACAGTTTTTATCACAGGGTTTCCTGGCTTCATTGCCGGCCGGCTCCTGGAACGTCTCGCCAGGGAAGGGGGGCGCTTTTTAGTTCTAGTGCAGTCTCCTTTGATAGACCGCGCCCATGCTGAGCTTGAGAGAATTGCTCAACAGACTGGAAATCCCTTCTTAAACTTTCGCATTCTCGAAGGCGACATCGCACAACCTAATCTCGGGATGTCTCAGGACGACCTTGCAATCGCGAGTTCTCAAACGACAGTGATTTTCCACCTCGCGGCGATTTACGACCTGGCAGTGGCGCGCGATGTAGCCATGCGGGTTAATGTTGCCGGCACCAGGGACGTTAACGAGTTTGCGAAGTCGTTGCCGAACCTGCGTCACTATCACTACGTCTCCACCTGTTATGTTGCCGGGAAACGGAACGGTCGAATTCTGGAGACCGAACTGACACACACAGCCGGTTTCCGCAATTACTACGAGGAGTCGAAGTATTTGGCGGAGATGGAAGTGGCGGCGCTCAAATCCACTCTGCCCATTACCATTCATCGACCCGCAGTGGTTTGCGGTGACTCAAAGACAGGGGAGACAGCGAAATACGATGGCGTCTATTACTTGATCCACTACCTGCGAAAGTGGCCGAGTGTACTGAAGCTTTTTAACATAGGAAATCGCGAGGTTAGCTTGAATCTTGTACCCGTGGATTTTGTTGTCGACGGATTGGCTGCACTGGTTCGGGATCCGAAGGCAATAGGTAAGACGATCCAGCTGGCCGATCCCAATCCACTTACAACCCACGAGCTTTTCAACACCATTGCCCGATGCCTGAAAGGTAGTGGCTCGTTTATCACAGTTCCTGCCCCAATAGTACAGTTCTCTTTAATGCTGCCGCCCTCACCCCGGATCACAAATCTACCGCATCACGGTGTGCCCTACTTCTTTCTGAAACAAACCTACGACACCCGGCAGGCCAGCGCGCTCCTGGAATCGCACGATCTGCGTTGCCTGCCTTTTTCCAGTTATGCTGACAGGATTGTAGACTACGCCGTCTCCCATCCGGTGCCGGGTGCCTAATTGCCCTCCTACCAGGGGCGGGGAAGCCGGAGCGACAATGGCATCGTTGCTTATTTGACATTGTGCTACTTTAGAATTAGTCTAAGTCTACGTTTGGGAGCGTTATGGCAAAGAACACCAAAGATCACGAGACAACAGCGAAATTGACTCCTCAGCGGGAAGCTGTCCTGCAGGTTATTCGCGACCGGGAAGACCACCCGACCGCGAACGAGATCTTCGAGGCAGCGCGCGCAATTCTGCCCGCAATAAGCTATGCCACCGTTTATAACTCTCTGCGCTATTTCAGAGAAACGGGTTTGGTGCGGGAAATCAATTTTGGCGATAGTGCCAGCCGTTACGACGGCATCACCAAGCGGCACGATCACGCAATCTGCACTAACTGCGGGAAACTCGTGGATTTCGATTGCAACGAAGCCGCCAATCTTATGCGTGCCGCAGCACGCAAATCACGCTTCAAACCCGAGAGAGTGTATCTGACATTGATGGGTCTTTGTCCTGATTGCCGCGATGGAACAAATTGAAGCAAACACTACCTGGGGCCCGCCAAAGGGAGAAACTAAGGTCTTTTTACCTAACAACTTGGAGGATTCATGACAGCAGCAGCAACAGCAGTAGCAATTGAGAGTGCAATGGTCGGTCAACTGGCACCCGAGTTCGATATGGCCTCGACCAAGAACATCGAGAAACTAAACGAGAACGTAAAGCTTGCCGACTATAAAGGCAGATGGCTCGTACTTTTGTTTTATCCATTGGACTTCACTTTCGTTTGTCCCACGGAGTTGACCGCGTTTAGCGATCGCTATGACGAGTTTGAGGGCATCGGCGCTGATATTATCGGTGTCTCCACCGACTCGGCTTTTTCACATCGAGCGTGGATTAACACACCGCGTGACAAAGGCGGAGTTGCGGACTTGAAGTATCCTCTCGCCGCTGACTCAACGAAAAAAGTTTCGCGTGATTACGGCGTGTTGATCGAAAACAAAGGCATCGCACTCCGCGGCCTCTTCGTTATCGATCCGGAGGGCATTCTGCGCTACAAGGTCGTTCATGATCTGAATATTGGCCGCTCGGCGGAAGAAACGCTGAGAGTGATCCAGGCCTTGCAAACAGGTGGTCTCTGCCAGGCCGAATGGAAACCCGGTCAGAAGACGCTTAACGCTTAACAAGAAACCGATGGGTGATAGGTGAAGGCAGAACGGAATAGTCTCCGCTCCTGACCTCTCCACTTATCACCCATCACCTATCAACGGAGTTGAGAATCCATGCCAATGAGAATTGGAACAGAGATGCCCGGGCTGGAAGAAGCGACCACGTGGTTTGGGGGCACTCAAGCTCATGCCGAAGCGGAAGCCAAAGGCCATCCTACGCTCGTCCATTTCTGGTCGATCAGCTGTGGAACCTGCAAGGACAACCTGCCGCGAATCGCGACGTGGCGTGAGGAACTAAGTGAACAGGGCCTGCGGGTGATCGCGATACATATGCCTCGCTATGAGTCAGACACGGATATCGAAGCGGTACAAGAAGCGATTGCCACGTTCAATATCTCTGAACCCTGTGCCGTCGATAATGAGCACAAGCTTCGCTATGCCTTTCAAAACGACCAGGGATACGTACCGGCCTATTACCTATTTGACGGTGACGGGAAACTGCGCAGCTTTGCCGCGGGAGAGCGGGGAGTCGATTTGTTGAAGGCGACACTTGATCGTATCCTCGCGCAGACTAAGGAAGCCGTTGCCAGTTAGCAGTGTTCTGATCTTAAAGGGCGAGAGCTCTTGAGATCTGCTCTGCGATTACTACGAGAAGGAAAACACTCACCAGGGCCGCGCCCACAGCCAGGCTAACCAGCAACAGAATTATTACGCCCACGAAAAGCCAGTCACTGATTTTGCCCTCACGGGCCTCGCTCGCGGAAACCGTTGCGCGCTGGCGCAGCAAATCGATGTTCTTCTGATTTGATTTCCACCACGCATCAAAGAGATCACCGACCAGGGGCAAGGCGCCCACGACATAGTCGATGCCGAGATTGAGTCCCATGCGCAGCAGGGTAATCTTTGGGACCCGGTAACGGACGGCTGAGGTAAGGATATACAGGGACGCGAGGGTGGTGGCTGTGTCACCTACTCCGGGAATCAGTCCCACCAATGCATCAAGACCAACCCGCCAGCCGATTATCGGAAGGCGAAAGAGATCGTCCAGTAGCCAGCTGAGACGTTCCAGACTCCGTTCCACCTCGACAGAGCGCGACTGTTGACTGATTGCGTCACCGGCAAACTTGATTTCTTGCGGCGGGTAAGCTCTCATCGTTATCTCTAGCTGGGATCTTTCCCTTTGTCCTTACCGCCTCACCGTATCCGCGTCATTTGCTGCCAGAAAAATTTCCCGACCCGAGCAAATGCAGTAAACGCATTGCGTTCTCCACTCTTTTCCTTGCCCGGGTTAGCAGGCAGCCCCAACGACTTGGCTAGTTCCGGATCTGGTTTAGCAATGTCTTCATCGCCACGTTTGTTCGCCAGCCAGCGGTTAAAAGTACGAGCAACCGTCCTTCTTTGTTCTATGGGCGCCTCAGCGATAAATGCGCCGCGCAGGTCATCCATCTCGGCAATCTCGAAAAGGTTCGCCTTGTAATAGCTTTGCAGAGCAGAAAAAAACTTCTCCTCGCCCAACAATCGTTGCAGCTCGACGAACATCATGGCGCCCTTGGTGGAGACAATCGCAGCATACTGAAACGAGTTGCGATACTCGCGAGTGGGACGATTTGCGTCCATGTCTTCACCACCGAACGTGCGATACACGCGATAAACTCCCAGCAATTGATCGTCAACCACGGTTGCGGCTAGTTCGTTGCCATAGACTTCTCGGTAATAAAGCAGCGCTGACCAATATGACAGCGCCTCATCAAGCACAGCTTCCCGCGCCGGATTGTTCCCGACCGCCGCCCCCCACCACTGATGAGCAACTAGATGTCCTACCGTCCACTCCAGGCTTTGTTCCAAGGAAGGGCGCTGCTCGCGAATGATCTCGGGAAGATTCCGCATAGCCGCGGAATCGAAATCGACGTAAAAAGCACTGGCAATCACATCCAGCCCGGTGAACTCGGTGCTGCCAAGGCCCGCGACAAGTGGAGCTTCAGCGATAGTGATCGTCTTGAAGGGCGACAGTCCAAAACGCGAACTGAAGATTCTGAGAGCATTTGTCCCCGCCGTCAGAACGCGTTTGCCTGCTCGTTCGTGCTGGGGAAGAAAAACTGATCGCAAGGTCGTGTTCCCCACCACAGCTTCTTCAACGCGCAAACCGCGAGCGGCGACGATGGCAAAATCTCGAAGGGGGGCTCCCGCGTAGGTCTTAATAGTTTGGCCCTCCGAATTCGACGGCAGCTCAGTGCCCGAAGTAAAAACCATCACTCCGGAGGGTGCCTCCACGCTAACTTCGTAGTCCGCCACCTCGTTGAAGATTATGTCACCAACACTCGGCTCAATCTTGCGTTGCCATTCATCGCCATCGTGCACTGCCAGCACTGGATGGAAAGTGCCGAGCAGCATCAGACCACGACAGTGAAAATTGATGTCTCGAGCCCGGCGTGTTTCTCTTTCGCCGCGCAGAGCCGCGCTAACTTGCTTGATTACGTGCGTCGTTAAACCTGTCTCCTCCGGGTCGATTTCCGGCACCCTGCCTATAAAACTGACAAGGACTTCTGTTGATCCTCCGGGCGCCACAGCTTCACGCAAGTTGACGCGCAGGGTTGTGCCTTGATCGTCGAGCGCGAAAGTTAACCGTTCGTTGTCAGATGTAGAACGCACCTCCGTAATTTCAATTCGCGGTTCATCAGATTCTGCCAATGCAAGTGTGGCAGAGTTTGATGTTGATGCAGGCGTGGGTTGAGGGACGCGCAGGTTGGAATAGAGATGAAAGTAGAGAGCACCAGTTGAGCGGTCGCTATGATTGATCCAGCGCACCCGTTCTGACCCTGCATAGGTACGCCAGTCGAAATTGAGCTTTAGATTGATTTGATATCTTGCGCGTTCTACCGCTTCAGACGGGCCGCGCTCAACTGGTTGTGTTCGCTCCTGGGCTGTTGGAACAGCCGCGCCTGGGCCCACACCGAGGAGTAGCACTAAAAGAAACAGGCGTCTTCCTGACGCACATTTTTGATTTCTGTTGGTTCGTTTCATTGAGCCACCTTGCAGCTTTGTCCACCTATCAGATCCCACTCTTTGGAGTGCGGCGCTTTGTCACTGCTTTCCCTCCTGGGGCCACCTCAGTTATGACTATGTTACGAATTACGTCGCCGCGCGCAATTGCATCGACTACTTCCATACCCGACACCACCCTGCCAAACACCGTGTATCCACCGTCGAGATGTGGCTGGGGTGAATGCGTCACAAACCACTGCGAGCCGCCGGTGTCCTTTCCCGAAAGAGCCATGCCAACCGCGCCGCGTTCGTAAGGCACTTCGTTGATCTCGCAACGGATCTGATATCCCGGCCCGCCATTGCCATCACCTCGAGGATCACCATCTTGAATTACAAAGTTTGGTACGACACGATGGACCGTGATGGCTTTAAAGTAACCGCTTTTTGCCAGTTGGACGAAGTTGTCAACGGTCAGCGGGGCGTCGCCTGCCAAGAGCTCAATGGTAAAGGAGCCCTCGGTCGTCGAAACCAATGCCCTCACATTCGTACCAACGCGGGAAATGGCGCGCTGATAGTCGGATAGGGTATTTCGGGTTTGCACTGTCCCGATTCGCGCCGAAAAGTCTCCTCCGCCATTGGCCTTCAACAACGTCGCCGCATGGCGCCGGACAAGATAGTCGGATGAGTTTAGTGCAGTCTTAATCGCCTCGTTCGCTACCGCGATCTTCTGCTTACCCAGGGAGTCGAGATTTGACAGTGCAGCATCGTTCTGTTTGTCCGTCTGGGCCAACGACAAGGCTTTGATCAAGGCAGAAGTATTTGATTCACCAGGCGGAAGCTCGCCTAACAACTCGGCAGCAGTTGCGCGGATCACGACATCAGTTTCTTCCAGATGAGCGATTAGTAGATTATTGAGGTCCTTCGGCTTGAATGCAGCGAAAGCGCGAAGGACATCCGGAATCGCATATTCAGAATGAACAGCAACAAGGGTGTTGATGACGATGCCGGAGTTTCTATAGTCAAGCATCGATCGCAAAATTTCTTGAGACTGCTCCGCCAGCTGCGCCTTATCCTGCATAGAATCTGGCAGTGCCGCAATCTCGCCAAGACCCTGGGCCAGGCTTGAGGCTGCGTTCCAATTCAATAACAAGGTCTCTTGAGCTTTTCTTCTTGCGGCTGCTCCATTACCCAGTTCCGCTAGATAGCCTGGCGGCGAGATCCGCACGAATGCAATATCCACTTCTGGTGCCGAGTTTTGAAAACCCCCACGAATTCTCTTTAACCAGGCAAGTGCGTCTTTGTCTTCTCTTCCAAGCAACAGACGGCCTATGGTCGTGACAATTTCCAACGCTTCATTGGCCTGACCCGGGACAGTTCGCAGCGACTCTGCAGACCATGCGTCACTGCGTTTTAAGAGAGGCTTAGCTGCCCTTGGATCTTTGAGCGCTGCCAGTGCCCGAATGGCGCTGACCCGCACCCTCAAATCAGTGTCATTCAATGCTCGGTCAAGCAGACTGTCAAAAGCATCCTTATCTTCCGTTGCCCCAAGCACGCGTGCGGCGTTGGCGCGGACGATTGGATCGGGATCAGCGATCAGGAGCTTTCGCAGCTGCTCGTTTCCATCCTTAGCTCGCAGGCGAGCCAGCGCGTTTGCTGCGTCGGCCCGGATACGAGGGTCGGCGTAAGTGAGAAATTCAGTGATTACTCTGCCAACGCCTTGAGGGCGGGCGCGCAGAGCCGCGGTCAGGCCGAGTAGAATCACATCCGTGTCCGAAGCCGAACGACGGGCAACCTCAAACTCAAGTGCAGCATAGATCTCTTTTCTAAACGACTTAATGCGCGTCTCGTCAGTTGCAGGCAATGCGGCCGCAATCTTCCCGAGGGCTTCGACTATGCGCGCTCGCTCAGCCCCGCCACGCTTAGCGAGTTCTGCAACCAGCGCGTCACCAGCAGCCGGCAATTCAGTTTCTCCTAACGCAAAAGCCGCCATTGCTCTCACGTTGTTGTCCTTGTCTTGCTGTAGCAATGCCACCAGCGATGGAACAGCGCGTTCATCGCCGATTCGACCTGCGGCCAGAGCCGCACGAGCGCGTACGGCTGCATTCCTAGCTGATAACAAACCACTCAGGTCTGCGTCCCAACGGCGCTCATCCTCGGCGCGCACGATTCGCAGCAAAATGTTTTGTGGGACCGACGAAACTGAGGACACCGCCGGTGGTTTTTGAGCGTGAGACTCCATCGCCGTGGCAATGACAAAAAGGCACGAGAAGGCCAAAGGTGCAGCACAGAGCACGAGCCTAAGAGCAACTTGCGCAAGAGTCATGTGGTTCCAGCTTTCGGGCCAACAGATCTAGTCGGCACGGGTTTTCGACTGTCTGCCTGCCTGGTTGTGGGGAGTCGCTCTTCATGTATCAGGGACGCGCGGGTTCTCTGTCAAGGGCTCTCCGGAAATGGGTGAGTTTGGATTTGAGCACATCATCCCTTTTCGAGGTTCAAATACAAAAGCGCCTCGCCAGTGACGGGCGAGGCGCTATCAATATCTTCAGTTGAACGCGTGACTAGTTAGTTTGCTGCGCTCGAGACGTTGGTAACCTGCGACTGCTTCGCGACGTCCGCCGGCTTACCAGTGTCCGTGGGTTTCGACGAGCCATCCGCAGTGATGGGCTTCATGCCGGAGGCATCGAGTGGCTGATCTTTCTTATTCTTGTCGGCAGCTGCGCTCATTTGGAGCATCTTGCAACTACCTTCGAAAATGCCGCCTTGCTCGATTACAAGTGAAGGAGTCTGAATGTTGCCATTCACTTTTGCCGCCCGGCCCAGTTCAAGACGCTGCGTGGCAATGATGTCGCCATTGATCGTGCCGTGGATAACCGCCACTGCTACCTCAATATTGGCATCGACTTTGCCATTCGCGCCCACAATCAAGGTCCCGCTACTTGAGCTAACCCTTCCCGAAAGATGCCCGTCCACTCGGAGCATCGCTTTGAATGTTGCCTCACCGGTCACCGACGTGCCGCCGCCCACAAAGCCGCTGAGCGTGCCTTCTTTGATATCCCGAGCTAACGTCTCGCTCTCAGTCATCGCTTTGGCCGAAACTTGAGGCGTGTCACTTGCGGGCTTCGCTTCAGGAGTGGTTCCCTGATATGAGGGGTAATTGTTTCGGGGAGTATTATAAGCCGACGTGTCTTGCTTAGCGGTGGTATGTTCGTCGTCTTGTTGATCCTTTGGGTTCTTTCCTATCCTCAACATTGTAACCTCCGTAAATTTGGCTGCGCGGGGGGTTCAGTCACGAGTGCCATCGGGCGGTAATAGCAACAAAACGACGCGCTTACCTTTCAGTGGTGGATTGTTTGCTAGTTTTGGTTTCTAGCCTGAATGGTCGACCGCCCAAGAGCGGGGAACCCATCATAGACAAACTGGACTACCAGTGTCCAGTCCTGTAATGAAATTGTAATGCCAGGTTTATCGATGTTTGATTGCTACATCCTTGGACCCCTGAGATCGCTCCAGTCAAAAAAATTGGGCTGACGTACCTCGAAAAGCATGCGACCGCCAGACTTGTTCCGCAAAACTCGCCTTTATTCATCGGGTCGGGCTCGGCTCTATCTCCCCCAAAGACACACTCCCCCTCAAAGATGGCCCGTCGCTGATTGAAAAGGTAAGGCGTACCAATCTGGCCAAGTGTTGCAATACTGCCGCCTTACCCACGTCGAGCGACGTCGTCATTTAGTTGCGTTTCGGGAAGGCCTGGACGTATTACCCGCGCTTCATGCTGAGACAATTTGTCCTTCGGCGATCATCGTGCAGATGCCTTCAAAGATGGCCCCGTTTTTGATCTCGATAGATCTGGTCCAGATGTTTCCGTAGATCTTGGCGCTGGGTCCAATCTCAACTCGTTCGTGCGCTACGATATCTCCTGTAACAGTGCCACCGATGATTGCCACTGCAACATCGACCTGGGCGTCGACTCTGGCACTGATATCGACGAACAATGTCCCTTTTTTTGAGTAGACGGTTCCGGCTATGTAGCCATTGACTCGAACCATGTCTCGGAAGCTGACTTCACCGGAAAACTCCGGCTCACAGAAAAAAGATCTCGTCCTCTGCCGTACGCTCAAGCTCCCACCACTGCCGCCCAACTGACCAGACGCAATACCATCAAGGTTAAGCGTTCCTTTGCACTGGGCCTCTCCAGTTATCACCGGGAGTTTTGTTTGGTGGTCCTTGACTTCGTTGCGGGGTGGCGCGATTAGTGGCGGGTGTTTCCTGGAGACCACTGACGAGGTTAGCGCGGTGGCCACGTTATGAATTGCCGGCTGCTCGATCGAGTAACGATCGTCGAGTGAGGCGGCACTGGCCTCGGTTAAAGTAGTCGTAGGCGTAGACGTACTGCGGCCGCCTGGGCTGTTCGGTTTCCGTTTGATCTCCAACATGGCCGACTCTCCGATGAGACTGGTCTTGGATCGACGATCGACAGAGTTCGCTGTTTCGTGAGTGTGGGAGTAAACCGCACTGACTGGGGACCCAGTTACGGATCTTACGGAGTCCTGAGAGAGCGCAAAAGCCTTGAAGTGTCGGGCAAGGTACCACGAACTCCGCCGATTCTTCAAGACTTTTTGTCGCTTTGGACCACCTGGGAGGCTGGGGGCATTGAATGGAGGTCAAGAGCTTGGACCAACCACCTTCACTCGTGTTTTTAGAGGAACCGCAACTCGAGTGCTGACGCTCTGGTTGTCAACCGCCGAGTCGCCGTGGCATTCTCAACGCGAACAAGATACAGGGAAGATTGGGGCGAGAGAATGCCAGCGGAAGACCGGACCAAAACCAAGCTGCTTCGCCGCGTCGGTGAAGCGATCGAGCACTTTGGAATGATCCAGAACGGCGACCGGATAATGGTTTGCCTTTCGGGCGGAAAGGACAGTCATACGCTGCTCGACTTGCTGCTCGATCTGCAAGCGCGTGCCCCAGTAAGCTTCGATCTGCTGGTGGTCAATCTGGACCAGAAGCAGCCCGGCTTTCCCGCTAATGTTCTATTCGAGTACCTGACCAGCCGTGCAGTCCCGTTTCGCATTGTGGAAAGTGATACCTATTCGATCGTCAAACGGCTGGTACCGGAAGGAAAGACTTATTGCTCGGTTTGCTCGCGTCTGCGCCGCGGGATTCTCTACAACATCGCTGTCGAAGAGCGTTGTAACAAGATCGCCCTGGGCCATCACGCCGACGATATCGTCGCGACCTTTCTTCTGAATGTTTTCTACGGCGGTACTCTTAAGACCATGCCGCCGGTTCTTTATTCGCAGGATGGACGCAACACAGTTATCCGACCGCTCGCCTATTGTCACGAGTCGGAAATCATCGAATTTGCCAGGTCGAGACAGTTTCCGATCATCCCTTGCGATCTCTGCGGGTCGCAATCAAATTTAAAGCGCGCGCGCGTCATGCGTCTGCTCACCGATCTTGAAAAGGAGATTCCCAACATTCGCAGCTCGATGCTGACGGCCTTGGGTAATGTCGTGACCTCTCATCTGCTTGATCGAAAGCATTTCGAATTCGCAAAACTCGAACCGGCCACCGGCGACGTCGAAGCAGAACTCAATCTGGCTCTGGGCCACGGCGACCAGGACTCAAGTCAGCAACTCGTTTCAATCCTGTGATGAGTGGGCCGGACCCGCTTGCGTCCGGACTTTGATTCTGTGGAAAGCTCATGCCGCCAGCGAAGAAAAGCCGCGAACTCGATCTAAGTGCCTTCCCACCCGGCACAGTCACAGAATACTCAACGCTGCTCTGCCTCGCCTGCATCTTCGATCTCTTTACGAGTCAATTAGGTCTCGCCCCGCGCACTGCCTATTCCGAAATTAAACGCTATGCGCCATCGATCGAAGAATTGACCGCGCCCACGGCGGTGCGTCCATTCTTCGATAGCGAAGAGAAGCACCCGCATTGTCCTTACTGCAATGCGGCAAAACGCTGGCACTCCCGTCTCGATACTTTTCGTATTGAAGGCGTCAAGAGCACCGATACGGCTCGGCGGGCACTAGCCAAATCGCTCCCCACGAAGGACAACCAGTTTCAATTTATCGAGACCAGGTCAGACCGGCGCAGTTTGTTTTTCGACTGGCTTGACACTCAGCGTGGCAATCTTGACCTCGAGAATGAATCCTGGTTGATTGATGCAACCCGTTCTTTTCTCGAACGACTGGAACCGAAGCACAATTGGTCAGAGGTGTTCGCAGATCTAAGGTCGGTGCGGAGATCGCAGCGGCTCGAAGTTGGCTGGGAAAGAGCGGGCTCGCGTCTTTTCCTGGCACCGTCTCTCTACAACGAGGTCCTGGTTGTACAATACCTCATCAGCCGCTCGCACACGCACGCCGGACATACCTTTGAAGGCAGAATTACGTTGGCTGAGTTGATACGGCGTTTGCGTTACTCGGGCTATCTCGGCGCAAACGAAATCGATGAAAGCGATCAGTTCGGGATTCTGGAGAGGCTCGTGGAAAAGTTGTCTGGCGGTTCAGCCCGCACCAAACTCTATTATGTGGTGGATCGCCGGAATTTTCTGGAGAAGGTCAAATCCGTTTACTCGCGCTACGCCACATAGTCCAGGTTGCGACAATCATTTGGAGTGCGACGCCTCGCGCGGCGTTTGCCGCGACACTCTAGATTCGTTTGCTCCTAAGGAGTCGCAGGTTTGTACTTGTCAATCAGCTGTTGGAGGCCGTCAGTCGACCCGTTATGGCGATATTTGTAGTAAGGCGTAATGCTCTCCAGAACCTGAGTCTCAAGACCCTTATACACTGGTTTTCCCGCACTAGCACCCAGAGCCCTCGCATAGAGGTCAATCGCTTTGTCCATTTTTTCAGTAGCCTTCTTTAGCGTCTCGTCCTTTTCTTTACCGGCAGGCATCGTCCTGTGAGACAGCGCGAGCTGTTGGTACTCTTCATCGACTATCTGCCCAAGCAGAGCATAACTGGTCGGCTCAGACGGGTTGAGCGCCGCAGCTTTTTCAAACCGGACCTTCGCTTCGGCGGGATTACCGCGGACCAGAGAAAGAACCCCCATGTTCAGATAGAGAAGAGGCAGCATCGCTTTCTGCTTTTCCCAACTCGCTTCGTCGACGTAGGCAGGCTTCTTGTTCGCCTCGATAAGCTCGATCGCCTTGAGACCATACTGAAGGCTAACATCCACGTACTTCGCGTTTTGCTTCTTTGCCTCTTCAGTTCCGACCAATGCGAGATGTGACATAACGGCTACGTTGTCAGGTTGCTTCGCCAGTAAAGAGGCACCCTGACGGAAAGCATCGTCGGTGCGTTTTAGAGCCAGCAAGGCGTCGAGCGAAACCAATTGGATCAATTCCAAATCCTCGGGTTGCTTGAAGACTTTCTGAAAGTCTTCTGCCAGCTTCAGCTTTTGATTGGCGTCGGTCACTTTGGCGATTTCGCCGGCGACGTAGCCCGCAACTTGTGAGCGTAAAGCGCTCTTCGAGTATTTCTTTAGAAACTCTCCAGCAGCAGCAAGCTTGGCCGCGGCATCCGGCGCAGAATTGATAGCACTAACCGCGTTCGCTTCCGCGTCAGAAACCTTAGGCTTGGCTTGTTCCTGAGTTAGCACCTCCGAAGAGGCAGTCCAGGCGAGTGCCGATGGACCAATGCCAACGACGAGCGAGAAAACAGAAATGACGCGGAACAATGAAAAGCTCTTGGATTTCATCTCTTCACACCTTATCCCGAATTAGTTTGAATGAATTGGTTTGGATCCAGACGCGATATTGCTTTATGAGAGCGAGGAATGGCAAGTGATAAAACAACGGATCGGTACTTTGTTCTTTGTCCTTCGACCTTTGTTCTTTGCGGTACCTAGATCGTCCCTATCGGTTTACGACGGTACTTGTGCGTTACTGGACGGCGGCGGCCAATCCCGATGGCGTTCCGTGAAATTATCAAGGTAGGCGGCAGTTGCCGGCGCTTAAATTCATTGGCCGGCGATTCGACCCGGTTCAGAATGTCGTAAACCAGTTCTCTATCGTTCCCAGCGGCGACAATCTCCTCGGGCGTCGCCTTCTGTTCGAAGTACATTCTGAGTATTGGATCGAGTATGTCGTAGGCAGGTAGCGACTGATCGTCGAATTGTCCGGGCGCTAGTTCCGCGGAGGGACGCTTTTCGATAATCGTGGTCGGAATGAACTCCTGGGCGCGATTGAAATGACGTGCCAGCGCGTAAGCCTCAGTCTTCAAGACGTCTCCGATCACTGCCAATCCGCCATTGGTGTCGCCGTAAAGAGTGCAGTAGCCGAGGGCGAGTTCCGATTTATTCCCCGTCGATAACAATAGCCGGCCCTCGGCGTTCGAAATTGTCATCAGGATATTTCCTCGCAAACGCGATTGCAGATTCTCAGCTGCATGTGAACTGCTGCCCACTGCAGGTGCCGGCAAGTTCATTTCTTTTAGCAAAACCTGAAACGCCTCAGTAATGGGACGTTCAATTACTCTCATACCCAGCCGGCGGCCCAGTTCCACAGAGTCTTCAATGCTGGAACGAGAGGAGTAAGGTGATGGCATCATAACGGCCAGCACGTTTTCCGGACTCAACGCTTCACAGGCGAGGGCGGCCACGAGTGCCGAATCGATTCCGCCCGAGAGGCCCAGGACCGCTGTCTGGAACCGGTTCTTGCGAGCGTAATCGCGAATACCGAGTACCAGCGCGCTGTGAATTGTCTCAATGTCATCGCCCGGCAAACAACGCTCGTCCCGCAAACCGCAGTCGAGATCGACAGTGCCGAAGAATTCTTCGAAGGGTGGGGCCTGCAAAATGATATTGCCTTCACAATCCGCAACTATGCTGGCGCCGTCGAAAACGACGCCGTCATTTCCACCAACCAGGTTTACGAAAACTATGGGCAGTCTGGCCGCCTTGGCCCGGTGCGAGACCATTGCGCAACGTTGTCCCATCTTGCCCTTGTTGAAGGGCGAAGCATTGATCGAGACGAGGACCTTCGCGCCCATCTCAATCAATTCATCAGCGGGATCATGTGAGTAGAGACGCTCCTTCCAGAAGGTCTTGTCATTCCAGAAGTCTTCGCAGACGGCGACGCCTAGTTCGCCATCTTCAGTCGGGAAGAGGTGACGTTCATGAGCCGGCTCAAAGTAGCGGGGATCGTCAAAAACATCGTACTCCGGCAGAAGCGTCTTGTCCGCGAAGCCTACGAGCTGCTTATTACGGATGACGGCTGCCGAATTAAAGAGTCTTCGCCCGGTGGGCAGACCGGTTGGTCTAACGGTGCCTACAATTGCGGTTATACCTTCAGTCGCCTGGATGATCTTGTCCAGGGGCTGCAAAACGCAACAGGCAATGTCCCGATCGAGAAACCAGTCGAGCGATGTATATCCCTGGATACAAGTCTCAGGGAGTACGACGAGATCTGACTGGTCCTGCTTACCATGTTCGATTGCACGAATGACGGCCGCAGTGTTTCCGTCGTAGTCGCCGTTAGTGGTGTTTATCTGACCGATTGTGACGCGCATCTTCTTTTGGGTCTTTGGACTTAGGGCTTTGGTCTTGGTCTTTGAACTTTGTGCTTTGAACTTTGTTATTTTCTCCTGCGAAGATCGTGCACGTTTCCAAGTTAGATCGCAAATTAGAAATCCAAGATCAAAAGTACCAAGTTCCAAGCACAAGGCCCAACTCCAAAGGCCCAAGTCCAAAGACCCAAGTCCAAAGGCCCAAGTCCAAAGTCCCAAGTTCACGATCAGAAGATTTTGTCGCAGCCCGTTGGTGAGTTATATTACTTTGCCTCGCACGGCTGGAGGGGTCGCATAATGGTAGTGCAGCGGTCTTGAAAACCGCCGGCCGAAAGGCTATGCAGGTTCGAGTCCTGTCCCCTCCGCCATTTCCTTTCGACGACCTTCTTCAATAATCGGTTTCGGTCACGGACACGGTGTGTTAGCCGTCGCGTATTTTGTGGTAATCACTTCGGCCCCCGTAGTGGGACACCTCCAAGTCGCCACGTAGGAATGCTGCTGGCCGCCGGTGCCGCAGTTCAACACACCTTTGATGAGCTCCCATTTGCAATCACAATCGCCGACGCCTCTGGAAGCCCGGGCGGTCGAACCGGGCAAGAAATCCGGATCGTCGGGATCTAAACCGGCCGGGAACGGAGCGACGGAGGCTCCGGGCGGGCTCGAAAAGATATTGATGTCGGGGAAAGGAGCATCAGCGACCTCGTCAGTCTGATTAGGTCTGCCATCACAGTCGACATCCGAACCTGGATTGCAAGGCTCTCCGCTGCGCAGCGCGTTGCGGAAACTTTGGCAGCAGACCGTGCTGCCGATTTGCTGCTTCACCCGTTCAACGAGCGCGGCTGCGTACTCTTCGAGATACGGTTGATGATCGAAAGAATGACGATAGATCTCAGAACCGCAAATTGAAAGTACGACATGCCCCGGACTGGTCGTGATCACTGGCCTTTGCGCATCCGGGCAGTTAGTATCTTTGTCAAACCAGGGCGTAGCCGGCCGGCAAAGCGGTGTGAGCGAGAAAGGAGCCCATCCATCTTTAGCTGCATTTCGGCGGCAATTGGTCCGCCGTCCGCCTACCATTTCGAAGTCGTAGTGGGGACGCAGAACTTCGCCGGTAATGCTGAACGGGCCCACTGTCGCGCGGAATTTCGTCATGAAAAGTTCCTGAACTCCACACTCCGTTACCATAGCCGGAGTACGCGTGCATGCCCAAAACTGGTCGCTCTCGAGCTTGGCGGTCGCTGTATCACCGCTTCCCGTTATCTTCAGCGGCGCTGAGAATAAGATCGACCGCGTGCTGCGCTGCAAGCACGGCACGGACGGTGTAAACAAGGCCGTCACTTTCCCGGTCGAGTCCTGGCTGACAGTGATTACTTCGCCAGTGTCGAGCTTCCACTTACCGCTGATGATCGGCGCGGGCTGCGTCGGTCCGACGACCTGAGATCGTCCAGGCCTCGTTCCGTTACTTAATCCCGTGGTCAAGACGGTCACAAACAGTAGTGTCCAACGTGACCAATTGATCTGACCAAACATGTCAACCTCCTACGATGAGTCGTCTACGAATCCGAGATTGCGGCGTTTCTATCACGCCTGACTAGCGTGAACAAGGCGGATCACGCTCGCGTCCAAGCACGACCAAAAACTTAGCGCTAAGGTGGCGCGCTGATGAAAAAAACTCTACCCTTACCAAGTACAACGAGAATGTCGTCGTACGAACGTCGGGAGGGGTGATGATAAGGGCCATGACCTTTGTCGCTACGTTGTTCAAATCGAAGCACACCGGGCTCAGGCTTTTCATCATCGCGTTGACGTTCGCGTTCGTTCATCCCATCGCCCAGGCACAGCCCGAGGCAGTCGCGCTGAACAGCCAGGCTTCAAAAAACGCAGCTCAAAACCAGGGGGAAGTTCCCAGGCTGGAAGTCGACAAACCCATTGAGCGCGAGTTGGCTGGCGAAGAGAGCCACTCCTATCAAACTACGCTCGCTGAAGGCCAGTACTTGAACGTGGTAGTCGAGCAACGCGGGATTGATGTGGCCGTCGTGCTGTTTGCGCCCGACGGCAAACAACTCCTGGAAGTAGACAGCCCCAGTAGCGATCAAGGGCCAAAACCGCTGGTCTGGATTGCGGCGCAGATCGGTTTATATCGGCTGGAAGTCCGTTCCCGGAAAAAGGATGCGAAAGTTGGACGTTACGAAATAAAGCTCATTGAATTACGTGCGGCAACAGCAAATGACCGCGCTTATGTTGAAGCTTTGTTGGAAGCGGCGCACCTTGATGCTGAGGCGAATAAACTGACAAATGCCGGTCAATACAACAAAGCACTGCCGTTGTCTGAACGCGCGCTTGAGCTCCGTGAAAAGGTGCTCGGCGCGGAGCATCCCGCCGTCGCCACCTCTCTCAACAACCTCGGCGAACTCTACCTGGAAAAAGGCGACTACGCGAAAGCCGGGTCGCTGCTTCAGCGCGGCTTGGCGATCCGTGAGAAGGCGCTCGGCGCCGAGCATCCCGACACTGCCAACTCGCTCAGCAACCTCGGGGCCTTCCACTACTACAAAGGGGACTACGCGAAAGCTGAGGTGTTCTGGCAACAGGCGCTGGCGATCCGCGAGAAGGCGCTCAACGCGGAACATCCCGCCATCGCCACCTCGGTCAACAACCTCGCCTTTCTTTACGAAAGCACAGGGGATTACGCTAAAGCCGAGCCGCTCTATCAACGCGCGCTGGCGATCAATGAGAAGGCGCTTGGTGCGGAGCACCGGACCACCGCCACCGCCCTCATGAACCTCGCCAATATCTACAAGATCAAAGCGGACTACACCAAAGCCGAGCCGCTGCTTCAACGCGCGCTGGCAATCTATGAGAAGGTACTCCGCGCCGAGCATCCGTCCATCGCCAACGCGCTAATCAGCCTCGCCAGTATCTATAAAAGCAAAGGCGACTACGCGAAAGCCGAAACGTTTCTTCAACGCGCGCTCGCGATCCGTGAAAAGGCGCTCGGCGCTGAGCATCCCGACACTGCCATCGCGCTCAACGACCTTGGCGTGCTCTACAACCGCAAAGGTGACTACGCGAAAGCCCGGCCGCTGCTTCAACGCGAGCTGGCAATCTATGAGAAGGCGCTTGGCGCGGACCATCCCGACACTGCGATGGCACTCAACAGCCTCGCTTATAACTACGACAGCATAGGCGACTACGCGAACGCCGAGCCGCTTTATCTACGGGCGTTAGCGATCCGTGAAAAGGCGCTCGGCCTTGAGCATCCCGTTACCGCCGAATCGCTCAACAACATCGCAATGCTATACAACGCCAGGGGTGATGTGGCTCAAGCTATTGCGTTCCGGTCGCGCGCCAGCGCCATTGAGGAGCGGAATATCGCGCTTAACACGCGAACCGGTTCCGAGCGTCAGAAATCAGTCTATCTGGCAACTCTCACTGGCAACTCCGAGTTCACGGTCTCGCTGCACGCACGCTCTGCCCCGAACGATGCCGCGGCGCGCGATCTGGCACTGACCGTTATTCTGCAACGCAAGGGCCGCACGCTGGACGCCATGGCCGACAGCGTTGCTGCGTTGCGCCGCCGGGCGAGTGCGCAGGACCAGGCATTGCTTGATCAATTGCAGGGCGCGCAGTCACAACTTGCCAGACTCGTCCTCAACGGCCCACAAGAAACTACTCCATCAGAACACCGAACTAGAATCAATAACGCCGCAGAACAGGTCGAAAAGCTTGAAGCCGATGTCAGCCGTCGCAGTTCCGAATTCCGCGGGCAATCGCAACCGGTGACGATTGTCGCTGTGCAAGCGGCGATTCCGGCGAATGTGACCTTGGTCGAGTTTTTCTCGTATGAACCGTTCGACGCGAAAGACAGAAAGCGGAGCGCGCGCCGTTACATCGCTTACGAGTTGCGCCGGCAGGGCGACGCGCAGTGGGTGGATTTGGGTGAGGCGAAAAAGATTGACGAAGCCGTAGCGAAGCTTCGGCAGGCGTTGCGTGATAGGACACGGCGGGACGTCAAGCCATTGGCGCGAACAGTTGACCGGCTGGTGATGCAACCCCTGCGTCCGCTGCTCGGCAAAACGCGGCGCGTACTGCTCTCGCCCGATGGCGCGCTCAACCTGGTGCCCTTCGCTGCGTTGGTGGATGAGAACAATCGGTATCTGGTTAAACGTTACGAGTTCAGCTACCTCACCAGCGGGCGTGATCTGCTGCGGTTGCAGGTTAGAAAAGAGAGCAAACAAGAGCAGGGGCAATCGGCAATGGTGGTTGCCGATCCTGACTTTGGTGAAGCAGCAAAAGACGGCAAGGCCCGGAAGCGCGGCTTGAACTTGACGTATCGTCCCGGCACAAAGGCGGCGACGGGGGAAGGGGCGCTGCTTGCTGGCTACTACTTCCCACCGCTATCGGGTACGGCGGATGAAGCACAGGCGCTCAAGGCAATGATGAGGGATGCGACGGTCCTCGTGCAGGCACAGGCGACCGAAACCGCGCTCAAGCGAATGGACCACCCGCGCATTCTGCACATTGCCACGCACGGCTTCTTTCTCGAAAATCAACCTTCGTCAAGTGGTGAAGGCCGGGGTCTGAAATTGGAGCAAGTGATGGGTGACAGGGAGCCAGCAGTCGGGCGCAATGAAAACCCGTTGCTGCGATCGGGTTTGGCGTTGGCGGGCGCGAACCTGGGGAGGGGCAGTGATGAGGACGACGGCATTTTGACGGCGCAAGAAGCTGCCGGGCTGAATCTGTGGGGCACGAAACTGGTCGTGCTGTCGGCTTGCGACACCGGTGTCGGCGAGGTGAAAACGGGCGAGGGCGTCTACGGGTTGCGACGCGCGCTGGTGTTGGCCGGTTCCGAAACGCAGGTAATGAGCTTGTGGCCAGTCTCGGATCGCGGCACGCGCGACTTGATGATCGGGTATTACCAGGCGCTGCAACAGGGCGTGGGCCGTAGCGCGGCTTTGCGCGATATGCAACTACGGCTGCTCAAGCGCCCAGACCGCGCGCATCCGTACTACTGGGCGAGTTTCATTCAATCGGGCGAGTGGGCGAGTCTGGAAGGCAAACGCAGAAAAACGAAAGAGCCATGAGAATGAACTCTGCTACATGGCATTAGATTCAACAGGACGTGAGTTGACCACCAACGCAACCCTTTCGCACTACCGCATCGTCTCCAAAATCGGCGCGGGAGGAATGGGTGAAGTCTATCTGGCCGAGGACAACAAGCTCGACCGTAAAGTCGCGTTGAAAATTCTGCCACAGGAAGTCGCTGCCGATGCCGACCGAATGCGCCGTTTTGTTCTGGAAGCCAAGTCCGCTTCGGCGCTCAACCATCCGAACATCATCACGATTTACGAAATCGGAGAGGCTGACGGCAGGCATTTCATTGCTACCGAATACATCGAAGGCGAAACTCTCCTAACGCGACTGAAAGAGCAGTCGCTCAGTCTCAAGTCCACACTTGAGATTGCTCTGCAAGTAGCCTCTGCGCTTGACGCAGCGCATCGGGCAGGCATCGTTCACCGCGACATCAAGCCCGACAACGTGATGGTCCGCCTTGACGGTATTGTAAAAGTCCTTGATTTTGGACTTGCGAAACTGGCCGAAAAGCAGCGTGGAGTCGCGGAGACTGGACACGGAGAGGAAGCTCACACTCTAATCGCCCCTTCACCCCTTCGCCCCGTCCCCGTGTCACCAAAAACAAACCCCGGCATGGTGATGGGAACGGTTGCCTACATGTCGCCCGAACAGGCGCGCGGCACAGAGACGGATGCCCTAACGGATATTTGGAGTTTTGGTTGTGTGCTTTATGAAATGCTGACCGGCCAAAAGCCGTTTCAAGGCGAGACGATGACCGATGTGCTGGCGAACATCATTCATTGCGAGCCTGATTCGATTCTCGCACATCGCAAAGACACGCCCGCCGAACTTGAGCGCATCATCACCAAGACGCTGTGCAAAAATAAAGACGAGCGTTACCAGTCGGCGAAAGAATTGTTCAACGATTTGAAGCAGTTACAAACTCGACTGTTGGTTGAAGCCGAGCTCATCCGCAGCGGAGAAGGGGAGAGTCTAGCGCGAATTCAACCGTCTCCCTTTATTAATTCGATAGCAGTGTTGCCGTTTGCGAATATCAGCGCTGAAAAGGATAACGAGTATTTCAGCGATGGGTTGACGGAAGAGATCATAATGAATCTTTCCAAACTGGAAATGCTCAAAGTGGTCGCACGCGGCTCAACTATTCGCTATGTGAAAGAAGGGAAAACGCATAAGCAAGCTGCTAACGATCTTGGCGTGCAGTTTCTGTTGGAGGGAAGTGTGAGGAGACAGGGCAGAGATCTCAGAATCACAGCCCAACTCATTGACGCGATGCGCGACGTGTATTTGTGGGCGGAAACCTATCGCGGCACGATTGAGGACATTTTTGAAATCCAGGAGAAAGTCGCGGCGGAAATTGTTCAGGCACTTCAACTCCGATTGTCACCGGACGAAAAGGAGATTCTCAAGAAACGCTTCACGAAAAACACCGAGGCTTATCAACTCTATCTCCAGGGGCGTTTCTTCTGGAACAAAAGAAGTGAAGCAGGACTGAAGACTGCTATTAAGTATTTCGAAGAAGCAATTGAAAAAGATCCGCAGTATGCGCTCGCATGGGCTGGCATTGCCGATTCGTACAGTTTGTTAGGCGAATACGGAAACATTCCCCGCCGGGAGTTATACCCAAAGGCAGAGGCGGCAGTTAACAAAGCCCTGGAAATTGACAATCAGCTGGCGGAAGTCCACACGTCTCTCGCGAGTCTACTCATGTTGAGGAAGTGGGATTGGGTGAATTCCGAGAAGGAATTCAAGCTTGCGCTCGAATTGAATCCGAACTATGCAACGGCGTACCACTGGTATTCCCAATGGTTCCTGGGTATGGGCAAACTTGAGGAAGCTCTCCGAATGATTTCACGAGCGGCGGAGTTGGACCCCGTTTCACGGGCAATACTCAAGGACAAGGGATTAACCCTGTATTACAGTCGTCAGTACGATGGCACTATCGAGATGGCAAGAAAAACATTGGAGTTGGACCCGAATTACGCTGCGGCCCATCGTCTTCTCTCCCTTGCGTATCAGGGCAAGGAACTGTTCGATGAAGCTATTGCCGAAAACCGGAACTGGGGGACGCTGACCGGTAACAAAGTCGAAACTACGATTGCACTTGCCCAGCTCTATGGGGTTTCAGGACAAATAGAAGACGCAAAGAGAATTGTTGAAGTCGTGGAGAAGGACAAACTCATGATTGATCAACTCTACCGTGGATTGGCATTGGTCTATGCGGCTCTCGGCGAGAATGATATTGCTTTCAAATGGCTGGAAGAAAGTTACCAGAGGCGCGAAGAGTCATTATTGAGCCTCAAAGTTGATCCAAAAGCGGACCGGCTTCGTTCCGACCCTCGATTCATTGCGCTGCTAAAGAAAATAGGAGTTGAGGAGTGAATGGCACAGACAATATCGCATTTCGGTTCATGCACAACAACGGCGGGCCTGGTGCAAACGCACGGCAATCTTTGGCCACCAAAGATTGTTTCGAGCAAAATCAAACTAATAGTTTATCTTTTTCAGCTCCTTCACGAATTCCCGTGTCGCGTTGACCGCAGGGGGTCGGTTGAATGTGAGACCCGTTGCGTCAAAATTCTGCGTCTTTTTCGTGCGCCAGAGAATACGAGGGACTGGTTCGCCGTTTATTCCTATACGTGGGGAAACAACCAGCATCTCGCCGAGGTAGGTTTGATTAGAGGGGGTTGTATTACCCACCACGTCAGCTCCCGTGGCTTGATCGGTTAACCCAAAAATAACAAAGAATTCAGCATCCTCTTTGCGGCCGACCACGATGAGTTTCGGCAGCGCTTGCAGTTCCCTAAGGATAATGTCCCGGCTATCAAGGTTGGTTGCCACCACGAAAACTTTCCGTAAAGGCAAGATCTCGCTCAGTGTGCCATATTGGGCACTGGCAAGAATTTCAGGAACGGTCCGTTGCCGGAGGCTCGGGACAGTGTTTGCGGGACTTGTCGCAGTTAGTTGATTAATCCTGAGTCGGGCGACCAACACATACTGTCCGTTGGGATAGTTATTCAGATAGTCCTGAAAATCCTGTGGACGCTGGCTATTTCTGACACTGTTCCAATATTGCTCTTCCACAGCCGAAACGACAGGGGAGTACTGCGTTGTGTTTCCGCCGAGTTGGCTTATTCGCAGACGGGCGAGCGCTGCATATTTTCCATTTGGATAATTATTGAGATAGCTCTGGAAATCCTGCGCCCGCTGACTATTGTTAATGCTATCCCAGTATTGCTCTTCTGCCGTTGAATTGACCGGTGGATTCGTCGGCGCGTTTCCACCAAGTTGAGATATCTTGAGTCGTGCGATCGGCCCAAATTGTCCATTTGGATAATCCCTCAAATAGTTCTGGAAGTCCTCGACTCGCGAACTGCTTTTGACCACATCCCAATATTGCTGTTCGACGGTGGAGGTCGCGGAAGTCACAGGCGAAGTGCTGCCGGCGCTCGGAGTTGATCCTGAACTAACGGAACCGCCTAGCTGGTTTATTCGCAGGCGCGCGATCGGTGCGTATTGTCCGTACGGGTATTGATTGAGATAAGCCTGAAAGTCCCCGACGCGTGAGCTATTCTTAACCGCATCCCAATATTGATCTTCAACTGATGTGCCCGAAGTGTTCGAGGCCACGTTTGCCGTCACATTTGGCGTTACACTTACGAAGCAATCGTTGGGCGTGACGTAAAAGTCTCCGATGTGAGCGTTGTACATGTCGTAGATAGAAAATGTAACGCCGATTTTTCTCTGGTTCGCAGGAGAGTTACAGTATTTCGTCAACATTTGGGGCTTTACAGACTGCTCCAGTTGTCCTATCGAAACGTTTTGCTTAGCCTGATTCGGAGTCCTAGCCGTAATCCCAAGAAAACTCGTGGCATTGTTGATCTGACAACCAGCCGAACAATACGACCTCGCGTCTGTAAGCTCCACGTTGGCAATCGTCTTCCCCCGATCCTTTCTTGTTGCCGCTGCAAAGTCATTCAGAAACTGCGCATCTTGTGAGACAGGTTGTGATGGCGTCGTCTGCGCCACGTTTGGTGTGACATTTGCGGGACAATCGGCGGGCGTGACGAAAAAGGAGCCGATTAAGGCGTTGTACATGTCGTAGATAGTGACTGTACTGCCAATGTTTCTCTGTTTCGCCTCAGAGGTACAGTAGCCCTTTAACATCTGAGGCTTTACAGACAGCTCCAGTTGACCTATCGAAACGTTTTGCCTAACCAGATTCGGAGTCCTACCCGTAATCCCAAGAAAACTCGTGGCATTGTTGCCCTGACAGCCAGCCGAACAATACGAGATCGCGTCCGTAAACTCCACGTCGCCAATCGTCTCAGGCAGGCTGCTTCTAATGTCGGCGGCAACCTTATTTAGAACCTGCGCATCAGTCTGTGCTTTTGCCTCATTCGCCAAGGCGACGAGCAGTACCAGAACGACTGAAACTGATAACAAAAGGAACTTGTTCATGGTTTTTCCCTTTTCATTGTCTGTAAACGAATGAAGCGCACCCCTGCTAGTTGGCTTATTTCACGTTTTCCGCTTGTATCTTTGGGAAAAAGTCCCGCAAACGAAAACTGCAGTGAATGCTTCCTGCTTGATCAAACAGAACCTGCGGGATTAATTGCGCCTACCTGGGAAGAACTCTTCGTGGGAATTCCTGGATTTGTGAAAAAAGCCGGAATCTAAATAGGATCTACTGATCAGTCGCAGCTGTTAAGCTTTCGGCAGCCTACGAATCAGCACACATTATCTCTACAGTAGTTCCGGTTAGCTATTCTAGCAAGTATGCTGCTAGAGACGAAGCAATTCGGCCTCAGCGTCCGGCCCCCTTGCGGACCCCGGTTGAGTTGATAACCGCACTGGAACAACTGGCCTGGATGGAAGTTATCGAGAGCGTCGGATTGCTGTGGTCGGTGACTAGTGGGTACAACCGTGATTGCGCTTTTCCCGCTCGCGGCGCATGGTGGCCCACTTTGCAGCCAATGTGTTACGCCCAGATCGGCGGTTTGAGTGTTTCAACCTTCTTGGATCTCAATTGCTGATCTCGGAAATGGTCTGGGACGCCGTCCACCGCGATGACGCTCTCACCGAAGCAATCCCAATGGGCCAGGTTCAAGTCCGGGTGCGAGACGTCGATTCAGGTTTATCAGGTAGTTTGAAGAGGTTTGCCTTCAAAGTCCCCTCGGCAGCGACCATCCCGGTGACTAAACAACGGGCAACCTAAAACAAAATTGACCCATCTGCTTAACTACTGCGTCTAACAGAAAATCGGCGGCGTTTCCAGGCCCGTTCCCCCCGCGCAGCCTGGACCAATATCGAGCCACGGGCAATTGCGGGATTAACACAATTCCGCAACATCCAGAACGGGGGGGAAGATGTTCCTTAGCGGAAGTGATCCAGCTACCTCAACAACCTTACTCACACAGTTCTTAGTTTTCTACAACTTCATTTACACCGATCCCGGGTATGGGACGCTGATCTGGCAACTCTTGCTCGCTGGGATCTTCGGCGGAATGTTTTACTTCCGTCGTTTCAAGGGTTTTCTGTCGCGGCGGAAGCGGCCTGACAATGGCGAGCAGTAAGGCGGCGGAGACAATTAGTCGAAACCGAGCGCAGGCGAGTGCCTCTTTTCGCGACCCTTCAGGTCGTCTCTTGCTACTCGAAGACCGCGTGCTCCGCCTGGTCAACAGCGATAGGGCAACGGAGCTTCAGACTTTTCTGGCAACGCGCGTCGCCAGGGACTTCACCTCCGCCGGCCGGTTAGTAAAGACCAAAGTGCTGGACAGGGCGACAGACGCGGCTCTGTTCCAACGGCCAGAGATAGTAGACCTACCAAACTCCCACGAAGAACAGGTATTGGTCGAGCACGAGCGCATCGCCGTGCGGAGCTTTCCTTACGAGTGGCCGCCTGAAATGCTTTACGCAGCGGGTGTACTGACACTCGATCTGGCTGAAGCGACCCTCTCCGAGAGCTATCTGATTAAGGATGCAACGCCCTACAACATACTATTCTCCGGCTGGCGTCCAGTCTTTGTAGATCTCCTTTCCTTCGAACGGCGCGACCCAAACGATCCAACCTGGTTACCCTTCAATCAGTTTGTGCAGACGATCCTTCTTCCTCTCCTGGTGAACAAGTATTACGGGCTGCGCTTGGATCAGCTTCTTACTGTCAACCGCGACGGCCTTGAGCCTTCACAGGTCGCCCGGTTGGCCGGGCCACTACGGAAACTATCGCCGCTCTTTTTGTCCATGGTTTCTATTCCCACCTGGCTGAATAAGAAACAACCGCTGGATGACGAATCAATCTATCAGCCTAAAAGACTGAGCGATCCTCAGCGGGCGCGGTTCATCCTGGAGCAGCAGCTGAAGAGACTTCGTCGCCAGTTGGCGAAGGTTGAACCAGTCGCTGGAGGCACTTCTGACTGGTCGGATTACATGACTCCGAACAAGTTTTTCTCAGCGGAGTATCTGCAGACGAAAGAGAGATGCGTCGCAGGGATGTTGGCTGAGACTAGACCGCAACGCCTCTTAGACGTAGGTTGCAACACAGGATATTTCAGCGCGCTGGCCGCCCGGAATGGAGCGAGCGTTGTCGCGATTGATCAGGACCCGGGAGTGGTCGGCACTGTCTGGAAACGCGCAGCGGCTGACGACTTGGACATTCTGCCTTTGGTCGTCAATCTGGCGCGGCCCACACCGGCCTTTGGTTGGCGAAACGAGGAGTGTCCTTCTTTTCTCGATCGATCCCGCGGCAGATTCGACGCGGTCCTGATGCTGGCAGTCTTGCATCACATGCTGGTGATGGAGCAGATACCACTCTCCGCGATCTTAGAACTAGCCGCCGAACTCACGTCGAAGAATCTGATCATTGAATTCGTGGCGCCCGAGGATCCCATGTTTCGCCACCTGGTACGAGGTCGGGCCGACCTATTCACAGGGTTGACCAGAGAAACCTTTGAGTTGGCCGCCGCGCGTTGGTTTGAACCGGTCCGAGTAGAGCACCTCAATCAGACCCGTTCGCTTTATCTCCTCAACAAACGGAGCGGGCACGCAGATGCCTAGACACTGGATCCTCGCCTTCTCCCTCTCGAATCTCTGCTTTTTCAACGCCTGGAGGGAGGTGCTCAGCCCACAGGGTTTATCTTATCTGTATTACTGGAAACAGTATCCCGGCTACGTTGCCCTCGCTGCGTTAGTCATTAACGTCTTGCTACTCGCGTTGATCTTTCTTACTGGGTTTTATCTGCTAAGACGGTTGGGCGGCTCGAACTGGGTGAAATTCGGGCAGGCCTTATTCTTGTTGGTTTTTCTGCGTGCCCTTAACAATATTCAGGCCCAATTCGATAGCCTCAGCACATCTCACTTGCGTCTCTTACTAGGCCGGGCAGGCTACATTGTCGCGGTTTTCCTGGTGCTCTCCTTGATCGCGTTCGCCATCAAGCGCTACGGCCTGGACAGGGTTGCACGGGCTGCGGCTATGATTGTGTTGATCTTGTCCCCTTTCGGAGTGCTGGGATTGACGCAGGCAAGCTGGCTCGCAGTGAAGTATGGACGATCGGTTTCCCGCGAACGAACTGCAACGACGGCCTTCAACCCCAGCACGAGCCCGCGACCGCGCGTTCTTTGGTTGGTCTTTGACGAGATGGATGAACACCTGGCCTTCTCAGGACGACCTGCAGGTCTGAGTTTGCCCGAGTTCGACCGAGTGCGTGCGGAGGCGCTAGTTGCGACAAATGCTTTTCCGCCGGCAGGACATACGTCACAGTCGATTCCGGCGTTACTGACCGGACAATTGATCTCGGCCGTCAAACCGATCGACCCTGGCGAACTATTGGTCACGATCGCCGCGCGTAACGAAACTGTCAACTGGAGTACTGAGCCTGACACTTTCTCCGACGCACGCGCGGCCGGACTCAACACAGCCTTAGTGGGTTGGTATAACCCTTACTGCCGTGTCATCGGAGATCATTTGACAAGCTGTCGTTGGGAAGCGGCGACTCAAAGAATTGATCCGACAAAACTGAGCCTGAAGAAGAATCTTATTCGGCAAAACAGCGACTTACTAAGGTTGCTACCGTTCACGGCGAGGATCAGGGCCAGGTTGTTACCGGCAGAAACGAGGGATTACCGGTCGGAGTTTCTCGCCGACTACCTTACGCTGATGCGGCAAGCTGAGGATGCAGTCGCAAATCAGGAGTTTGGGTTGCTCTTTATTCACTTGCCGGTGCCGCACCCTCCTTACATCTACGATCGTGCCAAAGGGGATCTTACCGTGACACAAGAGGGAAGTTATCTCGACAGTCTGGCACTTGCGGATCGTGCGCTCGGTGATTTGCGTCAAAAAATGGAGCAGGCAGGCACCTGGGACAGCACGAGTGTCGTGATCTCATCCGATCACTGGTGGCGATCCGACTACTGGCGTAAGCACTTTTTCTGGACGGCTTCAGATCAGATGGTTCAAGGAGAGCGAGTGGAACACCGGGTACCCTTTATGATCAAGCTCGCGGGTCAGAAAACTACGTTGCCCTACAACCCTCCATTTAACACTGTGTTGACACGCAGCTTGATTCGAGAAGTGCTGAACGGGAATATTTCCGAACCGGGTCAGGTGGCGGCGTGGCTAGACACTCATCGAACGATTGGCGAGAGTCCGTACCAGGATTATGAGGATGCTGAGTGATGTCCGTCGGGGGGTCACGCAAAGACGCAAAGGGGGCAAAGACGCAAAGAAGAAGGGATGTGATAGCAGAGTTGAGTTGTGAAAGGAATGTCTCTCCGGATTATTGATTTCGCCCCTACTCTTCTTTGCGTCTTTGCCACCTTTGATGCGTCTTTGCGTGTTCAGAACTGCAGAACAGTCGCATTACTATCCTTGCCATCCGCTTTCAGGACCAGCGTCATACCGCTTGTGACTATTACGTGAGCCGGAAGCGCAAGGTTGATCTGGTAAAGACCCGGTAGGCGGTAACATCCTCTTACTGCTTCGATCGTTGCCGGCTGGCCATTAACCAGGACGGTGACTTGCGCCGCAGCACGCACGCCCGTTGCGTAGATGAAGAAGCGGCGCAAACCGTCATTTGGGAAGAACAATTGAGGCAGCAATCTCGTCGTCTCAAACTTAACAGCGGCCCCGCGTCCGCTCCCGTCTTCAGTAAAGATGCCGGGCGCAACGTTCTCTACAATGATCTGGCTCCGCATCTGAACGCCGTCGGCATTGGTAATCACAACCTCGGCCGGGCCAGGTTCCGTTTCATCAGGTACGTGGAAATTCACTCGCGTCGTAGAGACGTAGTAGATCGCGGCCGCTCGTCCACTGACTGTTACCGTGGTGCCTCCCAGCGTCGTCGGAAAGGAACCGTCAGAATTACGTTCGGCTTGCAAGGTGGCGCGTGCAAGACCAAGACCAGACGCGACGGCGATACTGTGGGGAGCCACTGTTTTATTAATCTGCGGCTCATTACCGAACGACGCCGCATTCAAGATCGCATTGCTGGCATTCAGTCTGGCAGTGAAGACCGGCTGGGTCCAAACCGCCTGTCCGGAGGTGTTGACAACCTTCGCGCGTACATACATCTCGTCGCCGGTGAATGTGTAGGCAGCCGTGCTGGTCGAGTTCCGTTGAAGTAAGCGACCATTCTTGCCGATAAAATCAATCGTGGTTGGTCCACTCAAGTTATTATCTACGGTGATACTGATACCGCTAGCGCCTACTTGATAATCCTGCAGCATAACTCCCGTGCTCGCATAAAAATCTCCGCGCTGCATTGCGTCTGTAATCGAGTCAGGATCCAGACTGCTCGCCCTGACCATAACCCAGGCGCGGCCCGGCAATGCGCCCGACACGTTAGTTAGAGTGTGTTCATCGTCGGCGGCAATACCGTAACGCAACTTTCCGCTCGACAACGCAGCGTCCCACGTAGCTTCGACTGAAAGATGGGTTGCGTCACCGTCGTTGTTAACCACGGGATGAGCGTTGTAGATCTCGAATAGCGCGGTGCCGGCAACGTTCCTGAAGTCGTCGGCGCTGACGGCAAAACGGAAGTTAGGATGAGCGATGTAAGGCAGGCCTCCCGCTTGCCGGATCGCGGCAGAGTTATTCTCAATCGTACTAACCACGTCGCTGCCATGTTGGGGTAAAACAACGGTTTGATTGTTAAGGCTGTTTATGTGCACCGGACTTCCGTTGTAGTAGTCCGTGACTTCTTCGCCCTTCATAACCAGAAACTGACCAGGGACACCGAGTGCAGCATTCAGGTCGTCAACTTCCGTCAAGCGATTGTGGTCGCTGATTACTAAAAAGTTATAACCCAGATTCTTGTAATGACTAGCTACGTCTAAGGGTGAGCTATCGCCATCGCTGTTGGTTGTGTGGGTGTGGGTGTTGCCTCTATACCACTGGAATGTTGGAGGAGTCGTCGCCGCCACCTCGATCGACGTGAGTACAGGTGCACCGGCGAAAGCTGAAATACAGCTTAGCAGTCCGCAGATAAGAAGGATGTGAACAAACTGCCGCGCGAGTCGCGCAGACGCACGGGGGACAAGAGCCAAAGCGGGGCAACTCCTAACTCTTAAGATCTACAATCTATGCGAAAATCTTTGTGAAATGACTAAGCGTCAGACCGCAGCTGCTTAGGCAAGCCTCTAACGACGACTCTGGGAATCGACTTTGCGGGTAAAACGATCCTATGAACAAGAACCGCGTGGCCAATTCTATAGCACTAGTCCATCTTGCTGGTCAAACTACCTTGGTGCTCGACGAGATAGTTATAGGTTTTATATACGCCTATATTCCTTCTGTTCCCATTATTCCGTTTGTTGCGGCTCGGTTTGCAACGTGGTGCGGGCAAGGCTGAAGAGAATGAGTGCCAGTGCGACACTCGAAGCCGTGAGTACGAGGTAAATCAACCAGGGAACGCGTTCCGTGAGTGGCAGCGGCTCGGGCTCGAATTCAGGATTCGTGATCACACTGCCAACCGTGCTGTGGATCGGTCCAACACCCCGACCGGGCTGTTGGCTTTGGGAGCTCGGTTCGGTTGATAACCTGGATGGCAGCTCTTTTTCGAAGTCGTAGTGTGGTGCAGTGACTTTGGGATTGCCGAAATACAGCCGTAGCGGTGGGGCGGGCGCTTCCTTCAACTCAAAAACAAGCTGGCGCGCGGGAGCACTGGCTTGAATCGAAGTTATCGAGAGTGTGGGGTTACTGTAATCGGTGATCTGCAGACGCAGCTTTCGTGCATGCTCCTCACGGTCGAACGTGATCACCAGCGGTTTTGCCTCCTCGCCAACGTGTCGCGCTAGTTCACCTGTCGCAATCAACCGTACGTTCTGGGAGTCGTCAACGGCCTCAATTTGAAACGGGCGTGAGAAGGAGGGATCCTCAATCTCGAGTGTGAGACGGTCGCAAGGTACTCGAGCGCCGAGGTCAATTGTCCAAACCGAAGCATGTGCTCCCTGGTTACGGAGTAGTTGATATGGAGGAACATACACGCCCCAAGTGGTTAGCTCGCCCATCGCGCGCACCGCCATCAGCACTTTCACTCCACTAATCTCCGGCGCTTTGTCGTCAGTCACCTCATCGCGAAGAACTCTCACACGCAAGTATCTGTATCTGCTGGTCGGGTAGGTGACGCGGCTCGACTCGACCGCCCTATTCTGCGCCTCAAAATTAAGAAGCACGCCGCGGGTCTCCAGCATCCGCCACTCCCTGCCCGAGTCGCTGCCCTCGACTTCGACCCGTCGCCGAAAGTTCTTTCCGATAGTTTGAATCTCAACTTCGTTGTGTTCACCTGGATTCTCGCCCAGATCAACGGACACTTCGCTTGATGAGCCGACGATTGCGCGGTTAAAAACCTGCGCACCAATTTCTCGTTTGTCGTCAAACTCTCTTCGAATGCGAAGTGCGTACGGTATTTCACGGCTGTTGGCATCGTAGATTCGCAGATCGGCCAGATCTTCACGCGCCTTGTCCATCACTTCCAAAGGCAGGACGACGTCGTATGTTCCGGGCGCGTTGATGTTAGCAGTCACTTCAACAAAGAAAGGCCACGACGACAACGATGCTTGCGCGTAAACTGAGATGACAGCAAACGACACCGTTGCCGCAAGTATCACGAGTACGACTAAGCCGAGCTTCTTCATTTTGACG